>DATBTF010000001.1:0-7266 GCA_036559405.1 Bdellovibrionota bacterium
AGTCCGTCGTCGTGGTAGATCTCTTCGATCTCTTCAATCCACTTGGATGAATTCCATCCGCTGCAGATCCGGCACTTGAGGTTGCAAAGATTTCCCGGGCTGATGTCGAGGAAGTATGGCTGCTCGGGTACCTCGCCATTCAAGATGCTTTCCTTCAGATCGCGGTAGCTCTCGTTATCGATCTGCCGCTTGGAACGCCGCCCGCAGTCCTCGTCCTGCCAGCAGAGCGCGCAGTTGGAGTCGCGAACGCCCGCCAGCAGATTGCCCCGGATCTCCGCCAATGTGGGTGATCGGAGGGCATCCGCCACCGAATGCTTGTACATATACAGCGCATCCTTGCCGCCGGGCTCCTGCAGCTGTTTCTGGCTGAGCGGACATGCCCCCACGGTGCCGTCGGGACGGAGCTGCAGGCTGATCCAGGGGAGCACGCAGAAGGTATCGCTCATGTCAGCATCCTCTGAAGCTCCGGTAGCGCTGTTTCCAAAGATGATGCCCGGGATTGATCCAGCAAAGCCGTGTAGCGGGCGTTCTTTCCGAGAAGGCTTTCGCTGCCTTTCCATGGACCCGCGGAGAGAAGTGTCAGCACGCCGTCGATCCCTGTGCGGGCGAGCTCATCATTACTATAGAGAACGGAAGAGGCGGTGAACTCCCTCAGCCGTCGGGCACTTTCCTTTCTCACAGCTTCCGGAAGTAGCCCCAGCTGCAGCCATTCCGGGTCGCGCAAGACGGTAAGATTGAAGTTCAAAGGGCGCCCTGATTCTTCGCGCACCTGCTCGACATAGCGGAGAAGCTCAGCCAGGTAGAGGGCATTATGAAACTGTGCCACCACATTGACGGTGACATGCACGGGGCCCGGAATCTCGAGAATCTTACGGAGGTTGGTGTCCACAGTTTTCCACGACGAAGGATAGCGGAGGTATTCGTTCACTGGTCCTAGGCCGTCGATGGAGCAGAAGAGCTGCACCTGGCGAAAATGCGTGAAGGCTTCAAAGAAACCGGGGCTGCGGAGAGTGAGATTGGTATTGAGCATCAGATCGATACCGGAAGCCAATCCGCCTTCCACGCAGGCGCGCAGCAGTTCGTGATTTCCTTTCACCATCAGCGGCTCGCCTCCTGTGAGATAGAGCGCCTTCAGGCGGGGAAGCATCTCCTTCAACCGGGCAAGGAGTGACTCCGACTCATACCATGGCGGCACCGAGGTGAGTTTTTCATAACCGGGCCACTCGAAGTATCGGCCATTCCAGAACTCGGCGAACTCACCCTTGCGGAGTTCTTCCCATTCTTTGCCCAGAAACGTGCTGTTGATCGGGTGGCAGGAACGGCAGCCTGAATTGCAGCTGTTCCCCAGGCGCAGATCGAGACTGCGCGGATCGTGGGTCACGCGCCCGTCGGCACGCCGGCTTTCCTCCACCGCTTCCTTCACCTCCGCTTTTCCATGGGTATCCCACCAGCGGTTGGAAATCTGACGGAAGGATAGCCCGCCCGCGTCCTCAATCTCATAGCAGGCGCTACAGCTCGGGATCGGCTCTCCGCTCAGCATTTTTTTCCGCAGATCCCGGTAGTCCCGGCTGTTCCAGATCTCCTCCAAGGATGCTTCGAAGAGGTAGAACGGGCTGCCACGCTCGTTCTTGATCTCGCTGGTATTGTAACAGCAGGGCAGCACGGATCCATGCGGGCGATTCATGGTGTGCACCCAGGGCAGCGCGCAGAAGGATTTTCCGTATTCCGCGAACTCGTTCATAGGGCGGAATGGGCGGCTTGCATCCTCACGCCCAAACCTTTCTCAGATGCACCCCGAAGGGAGCCTTCATGACTTCTGGATGCAGCTCCAATGTGCCCGCATCCACGAACGCAAGGCCGGTAACCAAACCGATCACAAAATGCCGGCTGCTCTCCAGATAGCCGATGCCGTGCGGCTTCCCCGCAGGCAGCTCTAGCACCTTTTTCAGCTGCTTGGTTTTCACATCCCAGAAGCTCACGATCCCCCCTTCCAGGTGGGTGATCCCGAGCACTCCCGCGCCATAGGCCAGGCTCAGCGTATTGCGCATCCTGCCCCCGAGAAAATCCGCCGCGGTATGGGAAAGACGCTCGCCCTTTGCTCCCAGCCAGTAGAGAGGAGCTTGCTGGTATTCGAAGGTGCGCCAGGCATCTTTCATCGCCTCCATATGGGTTGCGGGGTCGGCGATGCGCTGACGAATCTTCCGGCTTGCCTCGTCCTGCTTCTGCGCCGTCTTACGACAGCCCACCAGCACCTCATCCCCCGCAAGCACTTCAAGGTGGCTGGCGTAAGAGTCCAGCTCCTCCACCTCGCAGCGATGCAGGAGCTTCTTCGAATCCAGGTCCACATAAGACACGCAGGAATTCAGCCTGGCTGGCTTGGCGCCGATGTCGTTCCCGTGGTTCGCGACGACGAGAACCTTGCTTCCACCAATCAAGCGCAGGTCATGGGGCAGGCGCCCGAAGGATGGGATCACGTCGACGGCTTTGAAGTCATCGGCACGCCTGACTGTCACCTTGCCCTGCTTTCCCTCGCCTTCGACCTCCGTAGTCAGCAGGAAATCCCCGTGAAAGGTGCCGTGCCCGTAAAAGGAGTTGTATTCCCCTTCAAGGCGGAAAAGCCGCACGGCTTTCGTCTCCAGATTCACTTCGCAGGCACGCGGTCCTCCCTGCTCCACCACGTAAACACGGTGAGGCTCCCGCGGATGGGAGAAGCAGCCGTGAGGCAGCTCGAGCGGGATGGGAATGGCGGCGACCATGCCTTGCGTTTTTTCGTAGGCGTAAAGGTAGCAAAGCCCGTTCTTCACGAGCACTGGATCCGACGGAAAAACGATGAGCTCTCGGGATTTGCGGCCCCCCAAAAAACTCCAGCTGGTACAGCCCGCGAGGGTTCCGCCAAGGACAAGGGCACCCGAGATCTTTAAAAATTCCCGCCGATTTTGCTTGGCTATTCCCGAGTGCAGCTGCATGTAAGGAGATTTAAAACCAGAATTTCGGATATTTAAAGGACGAAAGCGAAAGCATTTCATTGCCTAACGGCACTGACTTTGTAGACACGGAACAGCAGCCGGTCCCCATCGCTTAGCTCTTTTTCGAGCTTTGCCTGTATCAGCCCAGTCCGCACCATTTCTTCGAAGCGGTCGTTGATTTCCCGGAAGGGAGAGCCGGGGGGGATGGAGTCATAAAAGGAGACCACTACGTAGAGGTTTGTCCCCATCAGATTCGAATCTGCCAGCTTCCGCAGCACTCCCTCGCGGGGATCCCCTTCCAGCTGCTCGAATGAGGTGTCGTAGGTATCGCTCAGCGCCGCCACCTGCGCCCGGGAACCCCAGCCTAAAAAGAGAAAAAGATCGCCGAAATGGATTGCTCGGAAGTCGGCAAGCTCATAAATCTTCGGGCTCCAGAGGCTGGTGATCTGACCTGCCATTCCCCTATAGACATCCTGCTGCCAGTGATAAACAGCGGCATATTGGGAAAAAATATTCACAAGAAAAAAGGCGGCCAAAATGCTGCTTCGCTTCCGCGTTCGCTTGACGATCTGGAGAAGCTCACAGACACCGGCCGCTGCGCCAAGCGAAACGAATGGCTCCAGACCTAGAAAATGCCAGGGCGCATGAACGGTGGGGGTCAGGAACATCAGCACCAACACATAACCCGCGGCGATCCAGCAGAAGAGCGCAGGCCCGCGAAACCGTGCCTCTCTCCTCCGGAAAAGCGGAAAGGAAATCAGTGCGAGCATCGCAGCTACCGCAAAGTAGTTCGTAGGGTCCCCTACGGACAAACTCATCTTCACGAAGGCCGCACCCTCGAGAAGTTGTGATAGGTACCAGCCCATCAGCGCAATCCGTCCGAAAAAATCCTGGGGCCATGCGAAGACTCCAAGGCTCCCCTGCCGAAGGAACGCGAGGGGGATCAAAAGAAGCAGGAGAAGAATCAAGGCTTGGATGCCCATCGGCTTCCACTGCCTTTCCTCCGGAATGAGCGCCCGCATTCTGGCAACCTCCAGCCAGAGAGCCGCCAGAAGAACGCCTCCCACCTCCCAGTAGGAATCAAGGCGATAGAGAGCGCAGGAGAGCACCAGCGCTCCTGCGCCACACAACTGCCGCCTCGTAAGCTTTCCGAGCCGATACCGGAAAAAGAACACGAAGACCAGGCCGCGCAAAAAAATCGCCGGCCCTGCCGGAAGAAAATCTGCCCGCACAAACGACATCGTTCCCGGGTTTAGGGCGAGAAAGGCGATGGCTACGATCGCGAAGAGAGCGCCGAACTGCTGCGCCAGGAGGATCCCCAGGCACAGAAGAGCGCAGCAGAAAAACAGAACGTTGGGAATGCGCAACAGCTCCACGCTGAATGGGAGCACCTTCAAAAGCGTATAGTAAAAGGCGCTCTTCAGCGGCCAGATGTAGTCGAAGGGAATCCAACCCGCCTTCACACCAGCTGTTGGAGCCAGGCCGAGGGCCGCAGGAATGGGGCGGATCTCATCGTAATAGAGACCGGGACTGTGAATATTGATCAGCGAAAGTGCCGTGTAAATCGCAACGATAAAAAAAAGGGAAAGGTAGAAAGACTTACCCGGCATTCCGCAATTCTAAATGAAAATCAGGAATTATCCGATAGGAGTCCTATAGTTTTTCGGGCGCCTGCTCTAAGATTTTTTAGGTATAACTTGAGGTTTACACCCATGCAGAGAATCAAACTCATTCTTCTGTGTTCGCTACTTGCGGCCTTCGCGGCGCAGACTCCGGCTTTCGCCGAGGAGAGCAAGAACGCCGACGGTTGCGGCGGGCTGAAGGTAAAACGCGGGGGACGGGAAGAGCCGTTCAAAGACGGCCTGGACCGGGCGCGCGGCCGGGTGGAGCAGATCTGCGGCATGAATGGCGACGCGTTCAGCGTGGGAGCAAACCAGGAGTTGCGCAAGGCGATCGATGATTGCAACCAGGCCACCCGCAACAGCATGAACGGCTCCTCGATGATCCAGGCCGGGGTAGAGGCTTTGAAGCAGAAAACCACCGAGATCTGCCGGAAGGCTGCCACGGGAATCCATAACACCCAGGACTTCTGCCGGGAGCACCAGCAGAGCTCCGCCGAAGCAGACAAGGCAATCCGGAACAAGGCCGGAAACCTGGCTCCCAGCGACGCTAAGGCCCAGGCGGGATACCAGAAGGAAATCCGGCGGCTCAAAAGTATCGAGGCCGAAACCCAGGATAAGCTCGGCAAGGGCGCCGCCAAAGCTCGCGACGAGCTTGAAGAAATGAAGGGAAAGAAGGGAGCGAAGGGAGCGCTTTGTCAGCCCACCAAGGGCGCGCGCTCCTTCTGCCCGGGTCTGCGGGACTCCGTGCAGAATCTTGCGCAGCTGGCCCAGAAGGCCCGCCGGGCGGCCGGACCCAACGCCGACCGCGCGAAGCTCGCAGCCTGTAGCAAGGTGCCCACGGCCTTGAAGCAGCACCTCGATCGTATGGAAACGGAGCTGATGCCCAACGTACAGAACGTGGCCAACAATCTCGAAGCGGTGCAAAAAGGGGCCGAGCAACGGCGTGACGATGCCGTGCGCAGCGCGCTCGCGGCCAGCGACCGCGAAGACGACATGAACTCAGTTTCGAAAGAGGCCATGGCCGCGGCGGCTGAGAAACACGCCCACGGAAGCGACGTGACCGGTCGCGGGGGCCCCGCGACCAACACGCCACCCAAAGGCGGATTCGTACGCAAGTTCGCCGATAACCCCTCGCAAAGAATCCAGATGCCTGGGGATAAGGCATCGGGGGCTTACTTTCAGCAGGCGGGTTTCGATTCTGATGGCACACCTTACTACGTAAGGATGTCGAAAGATGGCGTACAGACTTCCGGCGAGGGCACGCGGCTTTACTATGGTGCCGGCGGCTGGAGCTCGATAAAGCCTTGAGTTAACCTTCCGGCAGGCCTCTACTTAGGCCTGCGCCTGTATCCCCCGGGATACATCCCCCACTTTCCCGTACAGAAAACCGCCGTTTGCGCCGATCGAGAGAAAGGGAAGCTGGGAGCTTTCCCTGGAAAAGCGTAGGTAAGAATGCCGTTCTTTAAAGACAAAACCACCCTCTTTCTTCTGGCCCTGCTGGCGCTTCCAGCCTCTGCCCGCGCGGGCTGCCAGAAGGAGTTCGAAAACCTCTGCGTGATGCCCGGAGTGGATCTTTCAAAGATCTCCGAAGCCCCGCAGGTGCTCGAGGCCGCAAAGGCCTACGCGATCAAGATGAAGCCTTACGGCAAGGTGCTCGTCACCTCAGGATATCGCTCGGCTGCCGGCCAGCGTGCGAAGATCGCCAGCGGGGTGCAGGCCGGACCCGCCTCCGGGCGCAATATGTCCGCCCACATTTACGGTGCGGCCCTCGATCTGCAGATCAAGGGCGGCGCCAAGCTCACCCGCGCCACCTGCGACGCACTCGTCTCCGTGATGCCGCTGCTCAAGGCGGGCGGCGGGGTGATCCACGAGGGCTGCGGCGGCGGCAGTTGCGACGTGCACATCGACGACAACTGGGGCAAGCGTTTCTGGGGCGACAGGACCGTGATGTACGCAAGCCACGGCAACTGCTCGGCGGGCATTAAGAGCATCGGCAAGGGGGCATTTGTGAGCACGGCCTCTCCGGCGCCTGCGCCGCTCCCTCCCCCTCCCGAGTCTCCTGCGGCTCCCGAGCCTCCGGCGCCTCCCGCTCTCGCCGAAGAGGTGACCAAGGACAACCCGATAACGTCCGCAGCGGCACCTGAGCCTGAGCCTGCTCCTCCGCCGGCGCCCGTGGCCAAGCCGAAGCCCGCTCCTAGCGCCAGCGCCAATGCCAGTGCCCGCAACGACGCCTATAGGAAAAAAATCCAGAGCCAGGCCTACCAGCGCGAACTCGCCACGCGCCGGGCCATACGCGCCAGGCAGCGGAACGAGACCACCAACGACATCATTAGGCGCGCGCTCGGGCAGTAAGGAGTGGCGGGCATGCACAGGTTGCAGAAGGCAGTTTCGCTCGCTGGCCTGCTGGCGCTTTCGCCGGCGGCCCGGGCCGCGGATTTCTGCAAGTATTCCGACTCCTACCTCCTCAAAGCCGCCAACTCCTGCTTCGTCAACGAAACCATTCTCAGCGCCGCCGCAATCCAGTGTGGAAGCGGCTTCGAGGAGGAGGTCCTCCGCGTAACGGCCCAGGCGGAGAAAGCGCTCGTGGGCGGACGCAACGGGGCAGTGGCCAGGGTAGGCGCACAGAGCGGGTTCTATGGCAGCGCTGAGCGTAACTACGACTACACCAAACAACGCCT
>DATBTF010000002.1:0-9238 GCA_036559405.1 Bdellovibrionota bacterium
CGCAGTCGACTACTTCGGGTTGTACACAGTTCCCCACCAAAGGCAGTTGGATCTCGGCGTACCTTTTCGAGCCGTTTTAGTCTTTCGGAGCGCGCAGTCATGGGTCGTCTGCGATGCCAAATACATGCCACCGTCCCAATTGCGTAAGGTGTTGTACCTTCGCTCACAACGCCTGCGAAGCGGTAAGTAATTTGTACAGGTGGTACGCAATCCCGATGTGAGCGAAGGTACCGGCGCGTCCAGGTGAGCGAAGGTACAGGGGAGCGGGGGATATTAATCCGAAGGCGCGGACTAAACCCGATACACAGTGAGCAGAGAATTGCCCAGGGGCAGGCGCAAGGTTTTATGGAGGAAGTCATCGATGGGGCGAATCAGTGGGCACAGAGTCTCGAAATTTTGCACTGTGCCCCTGCCGATGGATGTGCGCTTCAGTATCCGTCCATTTAAGCACCAGCCAAGCAAGCCGGGAAGGTTCATGAAGGTGTAATCGTAACGATCCGACCCGAAGTCAGTGATTCCAGCTTGCTGGAGGAGCGCCCTGTACGACGCCTCCGAGTACCTGCGATAATGTCCGAATGCTTTGTCCACTTCCCCGAAGGCCCATTGGTGGGCAGGTACGAACGAGACGAGCCGCTTGGGGCCGGGCGCCTTGCTGGCTGTCAGCATCGCAAGCAAGTCCCGAATCATGGCCCCATCGTCGAGCACGTGTTCGAGCACATTGAATGAGACGACAGTGTCAAGATTCTCATGAGCGAAGGTGGAAGCCATGGAGCGGCTAGGATCTACATGTGCAACAGACAGGCCCTGCTGCGCGGGAACGCGTGCTTCGAGGATCCGAGCCAGGCCTGCGTCGGCTTCGCTCAGCACCAGGCGATCACACACGGGTAAATATCTCGACATATTGCCGATGCCCGAGCCCAATTCAAGCACACGTTTGCCTAAATGTGGCTTCACGGCGTCGACGATCCATTTTTGGTAACGATGCGCGTTTTCGAGTATATCGAGCTCGAAGGGGATCAACGCTTACCCCAGTTGGCGTTCGCGGTATTGGGAAAGGGGAGCGTTAGCTCGGGAATGCCGAGCTTGACCATGTTCACCCACTCCACACCCTGCATGCAGCTGTGGTCTTGGTTGCTCACTTCATATTTCCAGGCGCCGAATCGGCCGCGCGAAAATACATCGAGCTTGTCCAGCGCGGGCAATATTGCCGCCAACGCCTTATCCCGCTCGAGCGATGGAGTAGGGTAGCCGTACTCGGCGGAATACATCCAGGTCGATACGATCTCGGTGCCTTCGGGGATGAGCTTGGTGGCGCGAGCGCCCTTCACGGTATCCTCGACGAGCGTGGCGCGGCTCACAGCTTTCTCGGTGGACTCGCTGGTCTCGGTCATCAGCGACCAGTAGCCCCCGGACGGAACGTTCTGCGGGCTGTAGTTGGAGAACACTGTGGTGCGATAAAAGGGGCAGTTCCCTTCGGGGAAATACATCCAGCACTTCGTGCGCAGGTGTTCGGGCGGCTTGCCCTTCATGCCGATTCCGACGATGTGGGAGGTGGAGCGCTTCAGCTGAGAGGCCGCGGTCTTGAGCGCGGGATCCGCACCGTCGATTATGGACACGAGGCGATCGAGCGGCATTGTATTCAGTAGCTTTTCGTACTGGAACTCACCCTTGTCGGTGTAGGCGATTTTCTTCTTGGCGTCGATGCGGGTAACGCGCGTCTTGAGCTTGATGTGTTCATGTCCCACCAGCTTCGCCACGCTATTCCAGATCGCGCCCGTGCCGCCCTCTTTGGGAAACTGGAAGGTATTGTTCGGCCCCCAGGAGAGATCGTCGCGCTCGTGGATCACGTTGCCCAATACGCGCTGCAGATCCACCACCGCCACGCGTTCGCCCACCCATTGGTAGTTCATCTGAGCCGGGGGATGCGCCCACACTTTGAAGTTGTAGGGCAGCATGAACACATCGGCGAAGCCGCGCCCGAAAGTGGCGAGAATCCAGTCGTGGAAATCGCGAGGGGCTTTTGCGCCCGGATTCTTATACAGCTCCACCATGCCTTCCAGGCACTTCCACATCGTCGGCTTGCTGAGATAGCGGATGTTATTCTGCACGGGATAGGGAACGAATCTCTCCTCCATCCACGCCCAGCTCTCGCGCTGGTGGTGCAGCCAGCCTTCGGCTCCGAGAGCCTTGCGCATCAGCTCGTCAAAGTACTGGTAGTGGGAGAACTGCACGTGTCCGCCGATGTCCCAGGTGAAGCCTTTGTCGTCGCGGAAGCTGGTGGCAAGGCCGCCCACGTGGTCAGCGCCCTCGAGCACGAGCACGCTCGATTCACCCAGCTCGCGCAGGCGGTAAGCGGCGCCTAATCCCGTGGGTCCAGCTCCGATGATGAGGTGTTTGAACGAGGTGGCCACTGCTGCCCTATGATTGGGTGATGAGCTCAAGCTCGCGCAGACCTTGGCGCAGCTGCAGGCGGAAGCGGATCAATTCACCGGCGCAGCGGAAGCATACGCGCAACAGCTTCCATCTAAGGATGGATACGGTGCCGGTTTGCCTGTCTTTGTGCGAGATCGGAATTTCCCAGAGCTGCTGGCCGTCCCGTGCCGCGAGCACGCTGAGGAAGATATTCGGAGCGAACATGTCGGGGGGCAGGATGCGCAGGAGGCCGCGCAGGTAGCCGCCTTCGATCAGGCGATAGGGCACATTGCAGTCACGCAGGTTGGCGCGGAACATCGCGAAGATCAGGGCGCGCAGGATGCGGGTGATGAACAGGCGGTGTTTGGCGTCGTGGCGCACTTTGCGGCGGCCGAGCAGGAAGCGGGAAGTGGCCCGCATGTCCCAGAGGCTGCCGAAGTCGGAAGGCGAGAATTGGTCGTCGGAATCGGTTTGGAATACCCAATCAGGGTGGAACTCGAGCGCCTTGTGGTAAGCGGTGTAAAGAGCGGAGCCGTGTCCGCCATTGGGCTGGTGGATCACTACAAGCTCTGGAATTTCCCGGGCGAGGCTGTCGAGGATCGCTCCCGTGCGGTCACGCGAGCCGTCGTTCACTACCACCATGCGGAAGCCCGAACCGAAACGGCGGCGCAGCTCCGTGGTCCAGCCATTCACCACCGCCGCGATGCATTCTTCTTCGTTGTAGGCGGGCATCGCCAGTACGCATTGCATGGGGCCACCCTATCATGGCGCGGAGCCCAGGGAAAGACTCTAAAATGAGGGTTTAATTGGAGATTTTTCGATTGCCGCCCCTGCCAAATCCTAGGTATTACGAAGCTCTAGATGAGTTCGAAAAAAGCCCCCGCCCGGGCCTGGCTCGGGATCCATGTATTGGTCTGCCTGGCCGTGATTTTTTTGGCCTGGGAGTTCTCGCTGCAGTATGGACCTTTCGCGCGAGCCGAGAACGAATGCGGCTACGATAAGGAAGTCTTCAAGTACATGGGAATGCTGATCGCAACGGGGCACGCGCCCTACCGCGACGGCTTCGATCATAAACCCCCCATGCTTTATTTCCTGCACGCCTTCACCCATCGCTGGGACCCCATGGGCCCCTGGGTGTTGGAGACTGCCCTGCTTGCGCTTTCCGCCCTCGCGCTCTACTGGATCGCTCTCCGGCGGCGCTGGCCGTTGCCTTTTCTTTATCCTGCCTACTGGGTGGCGCTGTTGCGAACGGGGGACTTCATCGCCGGAGGCGGTCTCACCCGCAGCTTCGGTGCTACCTTCGCCATGCTGTTTGCGGCCTTAGCGCTTGTCGAACTGCCTTTCGCCGCCCTGGGAATGGGGGCGTTCTTCGCCTGCTGCTTCTTCCTCCAGCAGAACGACGCCATGCCACTCGGCCTGCTGATGATTTTCCATCTCACAAAAGCCAAGCGCTGGAAGAGAGAGCTGGCGCAGATGGCGGCGGGAGCTGCTCTGGTGACGGCACCCATCTTGGGGTGGTTTTTGTGGAAGGGGGCCTTCCGCGAGTTCGTGGACCAGGCATTCCTGTTCAATACCCGCCTCTACGTGGACCCGCATGTGGCCGGAAACTTATGGAGCCGGCTCAAGCGCACGGTAAAGGACTTCGGTCTGAAGAATTGGTTCACAGTGGCCGCCGTGCTCTTTGTATTCCTGCCGAGGAAGATTTTCTGGAATAAACGCATTCTCCGCGAGCCTCTTGCCTGGATCACCCTCGGCATGTTCGCTGAGATGTGCTTCATGAACATCGCTGGAGTGCTCTACCAGCAATACTTCCTTGGCCTGCTCGTTTGGGTGATGCTATTCACTGGCGAACTCTTCCGGCTCTATGCGCTTCATCCTGAACAGACGGTTCACCGGCGCTATATGTACTTTCTTTTGCTGGCGCTGCTCTACGTTTTGCCTAATCCGAGCATCGGGAGGTCTTTTCAGGACTACTGGAAACTGGTCAAGGCGGACAAACAGCCTGGCATTTGCGGCTCGCAAATCGAGGAATTCGCCCGGGAGGTGGCCGGCCAGCCGGGGCAGTTTTATTCGTTCGGGAACGTGATGTATCTCTCTCTTAACCGGCACTACGACATCATGGCTCCCACGATCTGGATTTATACGCATTTCTGGAATCAGCTGCCCAAGGAGAAATGGGACGGCGACCGCAAGGAATTCCAGAAGATCATCGACGGGATCGAGCGATATAAGACAAAATACGTTTACATGGAAAGCACGCGCGAACACCCGCCCTTCCTCGATGCTGGTCTGAACGACGCCTGGTTCCGCTATTTCTTCGCCCACTATAAGCACGTGGCGCGCAATGTGTGGAGGCGACGTGAGTAAGCGCGGCTACTTCCTGCTCGGCCTCGGCCTGCCTCTCCTCGTGCTGGCCATGCTTTTTTATTTCCGGCCATTCTGGGGCCTGATGGACGACGGGGTGAACGTATTCCTCGTCGAAAAAATGCGGAGCGAGGGAATTTTTCGCATCTGGTGGGACATGTCCATGTACGACATCTTCCAGCAAGGCCGGATGCGCCTGATGTATTTCCTGATGGTGCCGGTGATCTATATGCCCGCCGCCGGCAGCAGCGTGGTGGCCTTCGCGATCAATATCGTATGGGTATGCCTCACCTTCGCGTTCGTGGCCGCGGCCAGCTGGCCGTCGCTGAGCTATGCCTATGGATTGAAGAACAAGGCATTCGCGGTATTTTTATTCTTCGTGCTCTGCTTTGCCTACCCTTGGACCATGCACGCGTTCCGGGCTCCTTCGGTGCATGAGAAACTAGTGATTTTTTTCGCCGGCCTTGTTTTGGCCGCGCAGTATTCCAAATTTGCGTCGCGTTCCCTGCCGCACTGGCTCGGAGTGATGGTGCCTTCGCTTGTGCTGGCGTTGAACACCAAAGAGCAGATCGCGCTCTATTTTCCGATTTTTCTGGCAGCGCAAGTGCATGTGGACAGCCAGAAGAAAAATTACAGGCGCACTGCCCTGCTCCTTTTTCTGTTGCTCGCCTCCGCTGGAGTCATCAAATGGGTAGGTACGCACGGCACTTATAAGTCGGCCTATGGACTCGAGCGCGCAAAGATCACCCTTCGCAACTCCAAGAGTCTTTACCTGTTCCTCGCGCTGGCGTTCAGCGCCCAGGCGGCGGCTTTCGTGGATTTCCTCAAGCACCGCAAGTGGCCGCGTTTGTTGCTGGCTAGCTCCTACCCCGCAGGCCTCGTGCTCTTTGTGCTGCTGATGCTTCCCTGGGGCATGGGGGGCTATCTCAATTGCGCGGCGACGATCTTCGTTGTGGCCTGCGCAATCGCGCTAGGAAAGTTCGCGCGCACGCATTGGCGGGCGTTCGGCCGCCTGCCGCTGAAATTTCTAGGCGCATCCGCCTACGGCCTCGCGGTATTGGTCACGGTAGTCACCGTGGCCCCCGATCTTTCCGCCTATGCGGATCTCCGGCGGATCTTCGAGTCGCGCGAGATCGAGGAAGTGGCCGCAAGCGGCAAGACGCTCTGGATGCCTTGCTCCGAAGGGGCGGGTACGATGCAAACCTATTGGAAAGAGTTCCGGGGAGTGGACCTGAAGGTGCGTGTGCCCGCGGATCCAAGCTCGATGCGCGCGGGAGAGTACTGGCTGGGAAGCTTCCCCCGCTGCACGAATGGCGAGGATTTCGCGCAATGGGTGGCGAAGGGCGAGGCAGTGGCCATGGTGGCTCCTGCGGCTAAGGGCGGATTCATGCTGCTGAAGCGAGGCACGAAATGACCTGCAAGCTCTGCAGTTCGGGCATCGAACCGAAGCCGCTTTATCGAGGCATTGTCGAATGCGCGGGCTGCGGCCTGAAGTACTTCCCTTACTCAGAAAATACTACCGACCTTTACCAAGAGAATTACTTCCGCGGTGCCGAGTACCAGGATTATTCCAGCGAGAAGGAAATGCACCAGACGAACTTCCGTGAGCGCCTCAAGATGGTGCGCAAAATCGTGCCCGAGGGAAAGCTGCTCGAGCTGGGCTGCGCCTACGGATTTTTTCTGGATCTCGCCAAAGAGAATTTCCAGGTGAAGGGCGTCGATATCACCATGGAGGGGGTGGAGAACGCCCGCAAGCAGTTCGGGGTCGAGGCGGTCTGTGCTGATTTCCTCACGCTCCCCGATGAAACCAATTCCTACGACGTGATTTGTATGTGGGACACCTTGGAGCACCTGCCTGAGCCCTTCCTGTATCTGCAGAAAGCATCCAAATGGCTCAAGCCCGGCGGGCGGATCTTCTTCTCCACCCTCGATAGCGGCAGCGTCGTGGCGCGCGTTCGCGGCCCCAAATGGCGGATGATCCATCCGCCCACGCATTTGTTTTACTTTGACCGGCCGATCCTGGCGCGGGCCGTGAAGGAAGCCGGCCTCAGGCTCGAGAGTTTTCATTGTGTGGGCCAGTACCGGAAGTTCCGTGCCATGGCCTATGAGGTGTTTGTCCTGCGCATGCCGCGCTTCCGCTGGCTCTACCAGCTGATCACCCTGGGCGGCCGGCTGGATTTTTCCCTTTATCTCAATACTTTCGATATCATCCAGATAAGGGCGCAGAAGCCGCTGGAGGAGAAGCCATGATTCTTGTGACGGGTGGAGCGGGATATATCGGGTCGCACACCTTGAGCCGCCTCAAAGAATTGAACGAGCCGGCAATCGCTCTCGACAATCTTTATAGCGGCCACCGCTGGGCGATTCCGAAGGGCGTGGAACTCGTCAAGGGCAATATCGCCGACCAGGCGTTGGTGGAGGGCCTGATCAAGAAGCACAAAATCACCTCCGTAATTCACTTTGCCGCGCATACGGCGGTGGGCGAGTCGGTGCAGAATCCCTTCAAGTACTACCGCAACAATACCCTCGGTTCGCTCAACCTCATCGAGACCTGCGCCCGGAGCGGCGTGAAGCATTTCATTTTTTCCTCCACTTGCGCTGTGTACGGTAACGCCGCCAGCAACCCGATCCGGGAGTCCATGCCTACGGACCCGGTGAGCCCCTATGCCGCGAGCAAGCGGATGACGGAGGTACTTCTGCACGATACGGAAGCGGCCGGCTTTGCGATGAAAAGCGTGGCCATGCGCTATTTCAATGTGGGCGGCGCAAGGGTCGCGGGAGGCCTGGGGCAGGCCACACCCAACGCCACCCAGCTGGTGAAGGTGGCCGCCGAGGTGGCTTGCGGGAAGCGCCCGAAGCTGCTCATTTTCGGCACCGACTATCCCACGGCCGACGGCACCTGCATCCGCGATTACATCCATGTCGATGACCTAGCCGAAGCCCATGTGCAGGCGCTGAACTATCTGCGCAAGGGCGGTAAATCCGAGATCGTGAATATCGGATACGGCAAAGGCTACTCCGTAATGGAGGTGGTCAAGGCCATGAAGAAGGTAAGCGGAGTCGACTTCGCTATCGAAATTCAACCCCGCCGGGAGGGCGACGTGGTGGCCGTATGGGCCGACCCCGCCAAGGCTGTTTCCCTGCTGGGATGGAAGCCAAAGCTCGACGATCTCGACCTGATCTGCCGTACGGCCTACGAATGGGAGCGAGCTTACCAACCCAGCTGATTGCGCGCCGCGCAATCGCCCTCTGCTCACGCGGATTCCTGCTCCCGATTTGCCCCTAACTGTGCGAAGGTAGGTGCGTGAAATCCACCAGGTTTGAGATTACACAGAAACTCGCCGATTTCCTGGCAGTATTGGTGAGCTTCGGTCTGGGCTTTTGGCTCTATTTGGGTCATGGCCGCACTGTTTCCTACCAGATCATGCAGTTCCTAGGCCTCGGTGCGTTGGCAGGCTTTCTGTTCATCGTCGTATTTCAGTCAATGCGTCTCTATGAGACCAAGGTGAGCCTCTTGCAAGTGGTGGAGACGCGCCGCTTGCTACTCGGCTGGGTGCTCGGCTCGCTCATCCTGTTCGCGATGATTTTCTTCTTCCGCTTTCTCGACCTTTCGCGTTTGATGGTGGCCACTTCGCTCGGTATCACATTCGTTCTGCTTGTGATTGAAAGAAGCATTACCTACCAGCTGCACCTGATGGCGATCTTGCGAGGGGGCAACAGCCGGTCCGTGGCTATCTATGGAGCGGGTGTGGTGGGGCGATATCTTTACAAGCGTATCTACCATTCCCCCGGCCTAGGGCTTCACGTGGTTGGATTCCTCGATGACGACAACCGCCTCTGGGGCAAGGAAGTGCACATCGGCGAGCTGCTCAAACGGAAGAACGGCAACGTGGTGCTCGGCGGCTTCGATCACCTGTTGACTCTCATCAGTGAGCGCGGGCTCAAGGAAGTGTTTGTGGCGCTTCCCAACGCCACCTACGAGCGCAATATGGAGATCGTGCAGGCCTGCCGCAAGGAGGGCCTCAGCGTCTCTGTGGTGCCGCCCACCTACGGGCATCAAATGCACAATATCGAGGTGGAAGACATCGGGGGTATACCCGTATTGCGGGAGAAGGAATCGCGGCCCTATTTTTTATATCCCTTCCTCAAGCGCACCTTTGACCTGGTGGTGAGCGCAGCCGTGCTGGTACTGCTTTCGCCGGTTTTTCTTCTCCTTTGCCTTTCCGTACGCTTCGATAGCCCCGGCCCGATCTTCTTCCGCCAGCGGCGCGTGGGCCTGAATGGCAAGGAGTTCGATTTTTTCAAATTCCGTACCATGTACAACGACACAAACCCTTATGCGCTCACGCCCCGTTCCGCCGCAGATCCGAGAATCACGCGTTTTGGCCGCTGGCTGCGACGTTCCAGCCTCGACGAATTTCCCCAGCTGTGGAACGTGCTGAGGGGCGAGATGAGCATCGTG
>DATBTF010000003.1:0-5176 GCA_036559405.1 Bdellovibrionota bacterium
CGATGGGAAGACGTGAACCCCCGCATCTTCCGCGAACTCGATATCAAGATCGACAAGGTTCACTGGTTTTCCACCTATCATGTACACCACCGGGTGGCGGCTACGTTCCAAAAGGGCAGGGCCTTTCTTCTGGGTGATGCAGGCCATATTCATTCTCCCGTGGGCGGGCAGGGGATGAACACCGGCATCGGCGATGCCGTGAACCTGGCCTGGAGGCTGGGGGAAGTGCTGCAGGGGAGGGCGAAGGCCAACATTCTGGAGACCTACAATACCGAGCGCATTGCCTTTGCCGAGCGCCTGGTGCGAACCGTGGATCGTGCGTTCGAGTTCATCACGGCATCGGGGCGCTGGGCGCGTATTGTTCGCACAAAATTCGTACCGGTCGCACTCCGGGCTCTGGTTTCTCTGCCAGCAATACGCCGCCTTATGTTCCGCACGGTTTCACAGACGAATATCACTTATCGCGATCAGAGCGAAAACCAGGGGCGGGCGGTGGGTATCCAGTCTGGCGACCGCCTGCCCTGGATCGAAAGCGTGGACAACTTCGAGCCCTTGAAGTCCCTGGCCTGGCAGATCCACGTATACGGGCAACGGAATATGCAAGCCCTGGACACCAGCCTTCCCCTACATCGCTTTCCCTGGTCGGAGGAGATGGCTCGAAAGGGGCTGAAGGAAGGCGCAGCCTATCACATCCGGCCCGACGGTTATGTCGGGCGCGTGCTCTAGCCCCGCGCGTTTTTGATGAACTTCAACAGCAGCTTGTCTTCGATCGACTGGATTAGTTTCTCTAGCTGAATTTTTTCGAGCCCGAGTTTGCCGCGGACCGGATAGCTGAATGCGCTCACGGTAGTGCTGAGCAGGGCTAACAGAACCAGGCCTATGCCAGTGGCGAGCCATACCTGGCCGGTGGTCGGCGCGGGCGGCCGAATGAAGCTGTAGTAGATATGTCCCAGCTTTTTCCCGAAAACAAAGTGCGATATGGCCTCGCGCCTGGACCAGAAGGAGGCCCAGCGCCGGCCCATCGTAAATACATCAAGCGAGCGATCGCCAAAAAAGATCTGCGCAAAGACAAGCGTTCCTCCTGAGGCGGCCAGGTCGGTGAAACCGTTCTGCGTTTCGCAATAGGCGGCCACTTCTTTGCGGATCTCTGTCTCGGCTTGGAGGAGGAGGTTTTGGCATTCCAGGCTCGTTACATATGCCTTGAGTGCATCGTGCTTCCCCAGTTCCAGGGATAGGTCCGAGGGGGATACCCGATCGAGAGGAAGGCCGAAGAGGTCCACCTGGATGAGTCGTTCCACCTCGCGTTGGAAATCCGTCTTCCAGGCGCGTGGGATCTGGGGAACGATCGTGCGCGCGAGTTCTACGCCGAACTTTTCGAAAATTTCGAGGATCTTCCGCAGGGACATATAGGGAATTGCCCAGAGGGTGTTCAGAGGATTGCGGAAAAAGTCGTGTGCGAAGTAGCGGCCCTGGATGCCCGCGCATTTTCTCAGGTTAAGTGACTCCTCCAGGAGGTGTGGGATCCGCTCCCGGCGTGCACGGATATAGGTTTCCAGGCTTTCCTGCAAGGCTTGGGATACGGGCGATGGCATGAGGGATGGATACACCAAAACCTTGATTATGCGACGGGTCAAAATGAAGGGAATTTACCGCTTCCAGGTGGGAGAACAGCATGAATGCGGCCTCGATTCTTGCTACGATTTTAGTTGAGGGTTAGCTGAAAAAATCTGCCGCAGTCTAGGGAAAGGATTGTCTATGGCCAGTGCTCCGATGTCTCAGGCTCCCACAAAAAAATTCTACCGAAGCTGGGGTGCACGCTTCCATATTTTCTGCGGCATGGTGTTATTCGTCGCCGACGTGGTCTGGCTCGACCAGGGAATCGTGACGTTTCTGGTGGCCCTATCATTCCTGCTGCGCGCAGGAGGCTCTTCGATCACCCAACTTTTTCAGCAAAGACCCATCAAGGCAGCCGGCTGGAAACAAACCGGCGTGTATTCCTTCTTCGCCGTAGCGGCGCTGGCAGCCGTCTATGCCAATGGACTGGTGGCGAAAGAGCGTTCTTCGGCGGTGGTGGCTGCGGTGAAGCAGTATAAGGCGAAGTACCGTTCCTATCCGCCGGCCTTGGAGTCGCTGGTGCCCGAATTTCTCGCTGAGATCCCCGCACCGAAAGTGAATCTTTCGGCTCTCAATCGGTTCCTGTATTTTAAAGTTGATGGTTCCGCGACTCTGCTTCATACGCAGCTGCTTGCTGGTAGCGGTTCGGCATATCAGTTCGACGGGGAATCTACGGCCAGCGCCAAGTAGGGCTACGCTTTCGTATAGGCCTGGATCTTCGCGCAGTGCTGCGGATACTGCCGGCTGAGCGCCTCGCGCATTCCCAGCTCGAAATCTTCGTATTCAAAGCCCGGGCTTACGGTCGCTCCCAGCAGAGCCCAGCTGCCGCCGGGAAGCAACTTCACTCCCTGCCAGAAGTTTCGTGGCACCAGCACCTGGGGTCTCTGGCCCGCCTTCAAATCATTCCCGATCAGGATGCTGTTCGCTTCTCCGCCCGGGCTCAGCTGGAACATCTCCACGGCGTCCCCTGCATAGAAGTGAAAAAGCTCGTCGTTCTTCACTCTGTGGAGGGCGGAAAAATTTTCCGGCGTTACAAGATAGTAAATGGCGGTGCCGAAGTGCCGTTTCGCTCCCCATTCAGACAGCCCGCTATCCTGGCACTTATATGTTTGGCGGAAAAAGCCGCCCTCGCCATCGAGAGGCAAGAGATCGAGGAGGTGGATAACATCCTGTGCGCTCAGTGGGTGATTCACCGGCTACTTCTTTCCGAACACAGCTTTCATCATGAAGAGCACCAGCATGGCGCCGAAAACGGCGCCGATAAAACCTGCGGGCTCTCCTGACTGGTAGATTCCCGCCAGTTGCCCGATATAAGTGCCAAGGAAGGCGCCGGCAATCCCCACCATGGCCGTCATGAAGATCCCCATGCGGTCGTCGCCTGGTTTCAAAAAGCGCGCGACGAGACCGATCACAAAACCAATGACGAAAGTAGCTAGAATTCCAGAAGGCATGGATGGATGCTAGCATCGAGCGTCGAAAAAAGTAAGAGCTTATGGAAGCGGTATTCCGCGGCAGTTCTTGGTGTGGAAGCCCCTGATTTTTTCCAGCTCGGCGATATACATGTCTGCGACGGCATGCTTGCGCCGCTTCGTTTTTTCCGCGGCCACCCGGAATCTCCAGCGGTTCGTCTCGCAGGCGGCCTTACGCGCTCGGGCGAACTCTTCAGCGAAAGAAATCGGGTATGGTTTTCCGCTCATCCCTGAGCTGAAAGCCACGGGCTGGTCATTCATCGAGGGAAAAGCAGTTTTCAGAGCGGTATCGGCGTTGGGCATCCACTTGCCGAGAGCATAGTAGTCGGATCGCGCCTTCTCTTTTTGGAAGATGCCATCTTTGCTGTAACGCTCGCAATAGCGGTGCCGGGGGAAAGCGGGGTCTGACTTCTCGAGCGCCGCGGCTACCTTGCATTCGTTTTCGAATGCTTCCAGCTCTCCGCCTTCGCCCTCAATTCCCTGGAGTACATATTTTTTCAGTTCGAATTCGCCCTCGAAGGGATCGAGAAGCTTTCGCTTGGCGAAATGCAGGAGCTCGTGTGAAAGATCGGCGGCGGCGTCGGAGAGCGGGAGCTTTCTTTTAAGATGAATTTTCGTTTTCTGGCGTAGCCGTCCGCCATCGCCTTCGAACGGTTTATAGGTGCCTGCCACGGTATTTTCGGTAAAGGAGGAATTGTCTGGCTCCACCAGATCCAGAAAGTGCGGATCCACCTTTTTCGCAGCATCCAGAACAGCCCTTCCTTCGGGAACGGACGCCAGAACATCTGCCAGCTCATGCGTGCTGGACCATGGCTGAAACCAGATGTGAGTGGCGGCGAATGTGCTGGCAGAGTTTAAGAAGGTGGCAAGGAAAATTGCGGCGGTCATTCAGGCATCCATGATATCGTTTCCATCGGTAAATGTCTTCATGACCAAATTTTCCGGGGCAAAGATCGTGGTTCTCACTGGTGCCGGTATCTCCAGTGAATCCGGCCTGAAAACCTTTCGCGATGCGGATGGTCTTTGGGAAGGGAATAGAATTGAGGATGTGGCCACGCCTGAGGCTTTTGCCCGCCAGCCTGAGTTAGTGCACCGGTTCTACAATCTCCGTCGCCAGCAACTGAAGACAGTGGAGCCCAATGGCGCACATCTGGCTTTAGCGGAGTTTGAAAAACACCATCAGGGCTCCTTTCTGTTGGTCACGCAGAATGTGGACGACCTTCATGAGCGGGCTGGATCGAAAAATGTGCTGCACATGCATGGAGAGCTGTGCAAGGCACGTTGCCTGGATACGGGAGAGATCTTTTCCTGGGACGAGGATCTAACTCTCAGCACGGTTCATCCTCGAGGGGGTAATTCGGGTCGGCTGCGCCCGCATATCTGCTGGTTCGGAGAGATGCCGTTTTTTATGGATGAGATCATGGAAGAACTTTCGCAGGCAGATATTTTCGTAGCGATTGGCACTTCTGGACTGGTGTACCCGGCGGCCGGTTTCGTGAGCATGGTGCCAAGTTCCTGCCGGCGGGTGCTGTTGAATAAAGATGATGCCAGTAATTGCTCGTTCTTCGGGGAGTTTCACTCCGGCCCTGCCACGCAAACGGTTTCGGAATTTTTTCTTAAGGGGTAAGATAAGCTCATGGATAAGCTAACGCCCACTGAAACCCGTATTTTGCGCTCGCTCAGCACTCCGGCCAAGATCCAGAAATTTCTCGATAATGAAGTTGCCTATCACTCTGCGGACACGGCCTATTCCCCCCGACTTGTTCTGCGGCACCGCGAAGCCCACTGCCTGGAGGGGGCGGTGCTCGCTGCTGCAGCGCTGCGCATGCACGGATATCCGCCTCTGATTCTCGATCTGGAGGCCACGCACGACACCGATCACGTGATCGCCATATTTCGACAGCATGGAGCCTGGGGCGCGATCGCGATGTCCAACTATACTGGTCTACGTTTCCGTCCTCCGGTGTATAGGAATTTAAGGGAGCTTTCCCTGAGCTATTTCAATGACTACTTCAATCTTCGCCGAGAGCGCACTCTGCGAAATTTTTCCGGCGCCGTGAACCTCTCTCGCTTCGACCGCAGAGGCTGGGTAA
>DATBTF010000004.1:0-9448 GCA_036559405.1 Bdellovibrionota bacterium
CAGCAGCCGCAGCCTCCAGGGCGCGAGCAGCCTCAACCCCCGCGCCATTTTGTTCGGCAAGGACGGCAAACTCACCTGCACCTTCAACGGCTCGGATGCCCAGCGCGGCTACGATTCCCTCGAATGCATCCAGTTTCGCGAGAACGAGCGCGCCTTTGACTTCCGTCAGATCCAGTTCCCAACCACGCAAAACGGCTTGAAGGAAGTTCAGTTCTCCGCCCGCAACAAAACAGTCAAAGGGGTCTCCTGCACCGGTTGCCATGGCGCCGACCCCCGCCCCAACTGGAACGACTACGCCACCTGGCCCGGCGCCTACGGACAAAAGGAAGACCTGCTCGAGCCATCCGCCGGCGCCTACCGTGAGTTCGTCGAGAACCGCTACCACCACCCACGCTACGAGTGGCTGATCCAGCCGGGAAACTCCTGGGCACCCTATCGCCTCAACCAGCTCGACAATGCCTTCGGCCACCGCCCGAACTTCCGGCTCACGGAGATCTTCGGCCGACTCAACGCCCTCCGCGCCGCCCGCCTGCTCGAAGAAAAGCTTCCGCGCTGGGAACGCTGGGCCTATGTGGTCAGCGCCCTGCAGTGCATTCTCACCGACGAGCAGAAGGCCGCCCTTGGCCGACAGGGCATCGACCCCGAAAAGGACCTTTCGCTTTCGAAAATATTTTCCGACCTCGGCCTCACGTCCTATGAGTGGAGCACTCGCTTCAAGCCCGATCCGTCGAAGTATCCGAGCCGTCCCTGGGAGTTCCAGGCGGGCTTTGCGATGTTTTCGGAAAACGTGGCCACGGCCGTGATCAAGAATGAGGCAGATAACCCTGTATTCGCTTCCGCCTTCGCGAAGATCCTCGACTACTTCGCCAAAACCTACGGCGACGACGACAAAGAGTTCCATCAGGCGCTGAACGGGATCACTCCCAATGTCGATTTCTTCGGCCAAGGCCACGATGAAAACCGCGGCTATCTCTGCCCCGAGGCCGCCCGTCTGCTGTTAGAGTCTGCGCGCTACTGAAAGTGCGCGGCCAACCCGAGCGCGCCCTGGTGCACCCAGATCGTCGTCGTCACCTGGGTGTTGCGGTCGTAGGGCACGTCAATACTGGCTCTTTGCAGTTTGTACTCGGCGAAGAGAGCCAGAGGACCGTAGATCTTCTGGCTGAAGCCACCCATCGCCTGAAACGCCATGCCACCGTAAGCGAAGGCGTTGCCGCGCGTATTGCCGATCTTGCCGTCCATATGCGGCATCGCCACTCCCGCCCCTGCCCCGAAATATGGCTGGAAATTTTCTTCGGCGAACCAGCGTCTGTGCATCACCACGAGAAACAAATTCAGGCCGTGCAGGAAACCCAGACCCTCCACCGTATTGCCGACCGGCTCCCAGCCCTCGATGCGGTTGCCGGCACGCAAGCCCGAAGCTTTCACGACTTGCGTGTCGCGCGCGCTCACCTTGGTGTGGGTGAAGTCGAGGCCGAAGCCCGCCTCTTTGCGGGTAGGCAGCCAGAATACGACGCGCGCGCCGTAGTAAAGCGGCGGGCGCAGGGAGTCGCTGCTCCAGTCCACGTCGTGAAGAGTGATGTCCGTGCCTCCTGACTGGCGGATCACCACCTGGCTGTCCGGCGCGGCCGCGAGGCCCCCATAGAAAAAAAGCGAAACCTTGGCCTGGGCGGAAAGGGGCGCCAGAAATGCCACAAAAAATATTCGGCGGACAAAACGCTGCATGCTTCGCTCCCGCATCTTTGTTCCTCTCCATTTCAAGAGCTGTGCCGTAAGGCCAGGGCACTTTGCCCCTGCGCCTGGAATGGACGCGGGATTGCATGAATTCTCCTGAACCTCGAAAGGAGAAAGGTATGTTTTCCTTCGCACTTGCTCTATTGCTGCTGGCGCCTTTCACCCACGCCAACCAAAACGATGCTGTCGCCCGTACTCTCCCCGACATGGCGGGCGCCCCCGTCGAGGAGCCCCCTCCGCCCACCCACCCCGATAGCATGGTCAACCCTCTGACAGGAGGCGCGCTCGTCTTGCATGAGTCTTCGGGAGGAAACCTGCGCCATACGGCGGGAGCTCTCTCCGCCAGGGGTGTAAGGGAAGCCCAGAGGATTCTCACGGAAAGGGGCTTTCCTGTAGCACAGGACGGAATCATGGGCCCGAAAACCCGCAATGCCATACTCGACTACCAGGAAAAACACCGGCTCACGCAGACGGGACGCCTGGATCTCGAAACCTTGAGCGCCCTGAACGCCCCCCTCACCCCCATTCTCCCGAAAGCAGGCGAGGAACCTCCGGGGCTGTGAACGCAAAAGCTATGTAATATCAAATATTTATATAAGAAAAACATTGCCTGGAAAGCGATAAATCACTGAATTTCTGAGCGTTTTTATCCGAAAAGGTGGGTAGACCTATGCCGGAGAAAAACCACCCCAGCCTACGCGCCCTTAGCCCCCTTTTCGGGCTGCTTTTTTTCGCGCTTCTTTTGAGCGGCTGCCGGGTGGACCAGCCTTCCGTGAAATCGGAAACCCGCCGTACGGCTTCCTTCTCCCATACCGGAAAAGAAACGAGCTGCACTCCCTGCCACGAGGGAATGCGCCCGGCCCCGATCGCCAGTATCGCGCACGGGCGCGGGGGCGAATGCATCACCTGCCATAAGTCTTCGAACAATCTCGTGCCTGCAAGCTGGAAAATCCTTCTAGCGAACTCCTTCAATCACAGCCCGGCCCCCGCCACCTGCAGCGAATGCCACAACAGCACGCGACCCACGACGATTACGAAGAACCGTTTCGACCACAGCAGCGGCGGTATGGGCGACTGCGTGAGCTGCCACCGAGCCAACGCAGGAACGGTCTGGACGATCACCGGTTACACCCCTCCGCCCTTGCCGACCCCGAGCCCTGCACCCGCTCCCGCGCCTGCTCCTGCTCCGGCACCCGCGCCCTCGCCGACGCCCGCCCCCATCAGCTCCGTGACCGCCTTTCAAAACACGGTCTATCCTCTGGGCCGGCTGTACTGCTCGAGCTGCCACGCCACCAGCGTCGCGCCCTACTTCGCGAACAGTAACGTCACCTTTTCGCACGATGCGCTGATCAGCGGGGCCAAGGTGAACCTTCAGAACCCCGCCGCCTCGCGCCTGGTGCTGCGACTGAATCCCGAAGAACACTTCTGCTGGACCACCAACTGCGCTGCTGACGCCGCGGAGATGCTCACGGCCATCACCAACTGGAAGAATATGATCGCGCCCTCTTCGTCGCTTACGGGATCCTCCACAAGTGACGTACGCGCGAATACCGTCAGCGTGCTGGTTCCCGCCAACCTTCCTTCGGGAGCGAACTTCGTCACGCTCAGCTGGCCGCTGGATTCCGCCAACGACACCATCAATCCCGACCTGGCCGGCGCCACCTTCACTGTCGAAATCCAGAAATTCGACGACTTCAGCTACTACCTGAGAAACCCGAAGATCAGCTCGGCGAATGGCGGTGTCTATGTGCAGGACGTGCGCTTCGCGATTAACGGAGCGATCCGTGCCACCGACGCCACTTACTCGACCGTGAACCAGATGACGGCCCAAGGCACCACTACGCTCTCCACCGCAGGCATGGTCATCCTGGTGGATCAGGGACCGGGTAAGGACCGCATCGCGGTTTCCTTTTCGCAGCTACGAATCCTGCCAAAATAAGTTATCCTGAACGCATATGTCCCTGCGCGCCTATGTCTACTTCTGGCTCCTCCTGCTGTTCGTCTGCTCGTTTGAAAGCTGGATGCTCAACTTCCATCCCGAGCAGGGAATTCTCGGAATGTTAAAAAGACAGGGCTACTTCCCCCACCTCAGCCTGAATCCCGAGACGGGGAAATCCATCAGCCTCTTCCTCGGCTGGACGGGCTTCGCCATCATGTGCGGCACCAATATTTATACCTTCCGCAAGCGCCTCTTCTCCCACCGCCTCAGCAAAATCAGCGGCTGGCTCGACTTCCACATTCTCTGCGGCCTCGTGGGGCCGACCCTTATTCTCTTCCACACCAACTTCAAGGTGGGCGGCCTCGTGGCCGTGAGCTTCTGGAGCATGGTGATCTCCTTCACCAGCGGAATCGTCGGGAGATATTTCTACCTGCAGGTAACAGGGCAAAAATCCGAGCTCGAAAGCCTGGCTGCGGGATATGAAAAGAACCTGAACATGCACACTGTCAAGGTTCCCAAGGAAACGCTGGCGATGATCCGCATGCAGGCCTTCCAGCTCGGCTGCGTTCCCGCTGAGGATGCGCATCCCGGCGTGGCCGCTTCGCTTTTCCTTTCGCTAAAAGGCGATCTACAGATGCGGATGTCGTATGCGGGCCTCGCCCAGGACCTCAACGATGGCGCGCAGAATTATCTGCAGGACCTCGTCTACGTGACACGCAAACGCATCCTGCTCGAGCAGTTCCGCAAGTTAATGGGCTACTGGCACAGCTTTCACATGCCGTTCGCTGTCTTCATGTACGTGGTCGCGATCATCCACATCGTGACCGCTACGCTCCTGGGCGTTGGAGAAGTGCTGTAAATTTCCCGCGCAGGGTCCAGGCCGCGAGCGCGATGAGAATCACCTGCACCACCACGAAGGTAACCACCGCGATCGTGCCCCCGCTCGAAAATCCGTAGGAATGCAGCCCCGCCGCCAGGATGAAGTTCACCCCGTACCAGGCCATCAGAACCAGCAGATAGGCCACAGGCGAAAGAGCGAGCAGAACGAACGAGTTCGCCCAGCCTGCATAGCGCGCATGCAGGAGCGCGAGGAAGCCGAGGTCGGCGATCAGCGCCCAGGTTTCCTTGGGATCCCAGCCCCAGAAGCGCCCCCAGGAGTAGTCCGCCCACCAGCCGCCCAGGATGATTCCCGTCGTGAGCAGGAGCACGCCGATCTGGATGATGCGGTAGCAGATCTTCGCCATTTCCTCGACTGCAGCCTGCGGCAGGGCCCCGCCCTTCAGCAAGGTGCGCACGATCGCCGTATTGCCGGTGAGCATGGCGATGGTGAAAGCGGCGTAGGAAATGGTCACGGTGAGCACATGGATCGTCAGCCAGAAATTAGACCGAAGGACCGCAACGACAGGATCGAGATCCGGGCTCAGAATCAAGGGGATGCTTTCCGTCAGAATCAGCGTCAGCGATGCTCCCAGCAGCAATATTCCGTAGACGAAAAGGTGACGGTACCAGAAGTAAAGTAAACTACCGAAAGCCACCACGCCGAGCGCCATCCACACCATCGTGCCGTACATATTGGTCACCGGCGCGAAGCCCGTGATGTAGACGCGCATCGCGAAGCCGGAAACGTGGAGCAGGAAGGGAAAAAGCACTAACGAGAGAACACGAAGTGGATTTGTAAATTTCTGACTCATCAACCCACTGGCAAAAATCAAACCGACAACGCAGTACAGAAGGCCGGCGAAAAAAAACAGATGCAAGCGGTTGTAGAGCACCTCCGTGCTCATTTTGTCCATATAGGCGCGAAAAACTTCCGGTACGTCCTGGCTGCGTACCTTGGCCACCAGGGCCTCCGCCGCCTCCTTGGCCTGCTGCGACGAGTTCATCTGCAAAGAACGCAGATAGGCCGCAAAAGCGGATGCCAGCTCAGGCTTTCCGCCATGCGGGGATTCGCTCGGCTTGGGATCGAGGTCGATGGCGGAAAAGAAAAATTCTCCCTGGATCACCGAGCGAAGCAGCCACATCTGCTGCGCCACTTCGATGATATTTTTATCCGTCTGGTTCAGCGATTTCTCGTCGAGCTTCTGCTTTTCCATCACCGGCCCCGCCAGAGACGCCAGGCGCGACGACTCGATCTCACGAAGCGTGAAGATCTTTCTGTCTTTCGGCAAATCCAAGGGTAGTCGCAGAGCGACGTCGCGTACGTTAATCAGCTCCAAATCCGGCGCTGCTTCAGAAGTGACTATGGCCAGCAAAAGCTGCGAGGCCGAAAGCCCCAGAATCCCATATTTTCCCGTCAGATAGAGAGTGGCCTCCCGCGCATAAGTTTGGAAGGGCTTGATGCGGCCGTGGTTCTGCACCGGCATGGGATCGATGATTTTTGTATCGATCGACGAGGCGTAGGCTTTGAACTTTTCCAGTGCTGCCTCGTCCAAGCCCGCATGCGCTGAAAGCGGAAGTAGAAATGCCAATAAAAGCGTCAATAGACCAATTGCCTTCATGCGGCCCCCGCGAATCGCTTTAGATACCATTTCGTGCGCATCACGATGAAGAGAAAGATGCCGAGCACCAGGATCACCGCGCCGATATACTTGAGAGTGCGTCCCGGATCTTTATTGACGGAAAAAATAGAAACCGGCTTTTGGTTCGGGTTCAGTATGTAGCTTGACTGGTAGATGATGTAGTCGTCCCTGATGAGCGGCTCGTTCATGCGGATCAAGGTCTGGGTGCTTTCGTCGTTCACGGAGACCATACTCTGGAAGCTCATGGCCGTCTCGGTGCCTGGATAATCCACCTTCTCAAACTTGTGCAGCTGGATGTCGAAGGGAATCTCCACGGAATTGAGACCGTAATACACTTCGATATTCTCGTTTCCGTTGAGGAAGTGGCGCGACTCTCCCTCCATCAGCCACTGGCCGCCCACACGCAGGGCCGAGCGCGGCAGCGGGCTGCGGAAAGGAATTTCGATCGGCATCACCTCGCCCTCGCTGGCAGGCGCGGTGCCTCCGCCTTCCACAAAAGCCAGGTCGCCCAAGGTGATTTTCATGCCCATCCAGGGCGTCTCGGCCGTCTCGCCCTTCTTCAGCTCTTTCTGTAAAACTGATTGGTTGTTTTTAAATAGCTGCAGATGCACCCGGTCGAGCTGATTCTTATTTACATGGAACTCAATCACATTGCCGGAGCGGTCTTGGGGTTCAGATGCAATGGTAGAAAGAGAGGAAGAAACAGCTTCCTCTCCCATTACGCTCTCTCCCTTTCCGCCCCACATCAATCGCAGCCCATAAAAACCCTCGGGGCTCAAAGAAAAGCTCGGGTGCTTTTGAAAGACGATCTCGCGTGCCTCTTTTCCATCCTTGGTAAGACGAATCTCGAGCGCCGGATTAGGGTTATCGCCCTCCACGAGATGGTTATTGCTCACGATCGCTTTCGCAAATTCCTTCTCCAAGATAATCCCGACATTTCCCGCCATCTGCGACTTTCTGCGCAGCAAAGAAAGCGGCCACTCGGCCATGATTTTTCCCGTTTTGGCGTTGAGCACCACGAGGGTGGCACCGGGAGCTACGGCTTCCTTAATTTTTTCCCTTTGATTCCCCTTTTTATTTTCTTTTTGGCTCTCGGCCACTGAAACAGCACCACTCTCCTCAACGAGGCGGATCCGCGCCGGGCCCATCTGCATCTCCGGCTTGCTGCTCGAATGCAGGGTCTCGCTCACATCAAAAAACTGGCTCTTCAATCCGAAGGAAACCTTCAATCCGGGCGCGCCACTGCCTCCCATTCCACCACCCTCGCCCTTGCGGGTGGCCGCGGGCAGATACTCCTGAATGGAAAGGCCGGTCAGAAGCGAAAAATCGTCATTCTTCAGCGCACCCCGGCTCAAACTGCGGGCAAAGGGAAAAATGTGCACCTCATTCGAGCCGTCGCGGGCAGTGCGGATCGCGAGATCCGTCAGCTCCACCACCCGGGAGCGCGAGCCCTCCTGCACGAAGAGCTGCCCGTCGAGGCCATAGAGATAAGTAACTCCTGAGCCGATCAGCAGGGTCAGCATCCCGAGGTGGGTGACCACGAATCCGGTATGGCGCCGCTTATAGGGAATGCGCGAGACGGCGGCGGAGAAGATATTGATCCACAGCAAACAGAGCAAAGCAAGGAACCAGGGAGTCCGATAGACCATCAGGCCGGCCACCTGGGCGTTATAGCGGCTCTCGTAGATCGTGCCCACGGCCACTACCGCCCCCAGGAGCAGCATCACGAGCACGGCCATCTTCACCGAAGAGGCGAATTTGAAGACCTTGTTTTGCTGAATCCCAGCGAGGATTTTCTTCATAATTCTTTATTATTTTCTATAGTTACAGATTACACTTTCTCTGTCGGGAAACAAATGCGGAACGACAAGATTTTCACGCAGAAACTCACGGATGTGTTCTTGTGCGCGGGAGCTCTTTTGCTCGTGTCTTCCGTCGCCTTTCCGAGCTCTGGTTTCGCCGAAAAATACGTAGGCCGCGCCACTGTCGGCGGCTATTTCGCCAACGAAACCTTCCAAAACAATCCCGACGGCCCCAGTTCGAACGACTTCGCCACCGTTTCGAGCCGCCTCTACACCCGTTACTGGGACGTCACCGACAGCAAACTCGAATGCACCTTCGACCTCGCCGACAAGCACGACTTCTACGACAAGCTCGCCGCGGAACGCTTAGCCCTGCGCGGCCGCAATTCCGTGCAGGTGAAGCAGCTGGCTGTAAAGCGGGCCAATCCCGAAGACACCTGGCTCTTCACCGGCGGCCGCTTTCCCGTTCCCGAGGCGGGCACTGTGAATGTCGACGGCGTGGATGTGAGCCGCCGCTGGAACCCGGTTTTGCGCTCCTCCCTCTTCGGCGGCCTCGATCCCAAGCTGGCGGAGCAAACCTACTTCGAGTTCAATAAAAACGCCTTCGCCTACGGCACCTATACCACCTACCAGCCCGAATCCGGCTCGCGCTCGGAGAACATTCAGGGCTCGGCTGCCTTCGTGGGCAAGCAGGTGGGCGGCCACCTCGACCGCCTCTACCTCTACAATTTTTTTCTCTACGAGTGGAACAGCCCGAACCGCATCCTCGGCATGCTCTACCTCGACTTCGTCCCCCGCACCTACGTGCAGACGGGCCTCCTCTCCTACACCACGAAGTTCCATTACGCCTGGCAGGCCACGCTCCAGGGTCTGGCGATCGACGTGCTCGAATACTCCCGGAGACGCGGCATACTCGAAACCCTGCCGTCGAGCGCCTACAAAGAGGCCTCGCTCGCCCTCCGCCAGGAGGTGGATGAAAGCTGGGGCATGGACTACCTCCTTCTCCATGGCGAGCGCGAGACCGATAAACGCAAGTTCGACGAGTTCTCCGCCGGCCCGGGCTTCCGCCCATTTTTCGACGAGAACGTCGCCGCCAACTTCAAGGCGGGCTACCGCCAGAACTTCACCTCCAACGACTACTTCCTCAAGTTCGACATCGGCTACTACCCCTCCGACTGGGAGCTGAGCCTCGCCCAGAGCATCGCCTCGCAGAACGACGGACAGGTGACCCACCCGTTGATCACCGAGCTCAATGTCGCGCACTTTTTCTCCCGCGAGCTCTACGGAAACTTCGCGCTCCAGTACGCCAAATCCGAAAACGCCAAGGTCAATTCCTTTTTTCTGTTTGTCGGCTACCGCTTCGGAACTTCCTCGCCCCTCGCGCTCCGCAAGGGCGCCCCGCCGCGAGGTAGACAATGAAGCGGCTGCTCACCATCGCTCTGCTTTCCTTCGCGGCC
>DATBTF010000005.1:0-4026 GCA_036559405.1 Bdellovibrionota bacterium
CGGGCCCTCCACCGAATGGTGCAAGTACTCGGAAAGAGAAGGGTGGTCGGCGAGCGTAGCTACCTTCAAAATGGAATTCGTTAAAGAAACCATAAGCCGGCCTACTTGATTGTTGATGGATGTCTGGAACCTACCGAACTCCCTGGAGAATCAAGGCATATGGTAAAAATACGAGACCGAATTTACCCAAAGCATTGAAGTCCTAAGGAAAAATTGGGGACTATCAACAGACAAGTAGGCCAGTTTAACGCATTTTACAGCCCCACCTCTACCCTCCGATCGCCCTTGAGTACTAGCGCCCTGCAATGTATAGTACCCGACATTCTTAGTCGGTGATGGGTTTTTGGCTTCTTTAATACTTGAAGGCGCATTCAAGCAGGCGAGTGGTGCTCGAGGAGTGGCAAATGAAATTTGTTTCTAAGTCGTTCGTGGTTCTCATGGCGGTGGTGTTCAGCGTCGGCTTCGGGCCACAGACTGCATCACTTTCTTTAGCTGCGGCAAATGAGAATGCCGACGGGAACTCTGACCTAAATGCCGACGGTAGCAACCTAGACCCGAAGCCGCATGAAAAGCACAACATCCTGGAAACGGAAGTTCTCCCGGCCGTTTATCTCGACTTCACCCACGGCCGCCAGATCATCAACCTGACGCCTGCCAAAAACTCCTGGGGCCCGTTCCTGAGCCTGATCTCGAGCCTGACCTCGGGCTTCGAGTCGCTGGAATACAAAAACTACCGTGACGGCTTCAAGGTGATCGACAACGGTTCATTCGAGGCCGGCGTGGGCCCGTCCCTGCAGTTCACCTTCAAGAACGCTACCGGCCTCGCTGATAAATTCTGGGCGCAAGTGGGACTCATCCCCCTCGTGGGCCGGGAAATCAAAACGGTTCGCTACGCCCGTGACGAGGCGGCCGTAACTGCCTTGAAAAGCATGCGTTGGGCTCCGTACCATGTTGCCGACGTGATGGCCCTCTCCAAAGGAGACCAGGTGTCGTATGCCTCCCGCGGCGGAATTCTTTTTTTCGCGAACTCCGGCGCTCCGGCTCCGGGCGTCAGCATCTCCGTGCTCGCGGCAGGGGAGTTCCAGACCTACGTGGAAAAAATCGACGAAGACAACGTATTCGTGAAGATCAGCGATGTGAAAGTACGCTCGCTCGGCCTGCAAGCGGGCACTATCGTAAGCTGGATGGGCGCCACGAACTTCAGCCGTTACACCAAATCGCTCTCGTTCTTGGTGAACATCCGTGACCGGGAAGGTGCAATGGCTTACGAAGACCTCGTCCGCGGAAACGTGGTAGCCGCCCAAAAAGTGGCCGCCAGATCCGACGCCGTTCGCCGCTGGGAGAAAATCACCTCCCGCCAGATGGGTTCGATGAGCAACTTCTTCATCGGCATCCCGGCCATCCTGAACGTGAAGTTCAACGAAGGCCAGATCAACGAGTTCAGCCTCACACAGTCTCTCCATGAAGACGTGAATCTGCGCGCCACCTACGGAACCTATCTCAAGGAGCGCAAAGGCACGTCCTTCGGCAAACACCGTGACCGCACCGAGGCGTTCTATGGATCCAGCTTCCACATTACCAACGCCCGCGGGCAAGAAACCGGCAAGGGCATCCTTGGCCAGTACGTGTGGAACTACTCCAGCGACTCCACATCGCCGGCGCGCCTCATGAACGGAATGGCCGAGATCGCCGAAAAAACCGGCTATCGAAAGCTGCTCCTGCGTGCTCCGCAGCAGGCTGAAAACCTCGGCTTCGAGTCGCTGACTTTCAAGGCGACCTTTGGCGAGGAAGATCTGCGCGCTGCCATGAACAATGCCAGCAGTTTCTCGCTGGGCCGTATCCAGTCCAAAGCCCGCCAGCTGCTGCGTGCATACAAAGCGGCCTATCCGAAAGCCGGGTCTGAAGACTGCGACCAAGTAAGGAACAATCTCGGTGGCGCCTGCGATCAGACCCTGGAGCAGAAGACTCTGGGCGCGGCTGAAGAAATGTACGTTGCACTTCGGACGATGAAAGCGGCTCTTGCCGCGAAGAACGACCGTAAGTTCACCGACGCCTCGGCCCGCTTCGGCAAAGCCATGATGGAGAACCAGGCGGCGTTCAAACTGGCCGTACTCCTCGCAGGCGAAGGCGTGCAGGCCGAGTACGTGGTGGAGGGCCGTGACGTGTCCCGCTACACCCTCACCCTGTCCTCCGGCAGAGACGCCGGCTTCGTCCGCGCCACTAAAGAGAGTCCTATCCCCTAGGATCGGCAAAAACCTCGCCGGAGCACACGTTTACGGGTGCTTCCGGCGTTCCAGGTAAGGGAAAAAAACCGAGTAATTTCCCTCAATAGGCATGGTTTTCCTACCGAAAAGTAGCTAGGAAAGCCATGCCTTCACAACGTCCTTTTTTTGAAGCGAAGGAAGAACTCCTTCCACTCCATCCCCGCCAGCGCCTGGCCATCGCCGCCTGCCTGACAGCGCTCGCGCTCTATCTGGCGGCGCGTTTGGCGTTCGCCCTGCGCGACAACGCCTCCCCTTACACCTGGATCTTCCTCTCGGCCGAAATATTCGGATTCTTCTCGCTCTGCCACTTCTCCTATACTACTTCCCGCCTTCGCAAACGTCGGCCCGTGGCTCCCCAATCGCTTCCCAAGGCTGACGTGCTGATCGCCGTGAACAGCGAGACCACCGACATGCTCACCCAGACCATCTACCATTGCGCGAAGATGGAGTACCCCCACCTCACCTATGTAATAGACCATTCGGGCCGGCCCGAGATCGCGGCGCTTGCCCAGGATATGGGCTGCCGTTACATCGCTGCCTCCGGTGAAGAGGATCTCAACCGGGCGCTGCCGCACCTGAATGGCGACATGATTGCCGTCTTCCGGGCAGGTTCCGTGCCCCGGCATGAGTTTCTCGCGCGCCTGCTCGGCTACTTCGAGACGATCGACGTGGCGCTCGTACAGGTACCGCAGACTTTCTACAACGTCGACAGCTTCCAGCACCAGGTGCGGGGCCTGCATCGGCAGATCTGGAACGAGCAGTCGCTGTACTTTGATGTCGTGGAACCCGGTCTCGACTACCACGGCGCGGCCCTGGCTGCCGGCGAAGGCTATATCGTGCGCCGCTCGGCTCTCGACGAGGTGGGTGGCTTCGGGCGAGGCACTGCCGCCGACCACTTGCACACCACCTTCCGCCTGCACAGCGCCGGTTTCCAGAGCGTCTACCATTCGGAATCCCTTGCCTTCTGTTCCGCCCCGCCCTCGGTGGTCCCCTATGTGAAAGAGCGTGCGCGCAACTCACGAGGAAGGCTGCAGCTGCTGCGCCGGGAGTGGAAGCGGCTGCTCGGAAGCAGATGGCTCACGCTGCGGCAGCGGCTGCTCTATCTGGCCCCCGCGAGCTTTCTTGCCTGCTTGCAGCGGACTATCTATTACAGCGCTCCCTTTCTCTACGTGGCCTTCGCCCTCTCCCCCTTCGCGGGCAGGGACTGGCTGGTGGTTCCCTTCCTCCTGAGCCTGGCCCTCGCCGTCACGGTGCAAAGAATTCTGGCTCGCGGGCGCGCCCGCCCGTTTCTCACGGAGATCTTCCGCCTCTATACCTACTGGTATAACGGGAAATACGTCGCCTCCTCTTTCCTGCCCTGGAACGTTCGAGCCACCGACCCCACCCTGCGGGGAATAGTGATGCCAGCACTCGTGCTCTTCGGCGCCTCCGGCTGGACGGTGGTCGCCGCTCTCACTTTGGCGTTCCGCTCGGGCTCGTTCGGCCTCTGTGCCGCTGGCGTCTTCGCCTTTCTGAACGTGCTGGTGAGCGCAGCGGCTCTGCTGATGGCGCGGAAGAAGCCCTATGCCGAAGACACCTATTCCTTCTTCGACTACAGACCGGTGCGCGTGCGCCGGATCGACGGGCAGGAGGCCGAGGAGCACGATCTCGGCGTGGCCACGGTGATCTCCGCAAAGTCACTCAGCATGATTCATATGACACCTTTCCCGCCAGAAGCCATGGTGGAGATCGAGCTGGACCTGCCCTCGGCCAGCCTGCCCTT
>DATBTF010000006.1:0-10626 GCA_036559405.1 Bdellovibrionota bacterium
CCACGAAGGCATAGAAGCTGCCGTTGAAGAACTGCACGATCCCGTTCACAAGCATGATCGGCTTGTCTTTGCCGTTGAAGGCCACACGTCCGTTCACATCCACGTGTCCGTCGATCAGCATCACTTCGCCGCCGATTCCGCCGCGCACTACCACTACTTGGGCGTAGGCTTCCACGAAGGCGCCGGCCTGGGCGAGGGCCATCAGGTTCACGTCAAGAGTCGAGTCCTGCACCGGCACGGCGATCTGGGGAGTGGCGGTTACATCGAGGTTAGCTTGGAAGCGGGCGCCGCCGGCCACGTTCAGGGTGAGCGGGCCTACGGGATACACTACGAAGGGAACGCGGATTTCTGTCGGAGCCAGACCGAGGCGCACGTTGTTGGTGCCGTTCGAGGTGATGCTCCAGGCGTCGGCGAGCACGCGCTTGCCGAAGGAGTAAACCGTCGTATAGGTGGTGCCACCGATATCGATCGTTTTGCCTTCTTCCTGGGTCACCTTGGTGTTGAGAGCATTGAGAATTTTCCCGATGATCGTCACGTCGGCCTTGGCTTCCACGGTCTGTGTGCCCGTGGGGTTACCGCCGCCGATCAGCGCGCCCGTGGTTTTACCCAGGGTTTTGGCTGAGTAGGAGCGGGTGACGTAGCTTTCTGCTCCCTGGGCCGCGAAGGGCGTGGCGAGCAGGAGGGTGAAGGTTAGTGCCGCTAACGTGGTTTTGTTGTTGATCATATGATTCAAGTATAGCGGCCTTGACTAACTGTGTTAATTTAAATTCACAATTTCTTATAAACATATGATTTTACTTATGAATAAATGAAAAACTGTCTAAGGATTGGGCTTTTTCTGTAAGAAAAAAGGCAAAAAAAAGGCCGCCTTACAGGAGGCGGCCTCTATTTATAAGGAGAAGGGGCTGGAGCCCCAGCTCTTAACGATGCTTACGAGCGTTATGCTTCTTGCGGTAGATCTCCCGGCTTGCCCGGTTCTGCATTCTGTTCAGATGGCGGGCTTCGTGTTTGCCGATCTTGCCGTCATTGCCCATGGCTTTCGCCTCAGCACCCTCGATCCGCTTCTGCCGGCGCTCGAGCTTCTTGGCTTCGTGATTCGTGAGGGCGCCGCTTTCCTTGCCCTGTTCAATGCGTTTTTCCTGGTTGGCTTCGCGCTGGTCCACAGGAGGGGGGGGCAGAGGGGCGCTGTTGTCTTCGGCGAGAGCGGGAAGCGTGAAAGAGCTGAGCAAAAGCAAAGTGAGCAAGCTGTGTTTCATAAAGTCTCCTGGGTTTGTGGTTCTCACGGGAACAAGAGTGCAAGCGCTGTTCCGCGCGCCGTACTAACGATATCAGCCCCTTGGGGAGACACAAGTCAGGATCTTGAGGCGCAATCCGCGCACACTGTTGCAGCTTGCAGCAGCTTCGTTAGACAATGCTTATGTTGTCATCCAGGGAGGGTTCATGGCTTCGAGCAATAACGACGTTTCGCGCATGGATTTGTGGAAGGTGATCGGGGCTTCGTCGGCTGGCACGCTCATCGAATGGTACGACTTCTATATTTTCGGCAGCCTGGCGACGATCATCGCCGGTCTCTTCTTTCCCAAAGGAAATGAGACAGTCGCGCTTCTGCTCACGCTCGCCACCTTTGCGACCGGCTTCGTAGTGCGCCCTTTCGGCGCTCTCGTATTCGGCCGCGTGGGCGATGTGGTAGGGCGGAAATACGCCTTTCTTGTGACTCTGCTGATCATGGGCACCTCCACCTTCCTGATCGGCTGCCTGCCCACCTTCGAGCAGATCGGGATGCTGGCCCCCATCGCACTCCTGCTGCTGCGGCTGCTGCAAGGACTCGCCCTGGGCGGGGAGTACGGGGGGGCCGCCACCTATGTGGCCGAGCATTCCCCCGACAAGCACCGCGGTTTTTACACCAGTTTCATCCAGACCACGGCCACTTTGGGACTCTTTGTTTCCTTGGGAGTCATCCTCTGCACGCGCAATTCCGTGGGCGACGACGCCTTCAAAGCCTGGGGCTGGCGGATTCCCTTTCTCGCCTCGATCGTGCTGGTGGCGTTTTCGTATGTGATCCGCAGCCGCATGCAGGAGTCGCCGGTTTTCCAGAAGCTGAAAAAATCCGGCAAAGGCTCCTCCTCGCCCCTGCGAGATTCTTTTCTCGAACCGGAAAATCGCAAACTGGTGATCCTGGCCCTCGTAGGCGCTACAGCTGGACAGGGCGTGGTCTGGTACACGGGCCAGTTCTACGCGCTCTATTTCCTGCAAACGGTGATGAAGCTGGAGTTCGGGAAAACCAACCAGATCATCGCGGTCGCGCTTCTTCTAGGCACGCCGTTCTTCGTCTTCTTTGGCGCGCTCTCCGACAGAATCGGCCGCAAAAAAATCATGCTGAGCGGGATGCTGCTCGCCGGTCTCACCTACTATCCCATCTACTCGACCATGATGACATCCGCGGACAATCTGGGGCTGCTGACGTTCCTCGTCTGGATCCAGGTGATCTACGTGACCATGGTGTACGGCCCGATCGCGGCCTTTCTCGTGGAACTTTTTCCGACGAAGATCCGCTACACCTCGATGTCGCTTCCCTACCATATAGGCAACGGCGTGTTCGGCGGACTGGTTCCGCTCATCGGCGTGGAGATGGTAAGGCGTACGGGCGATCCCCACGCGGGAATTTTCTATCCGAGCGCCGTGGCTTTAATCACGTGCATGATTGGTTTTTTCTGCATCAACGAAAGCTATAAGCGAAAGCTCAGCGACTAAAGCGACAGCAGCCCGTCAATCCCGTGCACCCGGGCGTATACCCCGAGCACTTCGCGGCCCGAGCCCATGGGGCAGTGAAAGGTATAGGCCGTGTATTTGCCGCCGCTCGAGGGACGGGCATCTACCTGCTCAGCCTCGGGCAGAAGCGCCTTCAGCTCATCTCCTTTGCCGGCTGGCACGATGAACTTGAAAGAGTAAACGCAGGGCCAGTCGTGGCGCTCGTCGAGAAGCTGGATCAGTCTTTGGTCTTCGTGGAGGTCCATAGGACCTTTATAGCAAAAGAACCTGGCGGATGGCAAAGGGCGGCAAATTCTAGCCGAAGCGGCCGGTAATATACTCTTCCGTTCGCCGGTCGCGGGGCTTGGTGAAGATCTCGCGGGTGGCGCCGAACTCGACCAGCTCTCCCAGAAGAAAGAAGCCTGTGTTGTCGGAAATACGGGCCGCCTGCTGCATATTGTGGGTCACGATCACCACCGTCACGGCGGTCTTGAGCTGAACGATCAGCTCTTCGATCTTGGCGGTCGAAATCGGGTCGAGAGCGGAGGTTGGCTCGTCCATAAGAATTACGGGCGGGCGTACCGTGAGGGCGCGGGCGATGCAGAGTCGCTGCTGCTGGCCCCCCGAAAGCGAGGTACCCGGCGCCTTCAGTTTGTCTTTCACCTCGCCCCAGAGCGCGGCCTGGCGAAGCGAGGTTTCCACAGCCTCATCGAGCACCGAGCGGCGGCGGATGCCGGCCAATTTCAATCCGGCCGCAACGTTGTCGTAGATCGAGAGCGCGGGAAAGGGATTGGGTTTTTGAAATACCATGCCGATCTTGCGGCGGATCTTCACCGGATCTACGCCCTCGCCATATATGTCCTGGCCCTCGAGCACCACCCTGCCATTCACCGTGGCACCGGTCACCTCTTCGTGCAGGCGGTTGAGGCAGCGGAGGAAGGTGCTTTTTCCGCAGCCGGAAGGGCCAATGAGCGCCACTACGTCGTTGGGTTTGACGGAAAGGGAGATTCCCTTCAGCACTTGGTGCCCGGAGAAGGAGGCGATCACATTTTCGGTATTCAGCAGCTGGTTCATTTTTCCTTCAGTGGCGGATATCTGCGCGCCGGCCCAAGATAAGCCGGGTGGCCACGTTGAGCAAGAGCACGAATAGCACCAGGACGAGAGCCGCGGCCCAGGCCTGGGCGTGCCAGTCGTCGAAGGGGCTGATGGCGTAGGTATAGATCAGCACGGGCAAAGACGCCGTGGGCTGGTTGAGCTTTTCCGACCAGAAGCGGTTGTTGAAGGCCGTAAATAAAAGCGGCGCGGTTTCTCCCAGGATGCGCGCGAGCGCGAGCATCACGCCGGTGGTGAGGCCCGAAAGGGAGCCGCGCAGCACGATTCTTAAAATCACTTTCCAGCGCGGAATCCCCAGCGCGAGCCCTGCCTCGCGCAGATGCTGGGGCACGAGCTTCAGGATTTCCTCCGTGGTGCGCGTGACCATGGGCACCTGGATCATCAGCATCGCGAAAGCGCCGGCATAGGCCGAGAATCCCTTCATCGGGATCACAATCAGGGTGTAGGCGAAGAGGCCGATGATGATGGAAGGAACGCTGACCAGAAGATCGCAGGTGAAGCGAAGGGTGGTGGCCACCTTTCCTCTCCCAAACTCCGAAAGATAGGCGCCAGCGAAGATGCCAGCGGGAATGCCCACTACGGAGGCAAGCGCCACCATGGTGATGGAGCCAACCAAGGCGTTCGCGATCCCGCCCCCGGCTTCGCCCACGGGTTTAGGAAGATTGGTGAAGAGAGTCCAGGTGAGGGCGGGGTAGCCGCGCTCGATCACGTACTTGAGGATGCTCACGAAGGGCCATACAGCGAGGGTCGTGAGCAAGGTGAGCACCACGATCGCGAGGCGATTTTTCCAGCGGCGGCGGCCGTCGAAGCGCTGGAGATCAAAGCTCGGCAAGGGTTCGTTCACGCGCGGCTCCGGAATTTGCGGTCGGTGCGCCACAAAACAAAACGCGCTCCGCCATTGAACAGAAGCGAGACCAGGAAAAGCGCGAGTCCAACGGCGGCCAGGGCCGAGTGGTGCATATCACTCGAGGCCTCGGCGTATTCGTTGGCAATGATCGAGGCCATGGTCTGGGCAGGAGCGAAGAGCGAGGCGGAGATCTGCGGGCGGTTACCGATCACCATGGTCACCGCCATCGTCTCGCCAAAGGCGCGGCCCAGCCCCAGCACCGTAGCGCCGAAAATCCCGGAGCGCGAGCTGTCGAGGATCGCCATCTTCATCATCTCCCACTTGGTGCCGCCGAGAGCGAGGGCGCCTTCGCGCACGGTGAAGGGGATGGTGCGGAAAACTTCGCGGCAGATCGAAGAGATGGTGGGGGTGATCATGATGGCGAGGATGATTCCGGCCGTGAACATCCCCACGCCATAGGGCGGGCCCTGGAATATCGGCAGCCAGCCGGCATAGCTCTGGATGGCCGGCTGAAGCGTGGCGCGCACCCAGGGAGCCAGCGAAAAAACGCCCCAGATCCCGAAGACCACCGAAGGAATGGCAGCGAGCATCTCCACCATAAAGCCCAAAACGGTTCCGACCGGCCGCGGAGCCACCTCATTAAGGAAAAGCGCGACCGCGATGCTCACGGGAGTGGCGATCAAGAGGCCGAGCAGGGACGAGACCACGGTCCCGTAGATAAAGGCGAGCGAGCCGAAAGCCTCGGTGACGGGATTCCAAGTGGAGGTGGTGAAAAAGCCCCAGCCGAACTTAGCGAAAGCCGGGGTCGCCATGCCCCAGAGCAGATAAACCAGGGCGCAGAGGGAGAGGATGATCAGGACGGAAAGCGACTTGAGGGACAGGTAGAATAACCTGTCCCCCAGATGTATCTCTTTTCTTCCTTGAGGCAGGAAGCTGCGAACAATGGGCAAAGCCAATAGCTGTTCCAATGGCCTTCCATTATTCCACTTTGATTGAGCCTACTTTCGCCTTCACTTTCGAAACGAGGCCGCTCGGAAGGGGAGCGTACTCGAGAGGACCAGCCATTTTCTGGGCCGAAGGCGAAATCACCCAGTGGAGCAAGTCCACGATTTCCTTACCATGTTCTTTCGCCAGAGTGGACGGTACGAGCAGATAAGTGAAGGAAGAAATCGGGTACGATTTCTTGCCCTCTGCGTTAGTGATGGAAACTCGGAAATCGGAGGGCATGGATTTCAGCGCGCCGGCTGCGGAGGCCGTCACGGTCTCGGGCGTCGCACTTACGAATTCCCCCGCCTTATTTTTGATGTCAGCGTAAGTCAGCTTATTTGACGCAGCGTAGATGAGCTCCACATAGCCTAGCGAGCCCTCGGACTGCTTGATCAAACCTGCCACTCCCTCGTTGCCCTTGCCGGCGATGCCCACGGGCCAGGAAACGCTCTTGCCCGTGCCTACTTTCTCCTTCCACTCTGCACTTACTTTCGAGAGGTAGTCGGTGAAAATATAGGTCGTTCCACTTCCGTCCGAGCGATAGGCCACGAGAATATCCTTATCGGGCATCGTCACTCCTTTATTCATCGCAACGATACGAGGATCATTCCATTTTGTGATTTTACCGAGGTAGATGTCGGCAATCACGTCTCCGCTCAAACGAAGACGCTTCGTGACTTCAGGAAGATTGTAGCTGATCACGTCGGCGCCGAGCACGGTGGGCACGTGCACCACAGGGCTCTTGCTCTTCTTCATCTCTTCCTCATTCATGGGCGCGTCACTCGCGCCGAAATCCACCGTTCCCTCAAGCAACGCTTTAATGCCGCCGCCGCTGCCAATTGAGTTGTAGTTCACGGTCACTTCCGGTTTGACCTTGCGGTATTCGTCGAACCATTTGGAATATAAAGGAAAGGGAAAGGTGGCGCCCGCACCATTCAGCTGGGTTGCGGCGAAGACGCTGGGGCTGGCGAAGGAAAGAGCGAATAAGAGAAATAGGTTTTTCATTCGGTACCTCATAGGTTGGGAATTGACGATAAGATACCGAAATTCTTCCTTTGATCTGTCAGGACTATGTTAAGAGAAAAGTGCTTTCTTCGTTGGTGGACATTTACAGCAAGGGATCGATAGGGAAAGATTGCTCGACGCTATGGAGATCGAGATCAAGAAAACAATGGTGCCGCGCGCCAAGGTGGCCGCCGACCAGCTCGGATTTGGCCGGGTTTTTTCCGACCATATGTTCCTGATGGACTATGCGGGCGGGCGTTGGGAGCGTCCTCGCATCGAGCCCTATGGGAACCTGCTGCTCGAACCCGCCGCCTGCGTTCTTCATTATTCGCAATGTCTGTTCGAAGGGCAGAAAGCCTTCCGCTCAGAGAGCGGAAAAATCCGCCTGTTCCGCCCTCGTTTCCACGCGCAGCGGATGCAGAAGGGCGCGCAACGCCTCTGCATGCCCTCGATTCCGGAAGAACTCTTTCTCGAGTCCGTGCGCAGCCTCGTGAAGCTCGACAGCGATTGGGTGCCCTCGGCCCGCGGTGCCTCGCTCTACATCCGCCCGACCCTGATCGGTACGGAAAGTTTTCTGGGTGTGCGCCCCGCGGAGAAATACTTATTCTTCGTGATCACCTGTCCGGTGGGCGCTTACTACGCCGAGGGTTTCAATCCCGTAAAAATCTGGGTGGAAGAGGAATACATTCGCGCCGCTCCCGGCGGCCTCGGCGCCATCAAAGCGGGCGCGAACTACGCGTCTTCCATGGCCGCCGCGGTGGCGGCGAAGAAAAAAGGCTACTCGCAAGTGCTTTGGCTCGACGCCTGCACACACACCCAGGTGGAAGAGGTGGGCACGATGAACGTGTTCTTCCGCTTCAAGAATGAGATCGTTACGCCACCGCTTAGTGGAACGATCCTCAACGGCGCCACCCGTGATTGTGTGCTCCATCTGCTGAAGAGCTGGAAGCTCCCCGTGGTGGAGCGCACCCTCAACTGGAAAGACGTGGAAGCCGCCTACGACAAAGGCGAGCTGCTTGAGGCCTTCGGCACCGGCACCGCCGCCGTGATCTCGCCGATCGGCGAGTTTGCCACGAATTCTCGCAAGTTCACTCTCGGCAACGGCAAGGTGAGCGAGCTCACCCAGAAACTGTTCGACGAGATCACCGCCATCCAGTACGGCGATAAGCCCGATCCCTTCGGCTGGACCGAGGAGCTCTGAGGCATGAGCGGCGCCGATCCTCACTGGAGAAAGTGCAGCTCCTGCAAAAAGTCTCTTCCTTTCAGCGGCAAACATTGGGCTTGTAACGTTTCCACCTGCAACCGTCCCCGCACCTTTCTGGCATTTTGTTCCGTGAGCTGCTGGGACGCGCACCTCGGCATCGTTCGCCACCGCGAATCCTGGGCGGAGGAGCGGAATTCGCCGAATGCGGATCTCTGGGAGAAGGTGCTGGCGGGATCCGAAAATTGGCCGCCGCGAGCGCAGAAAGAAAAAATAGATGAAGCGCCGGTTGCGAAGCCTTCGGGGCCTCCGAAGGTGATTCGGCGGAAGCCTGCGCAGTAAGTAGGCCAGTTTAAGACGTGTAAACTACCTGTCGTAAGCCCGGCAGCGCAGGCGGATACTGAAGTGGCTGCCCGCGCCGTCGCCATCGCCGTAACCGATGATCACGCCGTTCTCGTCGTCCGAGAAGCCCTTCGTGCCGTGGGCTTTCAGGAGGCTTTTGGCATCCAGTTTGGCGGGAAGAAGCAGGCGGGCGTCTTCCAGCGAAAACTCCTGGTTGCCTTTGTAGGGGCTGTGGTTGGAGGTGATGATCTCGCCTTTCTCGGCGCCACGGGGAGCTTTCAGAAGAGCAGAATTGTCATCAGAGTTCTGGTTGATCTCGAAACGGTCAAGCTTGCTGTTGCTTACGATCTCGGCCACAAGGGTGGGTTTCGAGCCGCGCTTGGAGTAGGTGTTCCAGCACTTGAGGGTTTCGGCTTGAGCCGCAAAGCTGCCCAAAGAAAGGGCGAGAATCAGAGCGTATTTCATAAAGTCTCCTTTGATTGGGAGCCTTATAGCCGCGCGAGGGGGGCCTGTAAATACGGCTTCGGGTTAGCCCCAGTTAGCCACGAAATCGTCCAGCATCTGGTGAAAGGCCTTCGTCATCGGCGGCAGTAAATCCGTGAGATCGCGGGCGGTTTCCGCCGGGCTTTGTACGTACGTTTCCCCTGTCTGCTTTTTCACGCTCCCGGCATTGCTCTCAATCCAGTCCGCGGTGCTTTCGGGGTGGAACTGCAGGCCCAAGGTTCGCGGATCCAAAGCAAAGGCCTGGTGGGCGCAGGCGGGGCTCGAAGCCAGGGAAACACAGCCGGGGGGCAGGGTGAAGGCGTCCTGGTGGAACTGGTACACCCGTATCGATTGCGGCCAGCGGGCGAAGGCGGCATAGCCGGATCCCGGAAGCTGGATCTCCTGGAAACCCACCTCTCGCTGGCCGTTTTTGCGAACCACCCCGCCCAGCGCCTGGGCCAGCATCTGCCCGCCCAGGCAGATGCCCAGGACCGGTTTTTTTTCCGCCAGCCAGGCTTTCAGGAATTTTTTTTCCGGCACCAGCCAGGGATGCTCTTTCTCCTGGTCCACGTTCATGCCGCCCCCAAGGATGATCAGCCAGTCATAACCGGCGGGGGAGGGGGCCTGGGGTTCGCGGAACCAGTAGTGGATGTGGGAGGTGTGCCCGCGCGATTTCAACCAGTCGAGCAGGTGGCCGGCGCGGTCGTCATCGGTATGCTGAAAAATCAGGGCTTTCATAGGGCGCACTATACTGTATTTTAGAGAAATAGGATGAATCGATCTCGCCGCTTCTTTTTTAGTCCGTTTTTTTTGGTGCTGCTCGGCCTGGGAGTGCCGCTGCTACTGCTTCTTCTGATCGAGCTTACATTGACCATCCCTCCCGTCACGGAATACCTGATACGCAACCATTACTTTCCCCCTGCCTCACCCGACATATTGCGCAGCCGGGATCTTGCGGGACGGATGCACCGGGTAGGTTTGAGCTGCGAAGGCCGGCCGACCGTGGCGGACCAAAAGAAGCTCGATACCGGAGTGGTGGATGAGCTGGACATTCAGCAGGTGCCCTTCCAGGCGCTCTTTGCGAATCCGGGAAAGGAATTTTCATTCGAGACGAGTGTCCGTACAAAGCGGGAGAAGGTCACGATCCTGAAGAACAAGGTGGGAGTGAACAAGTTCGGCCAGCGGCGGGTGACCGGATTCCACCCCAAAGGCAAATCACAGATTCTTTTCCTCGGCGACTCGTATACCTTCGGCATCGGAGTGGAAGATAGCGAGACCTTCGCGTCGCTCTTGCAAAAGGGATTCCCGGAAACTTCGGTTTACAATATGGGCGTGCCCGGCTTTTCCCCCAGCTTCATCCTTCATGAGCTGGAAAAGCGTCCGCAGCGCTACCAGATGCCCCGGCAAAACGGTGTCGCCTTCTATCTTTTCCTTCCCGACCATATGGAAAGAGTGGTGGGCCGCCTTCAGCGGGTCAATCAGGATCCGGGAAGTGCGGATTGGCCCTGGTATGGGATGGACGGCCGGGGCGAAGCTGTGCTCCGTGGCAAGCTGAGCGATAAGTGGACGTACCCGCTCTACCACGCGCTGGCCCGCCTGAATCTGGTGAAGTTTTTTCGCTTGAACTGGCCACCCGCCTTTTCGCAGGAAGATTTCGAGACTGTCGCTTCCATCCTTGCCAAAGCCCGCTTCCAGCTCTTTGAGCGCACCGGCGTGCCTCAGCTGGTAACGGTGCTTTTTCCGACGGAAAGTTCTGTGAACGAAGGGATGAAAGAGGCGCTCGAGCAGTTTCATCTTCCCTATCTCGATCTCACGCGGATCGACCTGAATGTGGCCACTGACGGGCGGCCGCTCTATGCCGACGAGCACCCCACGGCCTGCACCCACTATGTGCTGGCCC
>DATBTF010000007.1:0-12937 GCA_036559405.1 Bdellovibrionota bacterium
CATCGCCCGCATTTAATTTATATTCCAGCTTATTGGCTTTGATTGCCTGTTCCAAAGCTGCTTCTGCCCTGTCCCAGCGCTCGTCCGACCCTAAACGCTTTTCTGGGCGCGTGGACAAGTAAACGAGCGGCTCCGAAAGCCCGAATACCTCATAAACCTCGCGAATCATCTTAACCACTTTCGCCACTTCCTCGGCGATCTGGTCTTCCATCACGAAGATGTGCGCGTCGTCCTGGCAGAAAGACCGAACTCTCGTCAATCCAGCCGTCACGCCGGAGCGTTCGTATCGGTGCAGGCGCCCGAAATCCGCCATGCGGATCGGCAGCTCGCGGTAGGAATGCTGTTTCGTCCCGAAGATCAGGGCGTGGCAGGGGCAGTTCATGGGCTTTACGGCCACTTCGCGCTCGTCCTGCTCGGAGAAATACATATTCTCTTTGTAGTTCTCGTAGTGGCCGCTCTTGTGCCAGAGGTCCACATCCAAAACCTGGGGCGTGATCACCTCGTCGTAGCCGTACTTCACGTACAGCTTGCGCATCAGGTTCACGAGCTGGTTGTAAATGATCGCGCCCTTGGCGTGGAAGAAGGGCATTGCGGCCGCTTCCTGGTGGAAGCTGAAGAGGTCGAGCTCTTTGCCGAGCTTGCGGTGGTCGCGTTTCTTGGCCTCTTCCATCATCTTTGCGTAATCGTCGAGCTCCTGCTGCGTATTGAAGCAGAGGCCGTAGATGCGCGTGAGCATGGCGTTCTTCTCATTGCCACGCCAGTAGGCGCCGGCCATGTGCGAGAGTTTGAAGGCTTTAATGTCGCGCGTACTGGCTACGTGAGGGCCCTGGCACATATCCGTGAACTCGCCCTCTGTATACGTGCCCACCTGCTGGAGATTGAGATCCTTGATCAGCTCGATCTTGAAGTGCTGGCCCTTACCGCTGAAGAATTTTTCGGCCTCGGCGCGTGTGAGCACCTTGCGCTCAAACGAGCGGCCTTCCTTGATGATCTTTTTCATCTCGGCTTCGATCTTGGGGAGGATGTCTTCCGTCACGGGCTCGGGGAACTTCACGTCGTAGTAAAAGCCGTTCTCGATATCCGGGCCTACTCCGAACTCCGCTTTGGGATAGAGGCGAGTGATCGCGTGCGCCATTACGTGCGAAGCGGAATGCCGCATCGTCTGCAAAGGGGAAAGCTTAGGCGTTTCTAATAGCTCGGAGAGTTCCTTTTCCATAATCCCGGTATCCTAGCATTAAGAGGGCCGGGTTTGAATTAGGAAGCCCGGCTTTAAGCGGCTTTAGGCAACACTTCGGTGCTAGTTCGGGTGGGAACGAGATGGGCCGCCGCAGGATAGGATTCCAAAGACCGCAGCAGACCCTCTTTGCCGCCCTTAACGCAGGCGAGCGGGAGGTCGAATTTGGGGGCGCCGAATAAGGCGACGCGGAAGAAGTTCGGGTTTCGGCTTTTCACTTGGATATAGGCCGTTTCGTTCTGCATGCCCTTCACGTAGCGGAAGCCAGTGACGTCTTTCCAGGAAATGCGCTCGGGTTCGAGCCAGGAGGTGAAGTGGGTGATGCCCTGTTCATCGGCCGAGAGCAGGAGATCGCCCGTCTTGCCGAGGCGGACGCATACACGGGCCAGCCGCAGGCAATCGCAAAGCAGGAAAAGGCTGAACCAGAAGCAGACTCCACCCATGAACGGGCTCTGGGCGCGGTAAGAGAAATAGGCGAATCCCACGCCCAGTACATAAAGGGCGGCGGCATTACTGAAGTAGTTGGCTGTTTCTTTTTCGCTAAGGTGCACTTCGAACTTGCTTTGCATACCCACGTATCGGCAGGGCGAAGTGGTTGCTTTAAGGGTGTTTTTCAGCCCTATCCGCCTCATAACGGGTGCTTATCTCAGCGATAGCGCGAACCTATTTTTCCTTATCTCCAGTATCCCTTACATTCGGTTCAGAAGACGAAACACCAATAATGGGGCCTAACTATGACAACCAGACTCAATCGCCGATCCTTTCTCTCCTCCAGCTTTGCCGCCTCTGTGGGCGCGCTTGCGGCTACGGGAATGCTGCCTAAAGCCCTTGCTGCTGCTACCTGCGGGTTGACGCCCCCGCAAACGCCCGGCCCCTTCTATCCGGGAGAGGCGAACTTCAAACCGGAAAGTGATCTCACCCTCGTTCCCGGCGCGCCCAAGCGGGCCGAAGGCCAGATTATTTACATCAAGGGACGTGTGATCGACGAGCTTTGCAATCCGGTGGCGAATGCCAATGTGGAGATATGGCAGGCCTGTAGCAGCGGCCGATATAACAATACGAAAGATCCGAACCCTGCTCCTCTCGATCCGAACTTCCGGTACTGGGGCGAGGCCCATACGGATAAAGACGGAAACTATATGTTCAAGTCCATCCAGCCCGGCGCCTATCCCGCGGACACGAACTGGACCCGCCCTCCCCACATCCATTTCAAGATCAGCCGCCTCGGCTACAAAGAACTCATCACCCAGATGTATTTCGCGGGAGACTCCCTGAATGAAAAAGATCTTATCTTGAAAGAAATCCCGCGCTCCGACTGGGACCGCGTGATCGTGGACTTCCGCGCCTCTGCACCCGATCTCGAGCCGGGTTCGCTTACGGGTGAGTTTGAAATCACCATGAAAAAAGTCGGGAGTTAAGTTACGCTTCCTCAGGTAAGGGACTTACCTGATGACGATCTCACGAAGAGAGTTTCTTTATGGCGCCGCTGGCGCCTGTCTTTCCTCCGCCTTTGTTGCGGCCTATATCGCGAAAATGCGGGGAATCATTTTGTTTCCCAGGAAAATCCTCCTTGTTTCGCCCAAAGACGGCACGCTCTTCCTGTCCCATCTGGATGGGACTTCCGCATGGAGGTCGGAAACGGGGCTGAAGGCCGGGCACGGTTTCATGCGCCTGGCCGATGGAACCGTGGCGGTGATCGAAAAGCGGGGCTATAAGGTGCTGCGCTTCGATCCCCGCCAGAAACGAATCATCGCTTCCGCCTCATCCTCGGATGGCCGCTACTTCTACGGACATGGCGGGTACTCCCGGAAGCAGAATCTGGTTTTTACTACCGAAGCGCCCGACGTAACCAACAGAGTGAAGGGGGTTGTGGTGGTACGCGACCCTGAAAGCCTCAAGGTGGTGGGGGAATTTTCCTCTCATGGCTTCGACGCCCACGATATGGTGGTGATGGAGGAGGAGGGGCTGCTCGCGGTTCACAACTTCCGGGACCTTTCCCATCAGCGCTCCAACCTGGTGTTCCTGGATCTGGCCACGGGAAAGCTGGTCAAGGAAATCAAAGTTCCCCACGAAAGCATCGATATCCGCCACATCACTTACCTCGACAGAGGGCGTATTCTCGCCAGCGCAAGGAGGCAGGACTTCCGCAAGCCCAACGCGCCTCTCAGCTTGGCCCAGGAGCCGCTGCTCTTTGATCTGGAGAAGGGCTGTTTGCCTTTCCGCGGCGGCGCGCAAGACAAGCGTCTGATCGACGGTTTCAACGTCTGCGTGAACCAGGCCCTGGAAGTGGTGGCCATCAGCCATGAAGGCACCCGCTCCATCGCCTTCTATAAGCTGAACAGCATGCAGCTGCTCTCCGTGATTCAGACAAAGGACGAATATCCCCAGAGCATCACCGCCATCGACGGAGGCGGCTTTCTGATCGGATTCCACGACGGAAATTTTTTCCAGACGGAGAACAAAGAGTTCCGTTCTTTGAGGCAGTCTTTTCTGGGCTCCATTCCGTCGGAGCACGCCCTGCTCCTGGGCTGAGACGAAAAATTATTTAGCCTTTACGGTACACGCTCACACAGGCGGGATGGGGCAAAGGGTAGAACGTGCATTCCAGAGATTCCCTTTGCAGCAACCGTAGTCCGCTGGCATCTCGGGCGCGATCGAATTCTTCCTCTTCCCATTCTCCCTGGTGCACCACCAGAAGCAGTCCGCCGGCGCGAAGATTTCGGGTGAAGGATCTTACCCACGCATCGGCATCGCCGAGCCAGGCCGGCAGGCCCCAGGCAAGGGCGGGATGGGCGGAGACGAAAGGATAGAAGCAGCAGATGATGTCGGAGGGCCGGTCCCAGGAAAAAAAATCAGCCTCGCGGTACCTGTCCTCCGATTTATCAAGATTCAGATAGTACTGCGCTTTATCCCAGCGGGAGCGCATGTCGCGCAAGATCGGAAAGGGATCGATCTCCAGTCCTGTGATGCGCGGCTCGTGTGAACGGAAAAAGGCGCGCAGGGCGGGCAGGCGGGCGAAATCCTGGCATCCGGGCTCCAGGATTTCGTCAGGGGAGTGGGCGGAGCGCAGATGCGGCTTTAGCAGGCGGGCCAGCACCCATAGCGTCCACAGGTTTTTCTTATAAACTTCCGGGGATAAACAAATCCGGTACCGGTCGAAGGCGAACGCCTTCTCGATCTTCTTCTCTTCCTCCGACAAATCGAGCGCTCCCGCTCCCGTTTCCTGGTATCCGCCGCGGCTCCAGCGCAAGCGCGAGCGCAGGTTCCAGAATATCCGGTTTCTGGCGGATTGAAGGCTGTCGCCGAGGCTGGTCCGATCCATGGATTTTCCCCCCTTCCTACTCTATCCTGAGTGAACCGGCATGAGCACTCTCCATCAGACGATCCTCAGCCTTTGTAAGACGCGCGGCAGCCATATCGCCTATCGCCTTCAGAAGGAAACTGAAGGCGAATCAGCCGGTTATCGAGCGCTGACCTGCGCGGATGTTTTTGATCGGGCACTCCGCTTGAGCGCCTACCTTCGCTCACGGGGCGTGGGCGAGGGCGACCGGGTGATGCTGGTGTCGGAGAACGGGCCGGAATGGCCGATAGCGGCCCTGGCCATTCTCAATCTGCGCGCCGTGATCGTTCCCGTGGCTGCGATTGGCAGCAGTCTTGAGATTGAGAATACGCTGAAGAGCGCGCGTCCCAAATTCTGCATCTATTCGCAGACGATCGCCGCCGCCCGGCATCTGGAAGAGCTGGTGAAAACTGAGGGCGTGGATTCGATCTCCTGGAAACTGCAGAGTGAGAACCCGCTTTCCCAGTGGATCGACGGACAATCGCCTCTTGCTGTCGATTCCGCTGCCAAAGGCACAGACGTCGCCGTCTTGATCTATACCAGCGGAACCACGGGCACTCCGAAAGGAGTTCCCATCTCCCACCGCAACATCCTCGTGAACGCCGAAGCGGTGGTGAAGGTGATTCAGGTGAGCGAGAAAGACAGGGTAGTGAGCGTGCTGCCGCTTTCGCATATGCTCGAGTTCACCGGCGGATTCATTGTGGCCGCCCTCGTAGGCGCTTCGGTTACGTACATCCGCGGGCTGAAACCGGAAGACCTGCTCCAGGCACTGCGTGACACCCGTGCCACCGTGCTCGTGGCAGTGCCGCTGCTCTTCGAGGTGATCTCGCGCAACCTGCAGGCGCGGCTGGATGCCATGCCTGCGCCCTTTCCCTCGCTATTTGCGAAGTTCGCGGATCTGACCCGCGCCAATCCGGCTCTCGGGAAAATTTTCTTCTATCCCGTGCACAAGGCGCTGGGAGGCAATATGCGTCTGCTGGTGGCGGGAGGCTCGCGGCTTCACCCCCAGACCTTCGAGTATTTCCGGGGCCTCGGTCTCACCATTCTCCAGGGCTACGGACTCACGGAAACCTCCCCTGTTCTTACCTTCACGACCTTCGAAACCGCGGCTCCCGATCACGTGGGGCAAGCCGTGCCGGGAGTGGACGTGGGAATTTTCGACGACAACGGCAAACGCCTTCTTGCGGGACAGGAGGGGGAGATCTGGGCAAAGGGACTAAACGTATTCTCGGGTTATCTCGATCCCGAGCACTCGAAGGGGATTTTTTTCGACGGTTGGTTCCGCACCGGAGATCTCGGAAATATCGACGACAAAGGCATTCTCCGGATCACCGGGCGCAAAAAAGACATCATCGTGACCCCGGCAGGAAAGAACGTTTACCCGGAGGAGATCGAGAGCCTGGTATTGGCCTCAGGCCTTTTTCTGGAGGCTGCGGCGCTGGGCCTGAAGGATTCTGCCGGTCACGAGAAGGTGGCGCTGGTGCTCGTGCCTGACCGGGTCAAATTTCGCGGGAAAAGTATCGATGAAACCCGCAAGGAGGCTATCGCCTCCGCCGCTGAAATCACCCGCGCGCTCGCCGAATACAAGTGGCCGCAGAAGATCGAAGTGCTGTTCGAGGACCTTCCCAAAACAAGTACGCGCAAGGTGAAGAAGCACGAGCTTCGCAAGCAGCTGGAAGCGCGCTCCGAAAAGAAGTCTTCCGGACAGAGTGCCGAAGGATCCGGCCTTCGCCTGAACGACGAGCTGGAAGGATCCATTGCCAAAGGGATTTCCGAAATCACGAAAGCTGAACCGGCCAAGATCCGGCTTTCCGATTCCCTGACAAAAGATTTGGGGCTGGATTCTCTCACCTTCGTCGAACTTGTGGGACAGGTGGAGACGAAATTCGGGGTGAGAGTGGAGGGCGTGGACTTCGCCTCGATCATCACGGTGGAAGACCTGGTGCGCACTCTGCAGGCGGTCACGCCCGTGCGCACCCGCTTCTCGCTCTTCGGGAAAGTTTTTTTCACGGACTTCTCTCCCCGCTCCAACCGCTATCCCTGGTGGACGGTTCCCCGGCGGCTGTTCAACTCCGTTCTTCGGGTGTTGCTGAAGACGCGCTACAGCCTGGAAGTGGACGGCCTGGAAAATCTCGAGGGAGGCGGGCCTTTCGTCTTCGCTCCGAACCATTCTAGCCATTTCGACCTGCTCTCCATCGCTGGATCGGTTCCCCTACGTATGATCAACTATACCTTCGCGGTGGCAGCCAAGGATTACTTCTTCAACCGAACCTGGAAGGCCCTGGCGGCGCGGATTTTCGTGAATGCCATTCCTTTCGACCGGAAAGGGAGGGTGAACGAAAGCATGGACCGCTGCCGCGAGGCCCTCTCCGAGGGCGCCTCCCTGGTGATTTTCCCCGAGGGCACCCGCTCCCCCAGCGGGGAGCTACAGGACTTCAAGCCGGGAGTGGGCCAGCTGCTTGCAGGGCACGGAAAGGCGAGGGCGGTGCCGGTGTTTATTGACGGTGCCCATGGCATCATGCCAAAAGGCTCGAAGGGCCCGGGGCCCGGGAAGCTGAAGATCCGGTTCGGGAAACCGATCTCATTCCGGGAACTCAAGGCTGATACCGAAGGCTACCGCAAGGTGGCCGAGCGCCTGCGGGCCGAGGTGGTGGACCTCAGCCGCGGCCGGCTGCACTAGGCCCCACGAAAGGAATTCCATTGTCCCGATTTTTTGTAACCTGCGCGCGTGGCGTGGAAGAGATTACCGAAGGTGAGCTGCGTGATCTGGGGATTACGCTTACGGAGAAAGTTCCCGGCGGTGTTTTTTTCGAGGGTGACCAGGACGCGCTCTATCGCGCCCATCTCTGGCTGCGCACGGGCAATCGAATCCTGCTCATCCTGCGTTCCTTTCCGGTGAAGACGCCCGACGAGCTCTACGAAAACGTCAAGAAGTTCAAATGGGAAACCTTCCTCACCGATGGTCTGACCTTCGCTGTGGACTGCACCATCAGCGGGCGCAACTCCATTCAGCTCAACCACTCCCACTATGCCCGCCTCAAAGCCAAGGACGCCATCGCCGACAGGATGCGCGAGAAAACCGGCGCCCGCCCCGATGTGAATACCGAGGATCCCGACATTTCGGTGGTGCTCTATATCCGCGACGGAGTCTGCACCCTCAATATGGATGCCACTGGACCTGCGCCCTTGCACGAGCGGGGCTATCGCGCCCGTAATGCGCTGGCGCCGCTCAAGGAAACCCTGGCCGCCGGCATTCTGAAGCTTTCCGGCTGGCAGCCCGGCCAGCCCCTCGTGGACCCCATGTGCGGGTCCGGCACTTTTGTGGCGGAAGCCGTGCTGATGGAAACGAATACAGCTCCCGGAGCTTTGCGGGCGCGCTTCGCGTTCATGAATTGGCCGGACTTCCACGAGCCCCGCTGGGAAAAATGGCTGAAAGATGCGGAAGAGAAGCGGATTGCATTAAGCCCGGGAAAATTCTTTGCTTCGGACCATGATCCCGAGGCAGTGCGCCAGACCAAGCAGGCCATGAAGATCCTGGGCGTGGGCGAGGCCGTGCAGGTGGAACAAAGGCGCTTCGGGGAGTTCCAGCTGCCCAAGACCGAAAATCCCGGCTGGATCGTGATGAATCCGCCTTATGGAGACAGGATCGGAGAGGTCGAAAAGCTGAAGCCGCTTTATAAAGCGATGGGAGACATCTTCAAGCAGCGCTGTGCCGGCTGGAATGCGGCTGTATTCACCGGAAGCGCGGAGCTAATGAAAGAAATCGGCCTCAAAACCAAGCGGAAGATCCCGCTATGGAATGGGCCGATTGAATGCCGTTTGCTGACGTACGAGATGTATAGCGGTTCGAAGTCTACGGGTGATCGGGAATCTCAAACTCCTGGCGGATGAGATAGACCTCGTAGCGCCCGTCTTTGTTGGCCATTTCAAGGCCTACCAAAGTGGGGGTTTCTCCGCGAATCAACTGCACCACTTGATCGAGAGAGAGGCCTTCCACCGGAACGTATTCTTGGTCATCGCCGCGGAAAGGCCGCACACCAACAACTTCGTCAGCCACTTTGACGGTGCCGTCTTTTTGTGCGGGCAAATTGGGAATAATCTGTTGCACGAAAGTCTTGAAATTTTCCTGCTTGAGCACGAGACCTACGCCGATGATCTTCTCGCCGGCGAGGGCGCTGAAGGGAAGGGACATGAGAAGCAAACCAAGAGCGACTTTCATAGAGCCTCCAAAAAGGGGAATTTAGGAGAGCTTATCTGCGGCAGGTGTTAAGTCAACTAGGGATGGGGGTGCTTTCGGCGCTTTCCTTGCGGATGTACAGAAGTGTCGCAAGCACCTGGGCAAAGCCCAGCAAAAACACGTTCACCACCGGCACAAAAAGCAAAAAGTTCAAAAATGCACCGAGTAAAAAGTGAGAGACGGGGTGCTTGAAGAAAAGCTTGGCGCGCCCGGATAGGGAGTCTGCGATTCGCGCATATACCGGGGTCAGGAAGCTGAAGGCGCTCAGCCAGGCGGCGAGCACGAATTGGAGTGGCGCCAGCACGGGCAGAAAGATCAGTGCGAGCACCAGGAAAGCCACGCACCCCAGAAGAAGGGCGTTGCGCGCCTGGTGCCCAAAAAAGGCCAGGCTCATGGCAGGAGACGGCAGCAGAACCTTGTCCCAGAGAGCACGCTGGCACTCATCCACGATCGCGTCTTCCACCGGGATGAGGGCAAACTTGCCGATCACCAGCCAAGAAAGCATAAGCGCCAGCATCATGGCCGGCAAACTTACCCATAAGGACTGCGACTGCAGGAGCCATTCCCAGAGCCCATATACAAGGGCGCAGGAGGCGGCGAAGGTGAAGGCACCAGGAAAAACGCCCAAGACGAACAGTCTTGGGCGGGTAAAGAGCAGCTTTAAGGCGAGAATCGGAAGGCTGAACATGTGTTCAGCTTACTTCTTCTCTTCGGCTACTTCTTTCGGTTCTTCTTTCGTGAACTCGCTCAGCAGGATGCGCGAGATCTCTTTTTTCTTGGCGTCGGTGCTGTCGCGGATCTCGGCCTTGAGGGCCTGGGTCACGCGTTCCGCGATCGGAGCGTAGTCTTCCGAGCGCGAATAGCTTTTCAGTACCTTCAGAGCCAGCAGGCGCTCCGTCGGAGGACGGTCGAGCTTGCCAGCAGTAGCCGATGTGGTTTTTTCGAGCAGGTTCATCACCGCGAGTTCCACGTTCACCGCTTTGCCTTTCCTTTGCAGGAACGCCAGGGGAGCCGTAGGAGTGCTTACTACCGCCGTCAGGAAGCGGGAACGCATCTTCGACATCAGAGCTGTCTCAGTGGTGGTGAGAAGCTTGTCGACGATCGCGCCCAGAGCTTCCAGCACCGCCGGACGCTGTTCCTGAGAGAAATTGGCGATGAAAGGGGTCCCGGCCAGGTATGCCATGATCGTCGGCTTGGCGGGAGCCAGAGCCGTTTTGGTCAGGGCAGGGAACTCGTCCATAGCGAGAGCGGCTTCGAGGAGGGCCAGGGCCCGCTCGTGCATCTCATTCTCGTTATAGTCTTCCGGGAGAACATCGTCCTGGAACACCTTGAGCGACCGCATGGACTGCGAACCGAGGTAGCCGAAGCTATTCGCGCTCGAGGCCATGTAGATTCCCAGGGTACCGGTCACGGAGTTCAGACCCGTGACCAGGGCTTCCTTCACATTCTCGAGGGTCTCGATCTTGGCCGCGGGCGGCAGGGAGATGAGGGCGTCCACCACCTTTTGGGGGGTGATCGCATCCATCTTGCCGCGCTTGGAGCCGGCCACCGTGAAGAGCTGGAGGGCACGTCCGGCTTCCTTGGTCACGTCGGAGCCGATATCGTAGCGCACGCAGAGCGGATCCACGCCGCCGGCCACAGAGTCAGCCTCCTCGTCATTACAGACAGGCATCTCGGCGTCGCTCGCCTTCACGTCCTTGCCGTCGTTATACAGCACGGAAATGATCTGGCGGTCGTACTCGAGCAGCGGGCCGTCGGAGCTGTCCAAGCCCGCGAAGGCAGCATCTTCCTCGTTGTAATGGTTGTAGTCCATGATCGAGGTGGTGAAGATCTTCTTCTGGTCGTCCGCGTCGTAGTTGAGCGAACCCTTGAAGTTGTGCGCGAGACCCATGGCGTGGCCCACTTCGTGGAAGATCACACCCTTGAGCAGCCCGCGGGCGAACTCTTCAGGTTTCTCCTTGGCCTGCAGCGTGAGGTGCATTTCCGGCGCGTCCACGCAGTGCACGGGCAGTTTGCGGCCGAGGAGGGTGCGCTTCTTCAGGATGTTGGTGATGCGCTGGCCTTTGAGCTCACCCGGATCCTGGTTCTCGGGCGACATCTTGTTCCAATAGTCTTTCCCGATGTTCACCCAGGCGTAGGGGATATAGATCATCGAGTGTGACTGAATGCCCGAAGCCGGGTCGGAGTTCTGGCTCTCGTAAGCGGCGCCGGCGTCCTGCACCGTATCCCATACGATCAGGTTGTAGCGGGGGTCACCTACCTTGATGCCGTCGGGCAGGCGGCCTTCGAAGCGAACCATATCGCCCATGCCCATGGCACGGAAGTAGCGGTTCCAGCCTTCCACGGCGTTTTTCATATCGCCGAGATAGGCTTCCGGGATGTTCTTGGTCACATACCATTTCACCGGCTGGCCATCCTTGATCAGGAAGCGTTGGGCGGCTTTGGTCTTGATCCGCTCGCGTTCGGTCTTGTTCACGTATACATCGCCTGCATCGAGGAAGCGGAAGCGTTCCGCGTTCTTGTTGAGGGCGGCGTCGGCGAAGATCGGCTTCACGTTAGCAGGCACCACGGCCTCGCGAGGACGGATGGATTCCAGGAACTCGCCCACCGTTCCGCCTTTCAGCTCCACGGTACTCTCGATCATGATCAGGCGGTCGGCCTCCACGTATTCCATGGAGCGAACGAAGGAGTATTCCACCTGCACTTTGTCGTTTTCTTTTCCGTACAGGAAGGTGTCCAGGATGGGGGACGCGCGGTCCACCTTGATGGTGAGGCTGTCGCCTTCCTGCTTGAGGATGGGGAATTCATAGATCAGCCGCGAAGGTTTGTTCACGTCCGATTCGAAGTTGATGCTGCCGTCGGTAACGAGGCGGAGCTTGTCGTCGAGGATCTGGAAGTTGGCGGGAATTTCCCCGAGCGAGAGACCCATCATTGCGGTGGAGATGTCACCGTCCACGATCGATGAGAACTGCAGGCTCGAGCTGTAGAGGAAGCTGCGGTTCAGGATTCCCTCTTTGCTCAGAGTCACTTCGGAGACCACAGAGCCCGCGGGCTTCGCAGGATTCGTGTCGGGCGCTGGCGATGTGATCACCTGGTTCTGCACGACCGGGGCTTTCACCGGGGTGGTGGCAGGTGTGGGATCGCTGGTCACGGTCTGCTTGATTTCCGTGACTACGGGTTTGCCTGCTGCCTGGTTTTCATCTTTCTTATGCGAGCAGGCGCTCAGAACGAGCAGGAGGGAAAGGACGGGGAGAAGGTACAAGGGTTTCTTTTCCATAATATCCTCTAAATACAAGGCCTTCAGAGCCCCCACGGCCCTTTGGCGAGCGGCATATTATCGAAGATTGCTGCGTGGAGCAAAGAAATGATGGGTCAACATTTGTTGCCATTGTCGAAACAGCGACTTTTCATGTGTTTAGCAAAAAGATTTCTTCCGTCTTGCTTTTGCCAAACCCCGCTAATTCCCAGCTGAGAAAATCCCCCGCAATTGCCGTGTAAGTGGCTGTGATCTTTGGACAAATTCTTGTGCCCCCATTAAGCTAAAAGGAACGAGAAATCGGCGAAGGAGTGCCCGTGAAAGTGCTGTTGGTGTCCGACAATCCGGACGTGAAGGAGCTGCTGACCTTCCAGATCACCACGCGCTTTCAGCTGAAGGCCAAGGAGTGCGGCTCGGCCAAGGAGGCCGTGACCCTGCTGAAGGCGGATCCGGCCGGCACCGATCTTTTGATCGCCCCTTACAATGGTCCCAACTCCGTGCTGGTGAAGTATTTGCGCGAACGCAAGGAGCCGGCTCTTCCCGTGCTCTTTTTCTACGATCCGGAGGTGGTCAAACCCGGTGGGGACTCCCTCGCCGGCCTCGAAGTGGTGGGCACGGTGGAGACGTCGAAGCTCGTGGACGGAGTTTTGAGCGCGATCGAGACCTATATGCGCGACGTGAGTGAAATTGCTTCGGGCGAGAGCCCCGATTACTGTCCGATCCGCACCAATCTTCTGATTCGTGTCTCCCCCCTCAAATGCGATGTTTTCATCCGGCTGTCGGAGCGGAAGTTCCTGAAGCTGTTCCGCACGGGCGACGAATTCGATACGGCTGATCTCGAGCGTTACTATCAAACCAAGAACGTGGAAT
>DATBTF010000008.1:0-16512 GCA_036559405.1 Bdellovibrionota bacterium
GCCTTCGAACGGCCAGCTGACTTCCGTAAGGTAGATTCGTGAGGCGAGCGGGAGTGCCAGCTTGAAAATTTCGGAGCCGCCGATCACAAAAATTTCGTCGCTGCCCGGGGATTTTTTCGCCCAGTCAAAGGCCTCATCCAACGAATGGGCCACCACTCCGCCTTCCGCCCGGTAGGTACGGTCGCGGGTAATCACGATATTGGTGCGTTTGGGCAAAGCCTTGCCGATCGATTCGAAAGTTTTCCGGCCCATCACGATCGGATGGCCGGAGGTGATGGCCTTGAAGCGCTTGAGGTCTTCCGGAATGTTCCAGGGCAGGTGATTGTTCACCCCGATCACCCGGTTCTCGCTCATGGCCACGACGAGAGAGAGCTTTGCCATCGCTATACCGAGATCGGCGCCTTGATCGCCGGGTGAGGGTCGTAGCCATCGAGAGTGAAGTGCTCGAACTTGAAGTCGAAAAGGTTCCGAACAGAAGGGTCGATCTTCATCGTGGGAAGTGCTCGCGGCTCACGTGTCAATTGCAGCCTCGCCTGCTCGAGATGGTTCAGGTAAAGGTGCGCATCGCCGAGGGTCAGGATGAAGTCGCCGAGTTTAAAATCCAATACCTGGGCGATCATCATCGTGAGCAGGGAGTAGCTGGCGATATTGAAGGGCACGCCCAGGAAAACATCGGCGCTTCTCTGGTAGAGCTGGCAGCTCAGGCGGTTGTTGGCCACGTAGAACTGGAAGAGGGCGTGGCAGGGAGGGAGCGCCATCTTGGAAATTTCACCGGGGTTCCAGGCGCTCACGATATGCCGGCGCGAGTCAGGATTGTTTTTCAGGCCCTCCAGCAGCAGCGCGATCTGGTCAATCTGCTTGCCATCGGCGGTTTTCCATTTGCGCCATTGCGAACCGTACACTGGGCCGAGGTTGCCGTCTTTATCGGCCCACTCGTCCCAGATGGTCACCTTGTGGTCCTGCAGGTATTTGATATTCGTTTCGCCGCTCAAGAACCAGAGCAGCTCATGGATGATCGAGCGCAGGTGGAGCTTCTTGGTGGTCAGAGCCGGGAAGCCATCGTCCAGGCGGAAGCGCATCTGGTGGCCGAAGACGCTGAGCGTTCCGGTGCCGGTGCGGTCCGTTTTTCGGGCCCCATGTTCGAGTATATTTTCCAGGAGATCCAGGTAGGCGCGCATTTTCACCTCCCACTATCGTTCTCAATCTACCATAGAGTCAATTTTGCCGTTTTGCTGCGATATGTCAATGTCTTTCGTTGTAAGCTCTTAGCCATGCAGAAAGCACTTCTTTGCGTCCTTGTTTTCGGAGGTCTCATGTCTCAGCGCGCACGCGCCTCGCTCCCGCCGGTTCCCCCCGAGCGGCCGCATCGCATGGAAATCCACGCGGATGTGCGCGTGGATCCCTACTTCTGGATGAAGGAGAGGAAAAGCCCTGAAGTGATCAGCTACCTCAAAGAGGAGAACGCCTATACCGAATCCGTGCTGGCGCCGGCCAAAGCGCTGAGGAAAAAACTCTTTGGGGAGCTCAAGGGACGCATCAAGCAGGACGAAAGCAGTTATCCATTTTTTCTTCGCGGCTACTACTACTACAAGCGTTTCGAGAAAAATAAGGAGTATCCGGTCTACTGCCGGAAGAAGAGCCCGAAGGCGGCCGAAGAGATCCTGCTCAATGTGAACGAGCTCGCCAAGGGTCACGACTACACGAGCGTGCCCTTTCCCGAAATCAGCCCCGACTCGAATAAAATGCTCTATGTCGTGGATTTCGAGGGCCGCCGTTTTTACGACATCTACGTAAAAGACCTCACGACCGGCAAACTCATTGGCGCGCCGATCAAGAAAGCGACTGGCAATGCGGAATGGGCCAACGACAGCAAGACCTTCTTCTATTCCAAGCAGCATCCCGAAACCCTGCGCTCGCAATGGGTGTACCGCCATGAGCTCGGCAGGAAAAAAGACGAGCTCGTCTATGAAGAGAAGGATGAGACGTTCGACCTTTCCCTGCACAAATCGCGCACTGAAAAATTCATCTTCCTCAGCTCCATCTCCACTCTTTCGACGGAATGGCGTCTGCTCGATGCGGACAACCCCAAGGGCGAACCGGAAATTTTCCTGCCGAAGGAGAAGGACCATGAGTATGCCTTGGATGACGGCGAAGACGGGCTCTATGTAGTGACCAACTGGAAGGCGAAGAACTTCCGCCTCATGAAGGCGCCCCGCCGGCCCGCAAAGAAAGAGGAATGGCAAGAAGTGGTGCCCCATCGCGACGATGTTCTGCTCGAGGGAGCGTCCTTTTTCCAGTCGCATTACGTTCTTTCCGAGCGGGAGCAGGGGCTCACCCAGCTCGCCGTGACCGATCGGAAGACGGGCGAGACGAAACGGATTGCCTTCCCGGATCCTGTGTATGTGGCGGGCGAGTCCGCCAATCCCGAGTATAAAACGAACTTTCTCCGCTACAGCTATGAGTCGATGAACCGCCCGGATGGAATCTACGACTACGGCTTCGCCAGGGCCGCGAGCGTCCTGCGCAAGCAGTACGAGGTGCCCACCTATGACGCCTCCAGATACGAGTCGGAGCGCGTATGGGCCAAGGCGAGGGACGGGACTTCCGTGCCGATCTCGCTCGTCTACAAAAAAGGCTTCGTGAAGAATGGCAAGGCACCTCTCTTCATCTATGGCTACGGCTCCTACGGCAGCAGCGAGGATCCTTCCTTCAAGAGTGATGTCGTGAGCCTGCTTGACCGCGGCTTCGTCTATGCGATCGCGCACATCCGTGGAGGCTCCGAGATGGGCCGGCACTGGTACGAGGACGGAAAGCTGCTCAAGAAGATGAACACCTTCACCGACTTCATCGACTGCACCGAGCATCTGTTGAAGGAGGGTTATGGCGATCCGAAACGCGTTTACGCCGAGGGCGAGAGCGCGGGCGGCCTGCTGATGGGCGCGGTGGTGAACCTTCGCCCCGACCTGTACAGCGCGATCCACGCCGGCGTGCCTTTCGTGGACGTGCTTACCACCATGCTCGATGACTCGATTCCGCTGACCACCGGTGAATACGACGAGTGGGGCGACCCGAGGAGGCCCGAATACTACCGCTATATGGCGCAGTATTCTCCCTACGACAACGTAACCAGGCAGGGCTACCCCCATCTTCTGGTAACCACGGGCTTGCACGACTCGCAGGTGCAGTACTGGGAGCCCGCGAAGTGGACGGCCAAACTGCGCAAATTCAAAACCAGCGATGGCTTTGTGCTGCTCCATACAGAGATGGACTCTGGCCATGGAGGCGCCTCCGGACGCTTTAAGATTCTGGAACAAACGGCTCTCGAATACGCATTCTTCCTGATGATGGACGGGCAAAAGGAGTAAAAATGGCGGACTTCAAGGATCTCTTCTCAGAACAGGCCAGCGAATATGCGAGGTATCGCCCGGATTATCCGCCCGAGCTGTTCCGGAAGCTTGCCGCCCTCAGCAGCGCCCGCACTCTCGCCTGGGACTGCGGTACCGGCAGTGGCCAGGCGGCAGTGGGGCTGGCCGAGGTGTTTCAGAAGGTGATTGCCACCGACGCCTCCGATCGGCAGCTGTATTCGGCTACCCCTCATCCCAAAGTGGAGTACCGTAGTGCTCCGGCGGAACGTAGCGGGCTTCAATCCGGATCGGTGAACCTGATCACGGCGGCGCAGTCCTTCCACTGGTTCCGTCAATCCGATTTCTTCGCAGAAGTGAGACGGGTGGCCCATCCGGGGGCGATTCTGGCCGTTTGGTGCTACGAGCTCTGCCTCATCGAGCCCAAGATCGATGCTCTGGTGAAGGGTTTCTATACCGATACCTTGGGCAAGTACTGGGATCCCGGCCGCAAGCTGGTGGAACAGGGATATGCCAAGGAGAAGTTCCCGTTCAAGAGCGTGCCGTCGCCGAAAATGGCCATGGTGCACCAGTGGAACTTGGCTGAGTTCTACGGCTACCTGGGCACCTGGAGCGCACTCCAGAAATACATCAAAGAGAAGAACGAAGACCCGCGGATGAACCTGATCACCGCTCTGCAGAAGGTGTGGGGCGATCCGAATGACAAGAAAACATTGACCTGGCCGCTCTCTATCCGGATTTTCAGGGTGGAGTAGGGTGGCGCATTTCTTTTTGCTGTTTTTGACTGTCTTCAGTTCCAGTTTTGCCGCCGGAACAAAAGACAGTGATCTTCCCCGGTACGACCCCGCCTTGCTCAAGCAGAAGATTTCCGAATGGCAGGTGGCCTGCGAAAAAAACGAGGGCGAGCCTTGCGGAAACCTCGGAGCGGTCTACGCCACGGGCATGGGCGTGGAGAAGAGCGAAGCGAAGGCCTTTGGGTTCTACGAAATAGCCTGCCGCTTCGGCCAGCCCCTGCGTTGTCTGCGCGCCGGCACCTTCGTGGTGAATGGCGTGGGCACGCCGGCTTCGATGGAAAAAGCGGCCGAGCTATTTTTGAAGGGCTGCCGCCTGTTCGAATCCGTGAGCTGCGTGAACTACTACCTTCTGGCCCACGGCAGGCGGATTACGATGGATGGGATGGATCGCCCCCTGCCCAAGGATCTCAAAGCGCCCAAGACGAATGGCGAGGCCATGCAGTCGGTGGCGACCACGCTGACTCTGGCCTGCGATAAAGGCGTGGCCTTCGCCTGCGGGAATCTCGGTGGGCTTTATGAGGTGGGGGACGCGCTGGCCCGCGACCTTTCGCTCGCTTTGAAGCGGTTCGAGCAAGCCTGCGATCTGGGTGAGGCCGACCGCTGCGATCGCGCCGGGCGTTACCATGCAAATGGAATAGCCGGGCCGGCCGACAGGCAAAGAGCTGCGAAATATTTCGAACGCTACTGCGAGCTCACGAATAAAATCGGCTGCGCTCTGTCCAGGAAGGCCAAGAGCGGCCTGCCACTGGATTTAAAGCTGCCCACGGCACAGGCGCTGCTGGCACAAAAGGTAGACCCCGCCTTGGCTGTGAAGACCATGGCCCCATCGGCGGCCTTTGGCGAAAATCCGATTCCTTTAAATGGCGTTCCTGCCGAAATCCTCGACTTCGTGAAGGCCTGCAATAGCGGCGACGCCCGCGCCTGCGGGAATGCCGGCTCCACTTTGCTGGATGAAAGCGGCAAGCCGAAAAGCCAGCCCGAGCTGGCCCGGGCCTTGTTTGAGAAGGCTTGCTATTTGGGGCGCCCGCAGCGCTGCCTGGAGCTGGCGAAGTTTTATGGCAACGGCTGGGGTGGAGAGAGGTCTTCGGAACGTGAAAAGCTGGCGCTGAAACGGGCCTGTGAGCTCGGAGACAAGGCGAGCTGTGGGACTCACTAGCCGGCGGCCTGTTCCTTGAGTTTTCGTGCTTGGTATCCCACAATAAGAACCGGCAGTTAGAGGAAAAATAGCTCCGCGTATTTTTCCGGATCTCCGTGTTTCTTTGGGTGGAGGGGTCGGTTGGCCCGGTATAAACAAAAAATACTATCAGTAGCCGCGGCGGCGATTTTCGGCGCAGCGATGGTTTCGGCCCAGGCTGAGGCCAGTGATCCCAAACCCGGATCCTCCTCTGGCACCCCGCCCGCGTACACCGCGGGCTGCACCGCCGTGATGGTGGCCTGTGAGGGAGGCAAGCAGGCGGTTTATGGCGGGCTGGATGGGAACGGCTGCCCTACGTATCGGTGTGGGCAGGATTGTCCCAATCAGGCGGCCGTGGAGTGCCCGAATGGCAAGACCAAGGTGTACGGCCAGAATGGCAATGGGTGCCCGGTTTGGTCCTGCGTGCCCGCTTCGGCAACCGCCACTGCGACGGCCACAGTAACGGCCACGGTAACGGCGACAGGCACCGTTATCGCAACCTCCACGGCTACCTCTCCCGGCACTGCTACGGTCACCTCGTCCTCGACGAGCACGTCAACCTCCGGTCTTGGGGCTTCTCCGAGAGGCGGCGGGCAAGGCGGATTTTTCTGCCAGGCGGCGGCACTCAGCGCGATGACCTCGCTGCTGAACCTCGAAGAAGGCAGGGGGCAGGAGGGCAAGGCGAACTTCGATCAGCTGAATACACTTGTGGGCCGAGCGGTAAAATTAAATAATCCTTGTGTTCCATCGGAGGTGGCTGCCGGATTTCCGGAAGGTTCAGAGGTCAGCGAGCTCGAAGGGAAGCTTGAGGCGGGCTTAGGCATGAAGCGCAACGATGTGTTGGCCTATATTCATGAGATGGCCAAGTCCCGCAAGGGAAAGGGGGCCGCCTTGGGCGGAGGGATCGCCAGCCTGATCGCTCGCGTGCCCGAAGAGGCCAAGCGGGAAAAGCTCGAGAACGAGCTCGGCAAGCCCAGCGATGAAAAGGCGGAAGCGGAGAGCAAACAAGCCAGCTACGAGATCCTGCCGGAGGGAGGCTCGATCCGCGAGCCTGCCCCGTCTCCCGCCGTGCCCAGCGCGCTGTCCGTGGTTATCGCCACGGCCGCCAAACGCAAAGGGATCGACATCAAACTTGGCGCCACCGAAGAGGAAGACGCTGAGATCAGGCAGCTGAAAATCCTCATGATGAATGTGGACCGCGGAAAGTCTGCTCCGCTGATCCTGGGAGACCCGGAGCGCTCACTCTTCGAACTCGTGAGGCGTTGCTATAAGAAATTCTCCGAGCAGTACCTCAAGAAAAAACCTTAGAAATGGCTCCGCTGCGGCCCCTGTCTCCTTCCGGAGACAGGGAGGAATAATTTTCCGCGTACTTTTCCCTCCCCCCACGTTCCTATAGCAAGCAGGCACAAGCCTAGGAGGGAATATGAAACTTATTATCGTGCTAATGATCGCCATCCTGTGTTGCCTCTCTTCGGAGGGAAATGCGGGGTTTGGGAAAGAGCTCAAATTCGTATTGCCGATTAAGAAAAATGCGGGCGGCTGCCCACTCACTCCCAGGTGGGAATGCGGTGTCGGCAGGAAACCGGTTTTCCGCAAGGTGCACAGCTGCGTAGTGCAGGTGGGCTGTAGCCCCGTTCGACCCATCTGTCCCGCTGTGCCCAATCAGCAATGCAAGCCGGGTGAGTTTCCGGTGACGAAGAAGATAGGCGACTGTACCGTGCAAACTTGCGAGGCTGTGGCCTGTCCCGCCGTGATGCCCGTCTGCCAGCCGGGTTATAAGGCCAAGCTGATTGGCGCGAACGCTGCGGGCTGCCCGGCCTACAAGTGCGAGGCTGTAGCCTGCCCCACCGTGCTTCTCTACTGCCTTCCGGGTTACAAGGCCAAGGTGATTGGCGTGAACGCTGCGGGTTGTTCGGCCTATAAGTGCGAACCGGAATTCGTTTGCCCCCCTGTGGTGCGCTGGTGCAAGGACGGACGCCAAGCCATATCCGATCTGGAACATGGCTGCGGCGTATGCCCGGAAGACAGCACCAAGGTCTGCCCGATGCTCAACTTCCAGTGCGCCCCTCCTCCGCCCGGTTGCTCTTACGGGGAGGCGCCGAAAGACCAGAACGGCTGCCAGAAAGGATGCGGTGAGCTGGTTTGCGTGCCGGGCTCGGATCAGCCCCCGCTAGTGTCGCCAGTGTCCAATAGCGCACTCTAAGGAAGGCTGTGCATAAACGAGTCCTCGCCCTAAGCGGATTGCGTGCAGGGCGGGGACTCGTTAAAATCGGATCAGAGTGAAAAGTGATGTATCGGATGACGAGCTGATGGCGCGGGTCTCCTCGGGAGACCACTCCGCTTTGGAGTGTCTCTTGGACCGGCACGGCTCCTCTGTTTATGGATACTGCATGCGTACCTTGAGCAACCAAGCCAGCGCCGAAGATGCCACCCAGGAGGCCTGGCTCAAGGTCGTACATTACGCGGGCTCCTATAGGCCGGAAGGGCACTTCAAAGCCTGGCTGATGACGATTGCCAGGAACTGCGTGGTTTCGCTGGTCAGGAAGGATCTCGGCGCCAGCAAAAGAGAAGAGCCGGACGAAGAAAGGCTCGCTTCCGACTTCGATCTCGAGAGCGAGCTGTTGAAGAGATACGATATTTCCGCCATAAGGTCGGCGATCGACGGACTGGCCCCCGCGCAGAAGGCGGTGCTGATGTTGTGGCTGGAGGAAGACGCCTCTTACGAATCGATCGGGGAGAGGCTGGGATTGCCGTATGTATCTGTGCGCTCCATGCTCTGCCGCGCCAGAGAAAATTTGAAAAAGCGACTGGAGAGGAAATGAAGTTCAAAAAGGGATGGGAAGAAGTGGCCAAGGAACCGATGCCGGAAAAGCTACGTTCCGACATTTTGCGGAAAACGCGCCTGGCTATGGACAATGAGGGTGCGAAAGGGAGCCCGTTCTCCCGGATTTTCCAGCCGTTCTGGGCGGGAGCGCTCGTAGCCGCGGCGGCAGTGGCCGTGATCTTTTTCGTTCAGGAGAGGAATGGGCCGAAAGCGCAGGATGCGGCCTTCCTCGATGACTTCGAGATGCTGCGGGACGCGGAAATGCTGCGAGATCTTCCCACCTTGAGAAAGCTCGTGGCGGCACAAAAACTTGAGAAGAAAAAATGGCTGCGGACAAAAAGCTGAAGAAACCGGAAAAGGAAGATCCGGAGATGGTGAAGCGGCTGGAGCTTCTGAGGGACATGGAGCTGTTCCAGATGATCAAGGAGCTGAAAATGCTCAAGGACACGAAAGAGAGCCGGAAGAAGGAAGGTAATTGAGATGAGCAGAGTGGACCGGAGAACATTTATTGAGACGATTTCGCTGGCGATGCTTGGCCTGACTCTCCTTTCCTCGCCACTCGCATTCGCGCAAAACGATGCCACGAAGGAGCAGTGGCGGGCTTGGAATGATTTATCTGAGAGCGATAAAGAGCTCATGCGCGAACGCTGGAAAGCCTTCAAGGCACTGCCGCCCCAGGAGCAGGCAGAGCTGGAGGCCGCCATGCAGCGATTCCAGCGCCTTACCGGCAAACAGAAGCAGGAAGTGCGCGAGAACTTCGCCACTTGGAAAACCCTTTCACCCGAGGAGAAGGACCAGATCCGGTTACAATTCACCAAATGGAAAGAACTTCCGGAGAAGGTGAAGGAAGCTTTGAGGGAAAAGGCAGGAGCCTGGGATTCTCTTTCAGAAGAGCAGCGAAAGTCCTTATTGAGAGACAGCGGCGCCTTGCCGGCCAAATAGGGGTGGGACAGAAATGAAAAGAAAAATTCGAGTCTTCGCTTCCTGGCGAAAGCGGCGGGTGGCGACGATCATGACGGTGATCTTGAGCGCGGCAGGGGCGTACTGGTGTTATCGGCTTTATCCGATGTTCGGTGATTTATTTCAGTATTGGCGGCTGGAGTAGCTTTCTATACTGCCTCCACCCTGAATGCGAACCACGAATCCCCATGCTCGGGGAAGCTTTCTTTCCCGCCCTCGGTCTCCGGCAAGTTCGCTGTCCAGGACTTCGCTAAAGTCTCTTCGCTCAGGGCCGAAGGCTTCTTCGCTTCTGCCGCGAGGATCTCCGCGCACACTCCGCCCGCCTGATACGAGATTTTGATCCGATCGGTTAGGTTGAGCTTCATCTCTTTGCGGCGCTGCTGCACGCGGTTGATCAGCTCGCGCATCAGCCCTTCGCGCTTCAGTTCCGGAGTCAACGAAGTATCCAGCTCCGCAACCAAACCTTCAAGGGCGCCGGCGCATTTGCCTTCGGCGGCCTTGCGCTCAATCAGCAGGTCTTCGAGCTCCAGGATTTCGCCAGCCACAACCGCTTTTCCCGCAGCCTCGAAGGCGGCGATCTCGGCGCTCTTCCAGGTTTTCAGGAGTTCCGTCACCTCGCGCATCTTTTTACCGAGCCGCGCGCCAAGCCTTTTTAAATTCGGCTTCACGTTCTCCACCACGAGGCCCTTGCCGTCCTTCAGGAAAACGATTTCTTTCAGATTGAGCTCACTCAGCACCATCTCTTCGCCGTCTTTGAGGTGTTTGGCGTCGGCTTCGCTCAGTCCCGCCACGCTCATTTTCTTGAGCGGCTGGCGCATGCCAATTTTTGCCTCAGACCGCAGCGAGCGGCCGAGCAGGATCGCCCGTTGGGCTACGGCCATCTCTTCCACGAGAGCTTCTTCCGTTTTCGTGAGCTTCGCAGGGAGCGAATACAGCCGCTCGTGCACGCTCTGGATGTCGTGCTTCGCGAGACCGTCGGGCTTGAGGCCGTGGTTCAGGGCTGCGTTCAGGTACTCGGCAAAGAAGGGCAGGTAGGGAGCCAGGAGAAGCCCGAAGCGATCCAGCACTTCGAAGAGGGTTGCATAGGCCGAAAGTTTATCGTCGGAGAATGTATCTCCTTTGCTCGCCCAGTAGCGCGACCGATTCAGGCGGATGTACCAGTTCGTGAGGTTCTCGAGGAAGCGTGCAAGCTGCGGGAATACGTTCGCGAGCTCGTAAGCCTCCATCTCTTTGTGCACCTGGAGTTCGGTTTCTTTGAGCAGGGCCAGGATCCACTGGTCGATGCGCGGGCGCTTCTCGAGAGCCGGAGCTTTTTTCCAGAGCGAGGGATCGAAGCCGTCGATATTGGCGTAGGAAGCGAAGAATTGATAGGAATTCCAGAGCGGCAGCAATACGGCGCGCATGTCTTCGACTAAAAAGCGCTCGGTGAAGCGCAGCTCTTCTCCATACACCGCCGGTGATTTCATCATATACAGGCGGAGCGCATCCGCCCCGTATTTGCCGAGGATCTCGCCCGGATCGGGATAGTTCTTCAGCCGCTTGCTCATTTTTTTGCCATCTTCGGCGAGCACCATGCCGTTCACCACAACGTTTTTGAAGGCGGGCTTGTCGAATAGGGCGGTGGAGAGAGCCGTGAGCGTATAGAACCAGCCGCGGGTCTGGTCGAGGCCCTCGGCAATGAAGTCCGCTGGGAACTGCTGCTGGAAGGCGGCTTTGTTCTCGAACGGATAGTGCACCTGGGCGTAGGGCATCGAGCCCGACTCGAACCAGCAGTCGAGCACTTCCGGCGTGCGTTTTAGGCCGTTCTTGGATTTGCATTTCGGGCAGTCGCCCTCGATTTTGTCCACGAAATGGGAGTGCAGGTCTTCCACGTGTTTGCCTGCGAGCTTGTCGAGCTTTTCGCGCGAACCGATCACCTCTTTGTGCTGGCAGTGGGCGCAGATCCATACGGGTATTGGGGTACCCCAAAATCTATTGCGCGAGATACACCAGTCGCGGGCGTTCTCGAGCCATTTACCGAAACGGCCGTCCCTGATGTGTCCGGGCACCCAGTGGATCGTCTGGTTGTGCTTCTGCATTTTTTCTTTGAACTTCTCCACCGCCACGAACCATGAAGAGATGGCTTTGTAGATGAGCGGAGTGTCGGAGCGCTCGCAGAAGGGGTAGTTGTGCTGGATCGTCTCCTGCTTGAGGATGCGTCCCGATTCTTTCAAAAACTTGATGATCGCTTTATCGGTCTCGGGGTCCTTGACGTGCTTGCCCTGGAGGTCGAGCGAGCCCCCGCTGACTTCGGCGGTGTAATTTCCTTCGAGGTCGGTGGGATCCACGAGCTCAATCTTTTCCTTTTGGCAGGCGTAGAAGTCGTCCTCACCGAAGGCGGGGGCCATATGCACCACCCCGGTGCCGTCTTCGCGAGAGACGAAGTCGCCCAGGATGATCTTAAAGGCGCCGGCCTTTTTGCGGTCTTCGTAATAAGAGAAAAGCGGTTTGTACTTTCTGCCTTCTAGATCCTGGCCGCGCTTTTCGTCCTCTTCCTTGGTGAGGTCCAATTCTTTTTCGTAGGCGCTGGCGCGTTCCCGCAGCACCCAGGCGTATTTGATGCCGGCGCTATTGGGCTGCAGGAGCGGATACTTCACGTAGGTGTAGTCTTTGTGCACGGCGAGCGCGAGGTTCGCGGGCAGGGTCCAGGGGGTGGTCGTCCAGGCGAGCATTGCTTCAGACGGCTTGTCTTCGAAGGGGAAGAGCACGGTGATCGCCGGGTCTTGCACGCTTTTGTAGTTCTGCGAGGCTTCAAAATTGCTGAGCGGGGCGGTGAGGCGCCAGGAGTAGGGCACCACTTTCTTGCCCTGGTAGATGAGGCCTTTGCTCCAGAGCTCGGCGAACACCCACCAGACGCTTTCCATGAAATCGGGGTTCATGGTTTTGTAGTCGTTGTCGAGGTCCACCCAGCGGCCCATGCGCTCCACGGTTTCGCGCCACTCGCCCGCGTATTCCATCACTATGCCGCGGCAGGCTTCGTTGAATTTATCCACGCCAAAGGCGCGGATCGCGAGGGAGCCGCTCAGGTTATGGCGCTTCTCCATTTCGAACTCCACGGGCAGGCCGTGGCAGTCCCAGCCGAAGCGTCGTTCCACGTGGCAGCCGCGCATCGTCCAGTAGCGGGGCACCATGTCTTTGATGGTGCCGGCGAGCAAATGGCCGTAGTGGGGCCGGCCCGTGGCGAAGGGGGGGCCGTCGTAGAAGCCAAACCATTTGCGCTTGTCTTTGGATGCCAGCAGGCGGTCGAAGATCCGCTGTTCCTGCCAATAGCGGAGCACCGCCTCTTCCATGGCGGGGAAGCGGTAGTCGCTGCCGAAATCGGGGAAATAGGCACCGGTTTTTTCCATAGGGGCAACAATATCAAAATTGGGAGAATTCTGGTATGCCTCTCCCATGAACAAGCGGCTGAAAATAAAGCAGAACGTGGGGGAGCCGGCGCTCGCCGAGGTGCTCGAAGCCTATAAGGCTTATCTGGTGCAGCATAAGCTGAAGTTCACCGGGCAGCGGGAAGCCATCATCGCCGAGTTTTTGCGGGCCGGCGGCCATATTTCCGCCGAGGAACTGTTCCGGATCGTGAAGAAGAAGTTCTCCGGCGTGGGCCTGGCCAGCGTTTACCGCACCATCAACAGCCTGGTGGAGGCGGGGCTTGCCGTGGAGCGCCGTTTTCTCGACCGCGCCTCCGTGTACGAGCTTCAGCATGGTGGCCACCACCACGACCACTTGATCTGTCTCAGATGCCGCAAGATCTTCGAGTTCGAAAACGAAGCAATCGAAGACCAGCAGCGTAAGGTGGCCGAGGGCCTCGGCTTCGCATTGAAGGACCATAAGCTCGAGCTCTACGGCTGGTGCCAGCGCACCAACTGTCCCAACCTCTAGGGATGTCTTCTCTTCTTTTGCCGCAGAAGTTTTATGCCCGCGAAACCACCCAGGTGGCTCGGGATCTGCTTGGTCAACGTCTCGTGCGCGTCTGGCGCGGCAAAAGGCTCTCTGGTCTGATCGTGGAAACCGAGGCATATCTCGGACCGGGCGACGCCGCCGCGCATACGTGGAAGGGCCGGAATACCGAGCGGGTGAAATCGATGTACCTCGAGGGCGGCCACGCATACGTGTACATGATCTACGGGATGTATTTTTGCCTGAACGTTGTGACGAAAAAGGCGGGCGAGCCGGAGGCGGTGCTGATCCGGGCGGTGGAGCCGGAGTGCGAATTTTCCCACCGCACCGACGGGCCGGGCCGGCTGTGCAAGGCCATGCGCATCGACCGCAAGCTCGATGGCGAGCATCTGCGCGGGCCAACAATCTTTATTGAACAGGGAGGACATTTTCCTGCCAAAGAAGAGATTGGGAGCGGACCGCGGATCGGTGTAGACTATGCAGGAGAGGCCGCGCTCTGGCCCCTGCGATTTTTCTGGAAGGGGAATGCGCATCTCTCGCGTAGGGAGAAGCGGGCACGAAAGGATGGCTTATGAACGATTCAGGAAATATCAGCTCGTACAAAGCGTTCTGGCCTGTCTACGTGAGCTTTCACCAGAATAAGGTGAACCGGAACTTTCACTTTGTTGGCGCCACTTTTGGGGCGGCCTTGTTTTGGCTGGGCTTCACCCGCCACCCTGCTTTTTTTCTGGCAATGCCGGTTTGCGGCTATGGCTTCGGCTGGTTCGGGCATATGGTTTTCGAGAAAAACCGCCCGGCCACGTTTCAGTATCCTCTGTGGAGCTTCCTGGCTTTCTTTCAGATGATCGCCTTCATGTGCCTGGGGCGCATGGACCGCGAGGTTAGACGCATGGGCGTTCTGAACCTCGAGACCTGATTATTCGATGTCATTAGCGCCGAGGGTTTGTTCGATCTGCATGGCGTGCATCTGCAGGTTGTCGGCGGCGGTTTCGCAGATCCTCCAGGCTATCGAGAGCATCAGCAGAGCGAAGAGGAAGTAGAGCCGGGCGGTGGTCGAGGGGTTCATATGTTGTCTCCTTGCCCTTAAGATTGCAGTGCCGATGCCGAAATATAAGTTATTGATTTTATTGATATTTAATCCGACCCCCGGAACGGCGCGTCGGTAAGTGCTTAATATTACGGATGTCTTTTCAGATACAGGTCTCTGCCCGGCCTCGCTCCTGTTATTTGGATTAACGCGTCGAGTAATGATAGAAGAATTCTCGCTTTAGAGGACCCATGCCCGCATCCCTTCAGGACAATTTGCATTACCAATTCCAGAACGAGGCCTTGTTGCGTCTCGCGCTTTCGCACAAGTCGCATGCTAACGAAGGACGTCGGGGACAGGCGACCGAGGAGTTCGTGAACCAGCACAACGAGCGACTCGAGTTCCTGGGCGACTCCGTGCTCGGTCTTGTGATCAGCGATCTGATCTCGGCGAAGTTTCCTCTGGCCACCGAGGGAAAGCTCTCGCAGCTGCGCTCCTATCTGGTGAAAGAGGAGACTCTCGCTAAACTCGCCCGGCAAATGGAGCTTGGGAAGTCTCTTCTGCTGGGCAAAGGTGAAGAAAGCACCAACGGACGCGACAAAGACTCCATCCTCGCCTCCACCTACGAGGCCGTGCTCGGAGCCATCTATCTCGATGGCGGGCTGCCGGCGGCTTTTGCGTCGGCAAAGGCGCATTTCCTGCCCTTGCTTGACGAGAAGTCCCTGAATTCCCTCCAGGGCGATACCAAGACCCAGCTGCAGGAGCTCTGCCAGGCTCGTTTCCGCGCCTCGCCCACCTACAAGGTGGTTTCCGAGGAAGGCCCGGACCACGAAAAAACCTTCGAAGTTATGGTGGAGATCGGCAAAGAAAAACGTTTCGGCAAGGGACGCAACAAAAAGGAGGCGGAACAGACCGCGGCCCGTTTTCTTCTGGAAGGCCTCCGCGCCGGGGACGCCCATGCCTGAGTTCCGCTGCGGTTTCGTGGCCCTCGTGGGCCGGCCCAATGTGGGTAAAAGCACTCTGCTGAACACTCTGGTGGGCGAGCGGATCGCCGCCGTATCTCCCAAGGCGCAGACCACGCGCCGCCGCTTTCGCGGCATCAGAACCGATGACGACTCCCAGCTGATTTTCGTGGACACTCCAGGCATGCACCGCGCACCCGAAGGCAAGCGGCTCAACGAGTTCCTCGTAGCCGAGGCACTCGACTCGCTCCGCGACGTGGATGCCGTGGTCTATATCGTGGATGGCAGCCGGCCCTTCAAGGCCGGGGAAGCAGCCGAGACCGACGAACGATTTCTGATCGAGAGCCTGAAAAAGTCCCTCGCACTCGAGCCAAAACCTCTCTTCGTGCTGCTCAATAAGCAGGATCTCTGGAGCAAGGGTGGCGCCCGCTTCTCGGCCCAGGACGAGTTCGCCAAAGCTCTGGCGGATCTGCCGGTGAAAGAGATGTTCCCCGTGGCTGCGAAAAGCGGAGCGGGCCTGGATGCGTTTCTCGCGTCGCTCAAGGCCGTGATTCCCGTCGGCCCGGCTCATTATCCCGCCGAGGAGCTCACCGACCAGAGCCTGCGCACCGTGGTGGGCGAGCTGATCCAGGAAAAGCTGTTTTACCTTCTCGGCGACGAGCTGCCTTATTCCTGTGCCGTGGAGATCGAACAATTCCTCGAACCCGGCGAAGGCCGGCGCTGCCCCGAAATTCACGCCGCCATTCATGTGGAGAAGGAGTCGCAGAAGCCGATGGTGATCGGCAAGGGCGGCTCCAAGATCAAGGAAATCGGCCAGACGGCCCGTGAGTCGATCGAGCGCCTGGTGGGCGGGAAAGTGGTGCTCAAGCTGTTCGTGAAAGTCACCGCCAAATGGAGCAAGAACGCCGAACAGCTGAAACAGCTCGGCTACGTGCTGCCGGAAAACAACTGATCAGGCTGCGCTGGAGAACTCCGCGCTGCTCTTGAGCGCCTGGATGCTTTTGAGCTGTTGGGGCGTGAACTCCACTTTCGCCAAAAATCTCACCCCGACATCGCAGGGCGGATGCGCCTGCCCCTGCTCACGAGTGCAACGCACCACCTCGGCCTTCACGGACCCCGTGAACCAGGGCAGGTCGATCACGATTGTGGATCCTACTTCGAGCGAGCCGGAAATTTTGATCCGTGCGCCGGTCCAGGAAATATCGGCGAGCAGCCCCAAGGTGCTCCTGGGTTCGGTTTCAGAACGGTAGAAAATCGGAATGATCGTTGGCAGCCGTTGCCGGCCGCGCTGCTCGTTCCCCGTCTTGTTTATTTTTTCCACTTTTTCCACTGGCGCGGAAGCGAAGAGCTTGGGCGTGGCGTCCTCGAAGAAGTAGCGCACGAGCCGGATGCGGCTGCTCTGGGTGAGCTGCACGAACTCGAGCTCCGACTGGAAAATCGGCGCCTGTCCCTTGGCGATCTGCGCATGGGAGCGTG
>DATBTF010000009.1:0-23053 GCA_036559405.1 Bdellovibrionota bacterium
TGAGCGCGATGAAGCTGTAACCGTAGCTCACGCGTCCGCTCACGCTCTGCACGCCCGTATTGGTGGGATCCACTCCGTCGAGTTCGAGCAGATAGCGGTCTTCATGAGAGTCGGTGAAGGGGCTGGAAACAGTAAGAGTGATGATCGTCGGAGAATGGCTGCCTTCGATCGTGAGGTTGCTAAGTCTGGCGAGGGCATCCCGCGTGACCATGCCCAATGTGGTGCGCACTTGAAGGCCTCTGTCTTCTCTCCTCACGGACTCGTAGCGCACGCCATTGGAGGCCTGGCAGTGCAGCTTCTGCAGCTTTTCGCCATAGGCATGGGCGTTGGTTTCGAAAGCAAAAAGGGAAGAGGCAAAAGCCAAAAGAGCAAGGGTGCGCATCGGGGACTCCTTCTAAGAATGGGAGCGATTTATAGCATAAACAATTTATGCGCTGCAATATCGCACGCGCCTTTAAAGGGTTAGCGGGAGTTAGGGAACGCGATTGGGAAATTCGCTGGAATGCCTAAGAAAAACTACTCTTCGTCGTTGGCGCGGATCTCTTCGAACTCTTTCTCGGAAACCTTCAATTCCAGCTCCTCCACGCGGCTCTCGAGCTTCTCCACATCTTCGCGCATGGCGAAGCCCATGGAGGAAATCAACTCCCGCAGCTGCGGCTTGATGGAATCGAGGCGCACCTTTTTCGAAGCGCCGCTGGCCACCGTGCTGGCGAGACCCAGCAGGGCTACGGCATTGGCGAGGCCTTCCTCTTTGAGAGTGTTGAGCAGGGAGAGCGGCTCCTTCACCTGGTTCATCACCTTGGAGACTTTTTCCTTGGCAGAGGCGCGGGGCGATTTTTTGCTCTTACTTTTGGCCATAATTCCTCACAAGAATTTAGGAAAGCTTCAGGGGCTTTTGCGGCAGGCTTCCTTGTATTTTTTTACACCTTCGGCGAGCGCCTTGGCGAGGCTCTCCTGAAAAATTTTTTCGCCCATCAGGCGTCGATCTTTAGGATTCGATAGGTAGCCGATTTCCACTAGGATGGCCGGCATGGGGGCGCGGTTTAACACGTAAAACGGTGCCTGCCGCACCCCGCGGTTCTTCCAGTCGCCGAGGATTTTTTTCTGCTGCAGCAGATCGTGCGCATTGTCCACGATCGCCTTCTGCACATAAGACGCGAGATAGGCGCTGTCCTGGAGATAGGCGGTTTGCTCCATATCCCAGAGGATATCCTGCACCGCGCTCTCCTTGCTTTTGGCTTCGCTGGCGATGGAGTTTTCGATCAGGGCGAGTTTGCGGGCCTCGGCGTCGGTGGCCTCCTGGTTGAGGATATAGGTCTCGGTGCCCTGCGCTCCTTCCACGGGGGAGGAGTTCACGTGGATGCTCACGAAGAGATCGGCCTTCCACTCCTTAGCGAGCTTGGGGCGAATCTCAAGCGGAAGAAACACATCCTTGGTGCGGGAAAATGTGACTTGAAAGCCCCGGCGCCGCAGCTCGTCGGCCGCCAGGCGCGAGAACTTCAGCACAATGTCTTTTTCGCGGATCGCTCCGTGCTTGGTGCCGATGTCGGAGCCGCCGTGGCCGGGATCGAGGAAGATCCGCTTCACCTCGCGGTCGCCCTGGCAGCCCCAGTTCTCCACCTTGCCCTTGGCGGAGGCGAGGTCGCCCTCGAATTTTTCCCTGTCTTCGTGGGGCATCACGGGCGGAAAGAGGCGCTCGGCGCTGTCGAGCGAAAGCAGCACCTTTCCGCCGCGAAGAAAAGGCGCCTGGGGCAGAGCCAGGAACTTTCCCCCTTGGAGCGCATAGGGCGCGTCGAGCAGCAGGATCACCGGAGGCTGGTCTTTGCGCTCGAGGAGCACCCGAGAGCGGGGCAGATCCACGAAAGGAGAGAAGCCCGTGCGCTTTTCCCATTCCTGCAGGGTGAGATAAGGGATCTTCTCAATCCTCACCCAAGGGATCTCCTCGGCCATTGCCCTCAGAGGGGAAAGGACGAAAAGAATGATGAAAAGGGCCGGGAACCGCATTCCCACTAGCCTAGCGCTTTGACACCCAGGGGGAAAGAGTCTATTCCCTGGGCATGCGCTTCGAGCTCCGCACCACCGCCGATGGCAGCCTCACGGTCTTCGACCATGAGGCGGGAGAGTGTTTCAAAAGCCGGCACGCCGCCAGATCGGAGGCCGAACACGTCTTCTATCGCCCCGCCGTCGTGGATAACCAATGGCTCGGTAAGGCAGCCCCCTTCCGGGTGGTGGAGCTCGGCTTCGGCTTGGGCACCAACTTCCTGCATTTTTCAGAAAGCGGCTTCCAAGGCGAGTTCGTTTCCATCGAACGGGATCTATCCGGAGTGGAATTCTTCTTGGACAAGGAAAAGAATGAAACTTTGGAAACTCTGGTACAGGAAAGAATTTTAAAAACCGGAAACCTAACCGCCCGGATCTTAAAGGACGACTTTAAGAATGCGCTGGAAAGGCTCGCGAGGGAAAATTTTCTCGCCCATGCCGTGCTCTTCGATCCCTTTTCTCCCAAAGCGAATCCTGAAGCGTGGACCGCCGAGCTCTTCCGCCTGGCTGCGGCCGTTCTGGCCCCCGGTGGACGCCTTGTAACCTATTCCGTGAGTCGGGCGGCCAAAGATGCCGCTCTCGGTGCCGGTCTGGCAGTGGAGAAGCACGATCTTCCGCCCAGCCTGCAGAAGCGCTCGGCCCTGGTAGCCATAAAGCCCGCATAGTACTCTATCCCCATGACCGGACCGTCATCCAACGCCCGCCAGCTCCGCCTCGCCGGCGGCCTGCTATCGCTATTCTGCGGACTGGCCATCATGGGCCTCAAGTTCTACGGCTACAAACTCACGAACTCCACCGCCCTGCTTTCCGACGCCCTCGAAAGTGTCGTAAACGTTTCCGCCGCCGCCTTCGCCCTCTGGGCCATCCGCGCCGCTGAAGATCCTCCCGACGAGGAGCACCCCTACGGCCATGGAAAAATCGAATTCGTCACGGCGGTGTTCGAGGGCGGCCTCATCTCGTTCGCGGCGATCGCCATTGCCTACGAAGCCCTGCGGGCGCTCGCAGCGGGACCCACCGCCCCCGACCTCACGCGCGGGCTCTGGATCGTGATCCTTGCCGGCGCCCTGAACGGGCTGCTCGGACTCGTGCTCATCCGTATCGGGCGCAATACCCACTCCGTGGCACTCGTGGCCGACGGCAAGCACGTGCTCACCGACTGCCTCACGACAGTCGGCATCCTTTTGGGCTTGGGTGTGGTGAAGGCCACTGGGCTGAGCTGGCTCGATCCGGTGATCGCGCTCGCCATGGCAATGCTGCTCGGCTATACCGGCGTCCCTCTCGTACGTAATGCCATCAACGGACTTATTGATGCCGCCGATCCTGGCCTATTGGAAAAACTTTTGGCTTCTCTGGAGCGCCACCGAAACCCGGGCATCATCCGCGTGCACCATGTGCGCGCCATGCAAAATGGCCGGCGCATTCATGTGGACGGCCACCTCGTGGTGCCGGAATTCTGGAGCGTCGAGGAGGCCCACGATAAGGTGGAAGCCTTCCAGGAAGCCGTGGTGAAAGACACCTTCCTCGAGGGCGAGATCGAGTTCCATATCGACCCCTGCCGCCGCGTCTATTGCCGCAGCTGCGACCTCAAACCCTGCGCCGTTCGCCAGGAGCCTTTTGAGCACCGCCCGCCCCTGAATCTCGTGGAAATCCGGAGTCCTGTGGACATCACGGACCGGGTGCGTTAATCCTTCCTTTCATGAATTCCCCCCGCTACGAAATCCTGATGGACCGCAAAGAAAATCCGCGCAAATGCACCATCCTTCCGCAGAAGGAGCGCCAGGACTTCGCCATCCGTTACTTCGCCGGCCCCCGGCCTATCCCGGCCTTTCAGAGCGACTGCCTTCTGCATATCGACGGAGAGGATCTGAGCCAGGTGGACAAGGGAACTTACGAATCCGTCGGCCTGATCGACTGCAACTGGAAGAAGGTCGCCGGTGCCCTGCAGAAAGTGGTGCGTCCGCTGCCGAAGCTCGTGCGCATCCCCGAGGGCTTCGAAACCGCCTATCCCCGCAAAAACGCGGAAGGCAAAGACCCCGACGGCGGCCTCGCCACGATCGAGGCGCTCTTCATCGCCGGGGCGTTCCTCGGAAAGTGGGACGAGTCACTCCTGGATAAGTACCACTTCAAAAACGAGTTCCTGAAATTGAACGAGCCGCTTTGGAAGAAATACGCCTTGGGCCCCTTCTCCACCGACCAGTAGTGAACATGCCTACCTCCTCTTTAAAAAACGGAACCGTCGTGATCACCGGAGCCACCAGTGGTTTCGGCGAAGCTACGGCCAGACTCATCGCCAAGTCCTGGCCCGATGCCAAGCTCTGGATCACTGGCAGAAGGAAAGAGCGCCTGGATTCCTTGGTAAAGGAACTCGGCAGCAGCAGAGTGAGCTCATTCTGTTTTGATGTGAGTGACAGAAAGGCTGTGGAAAATTTTGCGAAATCCGCGGGACAGGAAAACATCACCGTGCTGGTGAACAATGCCGGATTGGCGGCGGGTTTGGATCACTTCCAGGACGCTTCCGTCGACGACTGGGACCAGATGATCGACACCAACCTCAAGGGCCTGCTCTATATGACCCGCGCCCTCTTGCCAGGAATGATCGCGCGCAAAACCGGCCATATCGTGAATATGGGCTCGATCGCGGGACACGTGACCTATCCCAAGGGCCATGTGTACGTGGCCACCAAATCCGCCGTACGCGCGCTTACCGAAAGCCTCCGGATCGACATTCTCGGATCCAATGTGCGCGTGACCTCGATTGACCCCGGAATGGCCGAGACGGAGTTTTCCGTGGTGCGCTTTCACGGAGACCAGCACAAAGCTGATGCGGTTTACAAAGGCATGCGGCCGCTCGTGGCCGATGACATCGCGGAAGCGATCTTGTGGTCGCTGGACAGGCCTCCTCACGTGAACATCCAGGAGATCATCCTGATGCCCACGGACCAGGCCACACCGAGAGATGTATCCCGAAAATGACGACCTCATCCGAAGTAACGCGCTGCGAACTCAGCGCTGAGTTCGCAGCGCGTTACTGACAGAGCTTATCAGTTTCTAGCAAAAGCGCCGCCCCCAATACTCGGACCACGACCACAATAATTATTATTTATTTTTTATGAATGAATCGTTTTCGTCCAACAAACCCACGCATTCGCTACAAAAAAAGCCGGCCTCGAAAGGCCGGCTTCGTTAGATCAAGCCAGATTCAATTCTACTCGCGAACCGTTGCCACGAAGCAGTCCAGGAAAATCGAGTTGCCTTCTTCGTCGCAGGTCAGGGTCACCGGAACTTCCATGCGGCTCACGCGGCTGCTCATAACGTTGTCCGGAACCATTACCTTGATCGAGCAGCCCGAAGGGGTGAAGCTGTCGAAATCCGTTACGTCCGTAAGTTTGCTCATATCGAAGCGCAAGTGCTTCTTGTACTTCGTGGGGCGATAGTTCGCATCGCTATCCAGGGTCTTCGTCCGGCCCGTGGCGCTCTGCTCGGAAGGACGAGACACCGTCATATAGACGTCTCTCATGGTGCCTTCTTTTTTGTCGTCCGACATCCAGAACTTCGTCACCGTCAGGGTAACGTCGCCGAATCCGTTGCGTTTGCTTTCGCAGCTGAAGGATACGATGTCGCGGGCGAAGGCGGGCACGGAGGCCGAGGCCAAAAGCGCGATAAAAAGAATGGTTTTCTGCATAACTAATGACTCCTAAAAATTGGTTTTATGGGCGGTGCAATGTATATTGCAGCCCATAGGGAAACTCAAGAAAGCTCCTTTTTTTGGAGTTAGCCGCAGTTAGCAGATAACCGAAACAGACCATGCTCTCCCCCACCGACATCAAAGAAATCCAGCGCCGCCGCACCTTCGCCATCATCTCGCACCCCGACGCAGGGAAAACCACGATGACGGAAAAGCTGCTGCTTTATGGCGGCGCCATCCACGAGGCGGGAGAGGTTAAAGCGAAAAAGGAAAGAAGAAGCGCCCGCTCCGACTGGATGAAGCTCGAGCAGGAGCGGGGCATCTCCGTGTCCACTTCCGTGATGCAGTTCGATTATAAAGATTTACGCATCAACCTGCTCGATACGCCTGGCCACGCCGACTTCTCGGAAGACACCTACCGCACCCTCGCCGCCGTGGATTCGGCCATGATGATCCTCGACAACGCCAAGGGCGTGGAGAGCCAGACAAAGAAATTGTATGAAGTCTGCCGCCTGCGCATGACGCCCATCTTCACCTTCATCAACAAGCTCGACCGTGAGGGCCGCTCGCCCTTCGAGCTCATGGATGAGATCGAAAAGGTGCTCAACATCCAGTGCAACCCGATCTCCTGGCCGATCGGGATGGGCAAAAGCTTCCAGGGCATCTACCACCGCATGCACAAGAAGGTGATCCTTTTCAAGAACGAAGGCTTCGCCACCGGCGAGCCCGAGTCGCGCTCCTTTGATTCCGTGAAGGACCCCAAGCTCACCGAATTGTTGGGCGAAGCGGAGCATATGCAGCTGATCGAAGATATCGAGCTGGTCGACGGCACCATCGGTCCCTTCGATGCGAAGGCATTTTTGCAAGGCAAAGTGACTCCCGTAATGTTCGGCTCGGGCCGTACGAATTTCGGTGTGAGCGCCTTTTTGGAATTGTTCTGCGACACGGCCCCCGCTCCCGGCGCCCAGCTCACGGATTCCGGCGTAGTGGAACCCACAGACCCGCAATTCTCGGGCTTCATCTTCAAGATCCAGGCGAACATCGACAAGAACCACAGAGACAGAATCTGCTTTTTGCGGATCTGCTCGGGCAAGTTCGAACGCGGGATGTACGCCAAGCATGCACGCCTGGAAAAAGAGCTGCGCCTCTCCCACTCCGCCCAGTTTTTGGCGAGAGACCGCTCCTTGGTGGAGGTCGCCTACGCCGGAGACATAGTAGGCCTCATGGACACCAGCGGAAGCTGTCATATTGGCGACACTTTGTTCACGGGCAATAAAAAAATCGAATTCGCCGGCATTCCGCAGTTTTCGCCCGAGCACTTTGCCCGGGTGGATCTAGCCGATCCCGTGAAGCGCAAGCAGTTCAACAAAGGCCTGCAGCAGCTCTGCGAAGAGGGCACGGTGCAGATGTTCGTGGACCCGCGAATCGGCGACCAGGATCCCATTCTCGGCGCCGTAGGCCAGCTGCAGTTCGAGGTTCTGACCTTCCGTATGCGTGATGAGTACGGCGTGGAAGTGAAGCTCCGCCAGCAGCCCTTCAAGCACGCTCGCTGGATCCGCTTTGCCGATGGGCGGAAGGAGAAGGTGGACTCCAATACAGTAAAAGGCACGCTCTCCTTCCTCGAAGACAGCCATAAGAATCTGGTGGGGCTCTTCACCTCCGACTTCCACCTCCAGTGGGCGAAAGACAACAATCCCAGCATCGTTTTCCTCGAAAACATGATGAGCCGGGTAGAAACGAGCCCTGCTTAAGGCAACCATATCCGCTAAACAATCTTAAAAATAATCTTCGTGTAAGTTCGCTCAGCCTTTGCTAAAAATTCCCATTAGATGCGCCCTGCTTTCCTCTTTTTTTGCCTCTTCCTGGCCCTTCCGGCCCAGGCCGCGCGCACCAGAATCACCATCGGCTTCAACCCGGCTGAGAAGACCGACCAGCTGGAGACGAACGGGAAGCGTCTTTCGGATTATGTGAAACGAAAAACGGAGCTCGAGGTGAAGACCTTCGTGGCCAAGGACTACGACTCCCTCGTGGCGGCCCTGCGGTCCGGCAAGGTCGACTTTGCCTTCCTGCCGCCCTTCAGCTTTGTGAAGGCCGAAGAGAAGGCCGACGGCCGCCTGCTGCTCAAGGCCGTGCGCAAGGGCCAGGGCATTTACTATAGCGCCATCATCGTGCGTACCGATTCCGGGGCCGACAAGCTCGAAGACCTCAGGGGTAAAAGCATCGTCTGGGTGGAACGCTCCTCGGCCACCGGATACATCATTCCCAGGGCGGAGCTGCTACGCCAGAAAATCGAGCCCGATACCTTTTTCGGCAAGCAGAGCTTCGCCGGCACCCACGACGAAGTGGTGGCCGCAGTCTTCGGGAAAAAAGCGGACGCCGGAGCTACCTGGGTGGTGGATACCGAGGGCAAGGATGGCGCCTGGCAGCTGCACCTGCACAAGCCGGAGGAGCTCGCGCAGATCAAGATGATTCATATCTCCGAACCCATACCCGGAGACGCCCTCACCACGACCAACAAGATCTGGAAAACAGAAAAAGGCATGGTGGAGCAGGTCACCAAAGTGTTGCAACGGATGGGCGAGGCCCTCGACGGCCAGCAGATCCTCCGTGACCTCTATGGCATCGACAAAATGGTGCCGGCCTCCCCCAAGGATTTCGAACCCGTTCGCGCTGCGGCGAAAGCCCTGGGCATCAAGTAAGCGCATTTACGCATTGAGTCTATTTTTGTGCGTGCTATAAAGCCGCATGCGCATCGTCTCGTGGAACGTGAACGGCATCCGGGCCTGCTTGGATAAGGGCCTGGAAAAGGTCGTGCACGAAATGGACGCGGATTTCTTCTGCCTGCAGGAGTCCAAGGCACATCCCGACCAGGTAGCCCTTCTTCCCTATCCGAAACTTCATGGTCTCCACAGCACCTGGGCCAGCGCCGAAAAGAAGGGCTATAGCGGTACGGTCATCTTTACCCCCCACAAAAAACTCGAGCTCCGTCCGGCCATGGGGGTGCCTCCTTACGACCAGGAAGGGCGGGCCAACCTCGCCTTCGGCAAGGGCTTCACGCTGGTCAACATGTACTTCCCGAACGGGGCAGCCTCGGACGAGCGCCACCATTTCAAGATGCGGTTCCTTGATGAGCTCATCCCTTGGTTGAAGAAGCTGGAAAAAGAACGCGGCCCGCTGATTATTTGCGGCGACTACAATATCGCGCATACCGAAATCGACATCCACGACCCCGTGCGCAACCAGGACAGCTCCGGATTCCGTCCCGAAGAGCGCGCCTGGATGACCAAGTTTCTCGAAAGCGGATTCGTGGACACATTCCGACACCAGCATCCGGGAAAGAAAGATCAGTACAGCTGGTGGTCGTTCCGGCAGCGCTCAAGGGAGCGCAACAAGGGCTGGAGGCTCGACTACATCTGCGTCTCGCGCGCGCTGGAAGGGAAAATCCGCGCAGCGGCAATCCACCCTGCCGTGATGGGCTCAGACCACTGCCCCGTGAGCCTGGACATTTCGCTCTAATTTTTGTTGACAGCCATTATACGCGCGGCAGAGCGTCCTTTATCGACGACGAATGACCGTCAAAAAATCGGCGCTCACAGAAAGCAAGCGCAAAATATCGCTGTCAAGAGGTCTTTCCCAACCCGAGTATGTTTTTTGTTTACCGCCCCCCGGGGAAAAAGAAAAAAATGATTGATTCCGTCTCGGCTTGCACTATAAATTGATCCGGTTTCCATAGCGATTGTTGAGGAGCTTCCGTCTTATGAAAGAACTGTTTCAGGTGCTGGGCGATTATCTGCAGACCAAGCGGATGAAAGTGGGAATGAGCCAAGGTGACGTGGCTACGAAGCTCGGCTATTCCTCGCCTCAGTTCATCTCGAACTTCGAGCGCGGCCTTTGCGCGCCGCCCCTCAACAAGCTGAAGCTTCTCGTTCAGCTCTATGACATGAACGGCGAAGAAGTGCTGAAGCTGATGATGAAAGAGCACGAGCGCCACCTGCGCCGCGCTCTCAGCCTCAAAGGCAAAAAGCGCTAAGCGCTTAGGCCGTTTTCCCTAACCAACGGAATTTTTCCAGCACCCGGTCCCTCAGGATCAGGCAGGGCTTTTCGATCAACCCATAGAGCAGCGCCGCCGCGCCATACACCGCCGCCATGGTTACGGTGAGGCCGATCCAGCCCTGCATTGGCAGTCCCCAGACCGGGGCCTTCGCCTCCAGCCAGCCGACCACTTCCGAATGCGTGAGATAGATCGCAAAGGACAGCAGGGCCGTGACCTCGGTAAAGCGGCTGCGCAGGCGATAGAGCAGGCAGGCGGGGCTGAGGGCAGCCATCACCAAAAAGCCGAAGCTCAGGTCGAATCCTGAGCCACCCAGCGTCATCGCCAGAAAGCCCCGGGCTGCCGGTGCACCCTTGGCCAGGAGGAAGGAGGGCAGCTGGCGGCCGAGGGATTCCGAGCTCAGAGCAACGGTCAGGAAAAACGTGGCCACGGAAGCGGCCAGCCAGAGATTTCCCTTTCCTGTGAGCCTCTTCCAAAGATCCGGCCGGAACCGATAGGCGGCGGCGATCGCCACCCCGAAAAGCAGCCCATCGAGGCGCGTGAAGGTCGGGTGGTAAAAGTAGTTATAGTGCAGCTGCGCGGCATCCTCGGGCGAGGCCAGCGCGACCATATCCGGCCTAAGGGCCAGCCAAAGACCTGCCCTCAGCAGAAAACCCAGCAGCAGAACCAGCACGAAGCAGAGTCTGGCCCTCCCCTCTCCTCCGCGAAAGGCAAAGGCCGAGAGCAGAGGGAAGATCAGGTAGAAGTGCTCCTCCACGCAAAGCGACCAGGTGATGGCAAAGCCGTCGGAGGGGAAGAAATTCTGCGCGAAGAAAAGATAACGCCAAAGCGGATCCAGGCCGGCCCCCGTGATCCCCCCCGAATAGACGATAAAGAGAAGCAGCAGCACGTAGTAGTTCGGCCAGATCCGAAAGGCCCGTCGCAGGAAAAATCGGGGATAAGAGCCCCGGCCTCCGCTCTCCGCCAGCTCGCCGAACCACTGGGAGCCGATCAGAAATCCACTCAGCACGAAGAAAAGATTCACCCCCAGAGAGCCCCAGCTCGTGAACCTCTGTACCAGTCCGCCTGGGAAAAAGGTGGTATGGGCCGATACCACCCATAAAACGGCGAAGCTGCGTAAAACGTCGAGAGAGCCGATCCGGCTATGGCGCATAAAGGGAATATTACGGTAAACAGAGGGGATGCAGCAACTGAACGCCGCTTTCTACTGCTTCGCCGAGTTGGGTGATCCGGGCGCCCTGAAGCGGGACCTACGCCCCTCCCTCGAACGCCTGGGGGTCAGAGGCACGGTCATTATTGCCCCGGAAGGGATCAATGGATTCCTGGCGGGCGGCCGCGAGGCCGTGCAAAAGGCTCTGGAGCTGCTCCGCTCCTTCACCCCCTTTGCCGGACTGCGCTCCAAGGAGAGCAGCTCCACCGGGGTTCCCTTTGAAAAACTCTGCATCAAGGTGAAAAAGGAAATTGTCACCTTCCGCCGGCCCGGCCACTCCCCTCTGGAGACCGATGCCGTGGCCGGAAGGCTGAGTCCCGCCGAGCTGGATTCCTGGTTCCGGGATAGGAAAGAGTTCGTGCTTCTGGATACGCGCAACTCCTATGAGTCCCGGCTGGGCACGTTTCGTGGGGCACACACTCCGGCAATGGATCACTTTGTTGAGTTCCCCTCCCTGGTGGAATCTTTGCCCGAAGACTGGAAAAAGAAACCCGTGGTCACCTTCTGTACGGGAGGGATCCGCTGTGAAAAGGCGGCGCCCTTTCTAGCCGCCCAGGGGTTCGAGAACGTATGGCAGCTCGAAGGCGGCATCCTCGGCTACTTTGAAGCCATGGGCGGGAAACACTGGGAGGGCGAGTGCTTCGTCTTCGACCAGAGAGTGGCGTTGGGCCCGGATCTGGCCCCCACGGGCGCGCGGCTGTGCCCGCACTGCCAGGGACCTGTGCCGTCGTCCCACTCCTCCTGCATCCACTGTAAGGCTGCTCTCTGATGGCGATCGAGTTCTGGAACCGAAAACGCGGCCAGGTCGAGACCGAAAGCGTATACGGCGGCTGGGCGATGAACCTTCTCTACGGGAATCCCGTGGGGTTCGCTTTCACCGACAGCCTTCTGGTGCGCAAGGCAGTGAGCCAGGTGTACGGAGGCCTGCAAAGCTCCCATTTTTCGGGAAAAAAGGTGATACCCTTCGTGCGGAAGTTCCGGGTGGAAATGGGCGAGTTCGAGCCCGGCCCCTTCCGCTCGTTCAACGACTTCTTCATCCGCCGCTTCCGCGCCGGGCGGCGGAAGTTTCCGCAGGAACCAGGCACCATGGGCGCCTTCGCCGAAGCGAGGTACTTCGCGTTTTCCAGGCTGAACGAACACTCCCCTCTTCCCATCAAGGGACTCAAGCTCGAGGCAGGCGATATCCTCGGCGACACTCCCGGCAAGGAACGCTTTGCGGACGGCCCTTGCCTGCTCGCGCGCCTCTGTCCCGTGGACTACCACCGCTTCCATTTCCCCGATGCCGGCCGCATCACGCACTTTCACACGGAGAACGGCAAACTCCACTCCGTGAATCCGGCGGCCCTCGCTCGCAAGCCCGACCTGTTTCTCGCCAACGAGCGCCAGATCAGCCTGCTCGAGACCGAAGACTTCGGCCTGCTGGCCTATGTGGAGGTGGGCGCTCTCTGCGTCGGGCGGATCGTACAGACGCACCCGATGGAACGCCCCTTCGAACGCGGGGGTGAAAAAGGCTACTTCCTCTTCGGCGCCTCCACCGTGATCGTGTACGGCGAAAAAGGCGCCTGGACACCTGAGGCAGATTTGCTGGAGCACACAAAAGCAGGACGTGAAGTGCTGGTGGAGCTGGGCCAGCCGGTAGCCAGACGCCTGGGGAAAGGCTAAGATATTTCCCTATGGCGAGCCGGCGCTTCTACATCACCACGCCCATCTACTACGTGAACGACGTTCCCCATATCGGGCACTCCTACACTACCGTGGTGGCCGACGTGCTCGCGCGCTACCACCGCCTCTTCGGTAATGAAGTGAAAATGCTCACCGGCGTGGACGAGCACGGACAGAAGGTGCAGCAGGCCACCCAGAAGAACGGCATGGAGCCCCAGGCCTATACGGACCAGATGGCCGAACGTTTCCGCGACATCTGGAAAGAGCTGAACATCCAGCACGACATTTTCTTCCGCACCACGGATAAATTTCATGTGAAGGCGGTGCAGAAGGCCCTGCAGGAGCTCTTCGACAAGGGCGAGATCTATAGCGAGGACTACGAAGGCCTCTACTGCGTGAGCGAGGAGATCTTCTATACCGAGAAAGATCTCGTGAACGGCAAGACCCCCTCCGGCAAGGAAGTGGTGCCGCTCAAAGAGAAGAACTACTTCTTCCGGATGTCGAAGTACCAGCAGAAACTCATCGAGCATATCGAGAAAAATCCTGGCTTCATCCAGCCCGAGAACCGGAAAAATGAGATCCTCGGCTTCCTCAAAAAGCCGCTGCAGGATCTCTGCATCTCGCGCCCAAAAGCGCGGCTCTCTTGGGGCGTGGAGCTTCCTTTTGACAAAGACTACGTCTGCTATGTCTGGTTCGACGCGCTCTTGAACTACACCACCGGCGTGGGCTACCAGCAGCCGGAAAGGGCGCCCGAGTTCCAGAAATGGTGGACCGACAATCCGCCCGTACATCTCGTGGGTAAAGACATCCTCACCACCCATACCGTCTACTGGCCCTGCATGCTGATGGCCTTGGGCGTGAAACTGCCCTCCACGGTTTTCGGCCACGGCTGGTGGATGATCGACGGGGAAAAGATGAGCAAGAGCCAGGGCGCCGTAGTTCGCCCGCTCGACGTGAAAAACATCGTAGGCGTCGACCCGCTCCGCTACTTCCTCACCCGCGATATTTTTCTTGGCGCCGACGCTTCTTTTTCCACGGACTTAGTTGTCACCCGCGTGAATGCGGAGCTAGCCAACAACCTCGGCAACCTGCTCTCGCGGGTCACCAATCTGGTCGACAAAAACTTTTCAGGAACGGCACCTGCGCTGGTCAATCCGCTTTCGCCAGAGTCACAGGCTGTGCTCGGGAAAATCGAAGGCCTCGCCGACCGCGTGCAGAAAAAAATCGAGGCACTCGACCCGCAGGGTGCGGTGATCGAGGTACTGGAGCTGCTCAACGACGCCAACAAATACATCGGCGACCGAGCGCCCTGGAAGCAGGTTAAGGAACCGGATCTCGCTCCTGCGGCCGAGACCTTGGCGATATGTTTGGAGGTGCTGCGCGTAGCGGGCATCCTCTGGTCGCCCATCATGCCCACGAAGTGTGGCGAGCTTCTGAAGATCATCGGCTGGAACAAGGCCCCGACCCTGGCCGACGCCAAGCTCGTGCGTGGGATGCCCGCGGGCGCGAAAGTGGCCAAGCCCGAGCCGCTCTTTCCACGGGTGGAGTGGAAGACCGAGCCGGCCAAGAAATAGGAATTCCGGCTTTTTATTTTTAGAAGAAGACCTTACTAAAGCTTCAGCTGCTCTGTTATCACGCTCACAGCTTCAGCTGTTCGGTGATCTCGCTGTCGACGTCGATGCGGATGGAGCAGCTGTATTCGTTCGAGGTCTTGCCCTTGCCGCTGCTGATCAGCTCCACGCACTGGCTGGGCGGATACAGACGGCCGAAGAAACGCACGACACCGCGGCGTTTGTCGCGGTAGCGCACATATTCCTCGGAAGAATAGGGCTGGATGGCGTTGTAGAGTTCTTTGGCGGCATCGCCCATGCAGGGAATGCTCACGATCGACCAGCGGCGGCCTTCCACATTCACCTTACCGATGGTCACCGAGCCGTTCTTCACCTTGCTGTCGAGGCAAGCGCGGAAAGCTTCCGTGGCCTTGGAGTCAAATTTCGCATTCGCATGCGCCGGAATGGGGGCGGAAAGCGAAGCCGGCTCCCGCACGTTCGCAGGCATCAAATCCTGGAAGTAGATCCCCAGGGCGAAGAAGAAAACAGCGGCGGCGGTGGCGAAAAAATATTTAACGTAGTTCATCGCTAAGCCTATCGGTGCGGAGTTGGTAAGGCTTAAGGCCAGTTTTCCGTATATAACTTATTGTTATTATATGATTTTTTAGGCAAGAAAGGCGGTGGCAGCCCAGTAAGCCACGAGGGCCCCCGTGTAAGCGATCGCGAACATATAGGCGAACATCAGGGCAGGGATTTTCCAGGAGTTCGTCTCCCGCCTCGCCACCCCGATCGTGGAAATGCACTGGAGCGAAAAAGCGAAGAACACCAGGAGGCTCAAACAGGTGGCGATCGTGTACTTGGGCGAGCCATCGGCCTTCTTCTCCTCCCGCAGTGCCTTGGTCAGGCCTTCGGTATCATCGTCCACTGCGCCTAGAGAGAACACTGTTCCGATCGTGGCCACGAACACTTCCCGGGCCGCGAGCGAAGCCAGGATCCCGATCGTCAGCTTCCAGTCATAGCCGAGTGGCTGAAACACAGGCTCGAGCGCCTTGCCGATGCGCCCGCCGTAGCTGTGCTCGAGCCGAAGCGCGCTCTTCTGGTCTTCGAGCAGCTTGAGCTCTTCTTTCTTATCCTGCGATGCCGCGATCTTCGCTTCGAGTTCGCTTTTACCGGGATAGCTCCCCGGAAAGCTGAGCAGCGCCCACAGCAGAACCGCCATGGAGAAGATGATCGTTCCCGCCTTGCGCAGGAAGGAGTAGACGCGCGTCCAGACGAAGCGCAGGAGCTCCGGCCAGTTGGGGGTGCGGTAGTGCGGAAGGTTCAGGAAGGAAACGAGATGCTTCCGTTTTCCGAAATCCAGCCGGTGGAGCACCAGGGCAACGAGGAGAGCCACCAGAACAGCGAGTGAGTACATTCCGAACATCACCAGCCCCTGGAGGCTGAACGGCCCTACAGTGGTGGCGGGCACGAAGGTGGCGATGAGCAAGGTATAGACGGGCAGACGCGCCGAGCAGGTCATCAGCGGCGAGATCATGATCGTGATCAGTCGCGTGCGCTCACTCTCGATGGTGCGGGTGGAAAGGATGCCGGGCACCGCACAGGCCACCGACGAAAGCAGGGGGATGAATACCTTCCCGTCCAATCCATAGGGCTTCATCAGGCGATCTACCATATAGGCCACGCGCGGGAGATATCCCGAATACTCGAGCAGGCCGATGAGCAGGAAAAGGATCGCGATCTGGGGCACGAACACCAGCACCGACCCCATGCCCGCCAAGACTCCATCTGTGAGCAACGAGGCCAGGAGCTCGTTTGTCACGGTGGCTTTCAGATGGTCGTTGAGCAGGGCGATGCCAGCCTCAATGCCGTCGGAAATGGGCACCGCCCAGGTGAAGATCGACTGGAAGAGCACGAACATCGTGAACAGGAAAATCAGCGGGCCGAGCACAGGATGCAGGAGTAATCCGTCGATCTTCAGATCGCGGGCCATCAGGAGATTCTCGCGGGGACCCTTGTTCAGGCGATTCAGCTCCCGTGCCTCAGACCTGGCTTTCCGGTGCAGGTCGCTGATCTCGGCATGGGGAATTCCGGAAACTGGCTGAGCCGGCTGCTTTCCTTCTTTCGCCTCCGTCTCTCTTCCCAGGAAATTCCTGAGGAGGTCGACCCCCTCGCCTGATTTCGCCGCCAGCGGGAAAAAGGGCACGCCCGCCAGCTCCGTCATCCCCGCCAGATCGAGGATCTTTCGGTTGGCGCGCACCTCATCCATCATGTTCACGGCCACGGCGATGCTGAAGCCCCGCTTTTTGAGCATGAGGGGCAGCACGAGCTCCTGCTCGAGGTTGTTTCCATCGAGCACGAACACAACCCGGCTGCTGTCGCGCTTGTCTTCGAGATGGCGGAGCGCCACTTCCTCGTCGAGAGAGTTGGCCTTCAGCGAGTAGACGCCGGGAAGGTCGGTGATCTCGAAGGAACGCCCGCCCTCGATTTGCACGAACGCGGTTTTCTTCTCCACGGTGCAGCCGGCGTAGTTTCCCACCTTCTGATGGGCCGAGGCCAGACGGTTAAAGAGCGTGCTTTTACCGGAATTAGGACGACCGGCGAGGATCACTTCACGGTTCATCGTGTGGCCCCCTCCTTTTCCTCTACCAAAATATTCTTACAGAGCTCGGCACGGAGCGTGAACAGCTGCTCACCGATCCGCAGGCTCACCGGATCCCGCAGAGGGGCCAGATGCATTTTCTCCACTGTCTCACCGGGGTCGAGGCCGAGCTGCGTGAGCACCAGCCGCACCTCCTCCCCCAATCCTTGCAGATCAAGGATGCGCAAAGGCCGGCGGAAAGGAGCGTCCCAAAGGTTCACGAATCACCTCTCTATGGCTCGTATCTTTTTTGAGAATGATTGTCAACAAACGCTCCCGTACGGGAGTTCCACCAGGAGAATTTCCGCCCATCTTCCGTCGGCCTGCGGTAGAATCGGTACCGATGGAAAATCCTTTGAACACTCCATTCACCGCTATGCTCGGTTGCTCTTACCCGATCATCGCGGGTCCGATGTTTCTGGTAAGCGAGGAAGGCCTGGTAAGCGCCGTTTCGAATAGCGGCGGCGTAGGCGGGATGCCCAGCCTCAACTGGCGCACGACGGCAGAGTTCCGAAACGCCGTGCGGAAGGTGAAAGAGCGGGTGGGTAAACACCCTTTCGCCGTGAACCTGATCGTGAACAAATCCAACGTGCGGGCGGCGGCCGACCTGAAAGTTTGTGCCGACGAAGGAGTGCCCCTGGTGATCACCTCGCTGGGCAATCCCAAGGAAACCATCCGGGCCATGCAATCCGTGGGGGGAAAGGTTTTCTGCGACGTCACCACCCTCGATTATGCGAAAAAGGTGGAAGACCTTGGCGCCGATGGGCTGATCGCGGTCTCCGCTGGCGCCGGGGGCCATGCCGGTCCCACCTCTCCTCTCGTGCTCCTCCCCTATCTACGGAAACACGTGCGCCTGCCGATTGTGGCGGCGGGAGGCATTGCCAACGGCACGCAGATCGCAGCCTGCTTGCTTCTGGGGGCTTCCGCAGTGCAGATCGGCACCCGCTTCATCGCCTGCAAGGAAGCCAAGGTCGACGAAGCCTATAAGCGCGCCATCCTCAAGGCCGAACCCGAAGACATTGTGCTTACCAAAAAGATTTCCGGAACTCCGGCGGCTGTGATCAAGACGGCTTATATTGAAAAGCAGGGCCTTGAGCTCAACCCTCTTGAGGAATTTCTTCTGAAGAGTGGCCTGACGAAAAAGTATACCAAAATGGCGCGCTCCCTTTGGGGCGCTTATCTTCTGCAGCGGGCGGCGAAAACCACCACTTGGAAAGAGGTCTGGAGCGCCGGACAGGGCGTAGGGCTGATCGAGGATATCTTGCCCGCCGCAGAGATCGTGCAAGGGTTGATGCGCGAATTCCGCGAGGCTAAACTACCGGAATGATCCTGGCGGGAAAAAAATCGGAGCGCGGATTCACTCTCCCCAACGTGATTTTTTCCGTGGGCGTGGTTCTGGCCGTGGTTTGGGGGATGAAATACTGGCAGAGGTCACGCGACAAGCTGGAAAAGCTGAGCATGGTGGCCGCCAGCGCCGAACGCATCCAGGAACGCTTCACCCTTCTGATGAAAACGGACAACGCCTGGAAAAGCACGGTGGCCAACGGAGCGCCGAACGCTACCACGAACTGCCTCCGCGACCACTCTCCCTGCTTCGTCCTGGGTGGCCCGGTAAACATGAAGGACGGCGCCAACCGTTTCGTATACGACTCCAACCCGCCGGCAAACGGATTCACGATCGACGGACACAACTGCGCGGGCTTCACGGACAAAGGAAGCGATAACTGCCCCTTTCGCCTGGACCTCACCTGGAAGCCCGTCTGCGAAAGCGACTGCACGGATCCGTCTTCGATTCTCCTGCAGGCGAAGCTGCGCTTCCGGTCAGACCCCAAGGGCGAGTTCGCCGGGATCAAGATCCCCGATATCGAGTTCTCACAGCGACGGAGCGCGGTGCCCGGTGATCCGAGGAACTGCTACGAGCTTCTCCTGACGGGTAAAGCCACCGACGGTCTCTATACGATCCAGCCGAACCGCAGCCAGGTGCCCTTCTCCGTGTACTGCGATCAGCAAACCGACGGGGGCGGATGGGCGCTTGTGGCCAGCGCCACTGAAAAATACAGCTCGTTGCCGCCCAACAATGCCGTGGTGCCGGGTTCGCAGGGCCGCCTGCCAAAGGAAAACCTTGCGGCCTACCTTGAGACCTCGAACTTCCTTGATAAGAACAACCTGCGCCTGGTGTTGCCCGGAATCGACGGTGGGATCACCTTGGGCGCAAGCACCATGGGATCCACCGAGGTCGCCGCCTACAGCGCTCACGTGCCCCCTGGCGATTGCCGCAAAGTGAACCAGGCCCCCAATCCGACCACCTCAAAGCCCGCCCCAGAGCTAACGCTTGAATTCAATGACGCAGGAGAGATGGGACTTTCCGACATGACCGATCCGGCGGCTGGCTACTATGGCTTCTTCGTTTGCATGAACTCCGAGCTGCATGGAAAGAGATGCGCCACCGGCTGCACCCGTAGCTGGAAGGGCGCACTGATCCAGCAAAAAGGGCAGATCTGGGTCCGCTGAAGCTTCTCTAAATTCCCAAATCCTTTGTTACCCTCCTCGTTCCCCGTTCCCCCGTACTCTTCGTACGGCTCACGGCTGAACTCGTCGGGATGCCTCGGCTTTGGGAATTTAGAGAAGCTTAGTAAGAAGCGGTGAAAAGCAAAGAGCCAGCTGGATTTCTCCAACTGGCTCTTTAGCGTCGATCAAGAGTGAATTAGCTGAGGTGCTTGTTCACGAGCTTGGTCATTTCGAACATGTTCACGGTCTTCTTGCCGCCGAACACAGGCTTCAGTTTGTCGTCAGCGTGGATGTTACGACGCTGTACTTTGTCTTGAAGATTGTTCTTCTTGATGTACTGCCACAGTTTCTTGGTCACTTCCGTGCGCGGAATCGCTTTCGAACCCACCACAGCAGCCAGAGCAGAGCTCGGGGTGAGGGGCTTCATGAACGCAGCGTTCGGCTTGCGCTTCGCACCCGACTTCTTGGTGGTTTTCTTAGCTTTCGACGTTTTCTTCTTAGTAGTTTTCTTAGCCATTAGTTTGGTTCTCCTTAGAGACACAGTGTTACAGGTTTTTCCCCGAATTCAAGGCGATTTCCAAAAAAAATTGATTTTTCCCAGGGGAAAATCGGTTTTTCCCAGGAGAAATTGCCATTTTTCAGAGGGGAAAGCGCCATTTCTCCTATGGCGCGGGCGCTCTTATCGACGAAATTCAGAGGTAAAGCAAGAAAGATCCAGGATTCCCCCAGGGGGATTCGGTCTTATCCTCCTCGGGAGAATGCCCGGCGAGGCGGCAATACTCGAGCGCCTTCTCCTTCACCTTGCCTGTTCCCCTGCCATGGAGGATGCGCACTCGATCGGCCCCGCTGGCTTCTTCGCGGCGCAAAAAACGGTCCATAAGGTCGAAAACCTCGTCGATGACCGCGCCATGGAGGTCGAGAGTGGGGATGTCCGGGGTGCGCTTCGCTTTCGGCTTGCCCATAGAGCCAGCCTACACCGAAGACGCCCCGCCCTGGGGAAAATCAGGGGCGCCAGTGCTGCAAGCGGCGAATAGCCTCACGAATCTCCTCCTCGCCGGCATAGACACCGGGCGAAAAACGCACTAGCGGAATGTCCTGCACGACAGGGAGAGCCAGCTGCACCTTCGCTTCCTGATAGAGACGGGTGGCCAAAACCGTCGCCTCACCCTGCCAGGCCGCGGGACGGCGAAAGCTCACCAGCGGGCCCAGGAGGCTCGCTTCCCGGGGGCTGAGCCGCTCCCATCCAAGCGCCTCCACTTCGGCCGCCACAAGGTCAAGCAGGGCCCTTTGGCGGGCTCTCAGTCTCTGGTGACCATGCTCCTCCCAGAATGCCAGCACCTCCCCCAGACCCAAGAAAGGAATGCGGTCGATGGTTCCGGGGAAGAACCGGCGACAAGTCTCCGCCACTCCCTCGCCGAAGCCTTGATAGAAAGGAGGCGGGCGCTCATGGGCCCAGCCTCCGAACTTCCACAGAAGCTTCTCTTTCCAACGCGGGGCCACCCAGCCGAATCCCGTGCCCTCCGGCCCCAGAAACCACTTATGAAAATTTCCCCCATAGAAGTCCACGCCTTCCAGCGCATCGATCCGAAACGGCAATGCTCCCACGGCATGGGCGCCATCCACCACCGTGATCACGCCCCGCTTTTGCGCCTCGAGCGCAATTTCCGTTATGGGAAGCAGCGCACCCGTGGCCGTAGCCACATGGCTCAACAGGAGCACCCTCGTCCGCGGGCCCAGGGATGCCGCTACGGCCGCCGCCAGCTCCGCTGAGGTCCATTCCGGGCGAACGGCAAGCGGCGCCAGGCGAAAATCCATGCCCCGCACTTTGGCCCATTGGCGCGCCACTCCCACGATACCGCCATATTCCCAGCCGGTGGCCACAAGCTCACCCTCGCCAAGCTCCGGGAGAGCGAACAGGAAGTCGTTGAAGGCCGCCGTCACGTTGCCACGGAGAAAGAGATCGTGGGGATCCACTCCCAGGTAAGCAGCCAGGTCCTTTTGCACCTTCCAGATCTTGTCGTACCCGACGAACATGGCTCTGGTGGGATTGCGCTCCCCTTCCCGCCTTTCCCTCTCTATGAAGTCCAGCACACGTAAGGGTACCCGGGTGCGGGTGCCGGCGTTCAGGTGGGCAAAAGACGGGTCGTGAACGAAGAGACGCGAATAATCCATGGAGGGATCTTAGATCAAATTTCCCCCCGCGGAAGGCTGAAAAGACAAAACCCGCAGCCATCTAAGGCTAGCGGGTTTTGTTTTTGGCGACTGCGGATCGCTTAGTTGATCTTCAGCGTGCAGCTTTTATCGCGGTTCACGCGGGCAAAAGTGCCATCTTTCTCTAGAAAGTAAATGCGCATGCCCGAGAATTTACTGGTCTCGGCCAGCTTCATCTGGGTCTGGAGCATGGTTTTCAGGCTCACGCTCACCGGCCAGTCGCCCGTGCGTCCGCTACCGTCGTCCAGCTCACCGCTGATCACATCTTTTTCCAGGGCAATTTCACCGAGGGAGCCGTCTTGGTCGAGCTGGTCATCGGTAAAATCCTTAATGTGCTTGCGGAAGTTCTCGGTGAAGTAAGGAAGCGCGGCAGCGGCGTTCTCTTCTTTAGTGGCCCAGGAGTAGGTCACCCAGTTACCGGCCTTGCCGTCTTTTTCTTCCCCGCACTGGCGCATATCTTCGTCGGTGCGACGATCATTGCGGCGGCAGTGGTTGGGAAGCGTGAGCTGGTTGGTGGAGAAGTTCAGAATCTTGAACTGCACCTGCACTTCATGGCCGTTCTGGGAACAAGCCGTGAAATTCAGAAGCATGGGAGCGAATTCCGGGTACAAACCCAGATTATCGTCGGCTTTCGCATTGCCCATGGCAAAGGTCATCAGGGCCAAAGCGGCCACCATCATTTTATAGCTACGTACAACTTTCATATGATTTCTCCCTCACATTTTCCCCAGGAGATACGGTTCATTCCGCTGGATGCTCCCCCGGGACCCACCTTGCTTTAGCAAGACGGCGGTATGCGTATCATATAAATTTTAGGAGTCCAAAGAATTGCGAGCATGTAATCTTTATATGGAAAAACAGGGGGCCCTAAAGCGCGTATACGTGGGTCCAGTGCTTCATCAGCGAGCGATTTCCAGGGACCGGAAGGTTTTTCCGCTTCAAGCTCCGCTGCTCCTCTTCTGTGGGCAGAACCAGAATTTTCGTTTCCATATGCATCAGCGATTCCTGGGTCTCCGGTTCAAAATAAAAGGTGCCTAAGCCTTCGGTTTCTGCCACCCCTGGCACTCCGTTCGGCTGCACGCGCACTGTCTTCTGCTTGCCGGAGCGGATGCGGATCACGGCCGCTTTTTTCGCTCCAAGCTCCGCCCAGCCCTCGAACTGGCACTCGTAATCGAGCTTCGCGCCCTGCTCTTCCCGGCTGAACTTCCACTTTTCACCCGGCTTCTTCTTCTCGAAGGCGCTGAGGCACGAGATGTCCTGCCCCAACGCGGAGCTCGTTTTGAGCAGAAGGCTCTCGTTAAGCAGCGAGAGTGCCGTGGTGCGGGAGATCTGGTCGTTCACCTCCTGCGAAACTTGGGCGCGGATCTTCTCGATACCCTCCACCCGCTTGGCCACCTTGCCGTCACCCACGATCACGAGCGGCTTGTTGGAAAAAAATACGCCTAGGTCGCTACGGGTGGTGAAGGGTTTGTCCATTCCCGGCACGGCCACCTCCGTT
>DATBTF010000010.1:0-12391 GCA_036559405.1 Bdellovibrionota bacterium
AAAGGCCAGCAGATACACCGGGGAGAACTCCACCAGCGTTTGAAAGTAGTAGTACCAGGGGCGGGCCAGCACCTGCTGCATGAAGGGGAATTTGGCGAAGTCCCAGTCCACGATATGCGTGGTGACCACCCCGTTCTTCCAGAGGGCGAAAAGCGACCAGCCACCGCCGAGCAGCACAATGGGCAGGGTGAGAAGAAGCACTTCAGAAACTTTCGAATTCTTTCCTCTCCTCAGCACATAGAGAAGCGCGACGCCCGGAAGCGCGAAGATGGCGGAAAATTTCGTGAGATAGGCAAGAGCGATCGCCAGCCCCGCCAGGAGAAACCGCTTTCCGTCGTTTTTTTCCAATGCCCAGAGCAGGGCCAGGAACTGCAGGCTCACAGTGAGGGCGAGCAGGCTCTCCATCCAGTATTTCTGCGAGACGAACCAGCTGAGCGGGCAGATGGTGAGCAGGAACATCGCCCAGAGTGCGGTCTTCTCATCCTTATACAATTTGAGTGCGATCCAGCGCGCGCAGAGAATCGTTCCCAGCGACTGCAATACGGGAACGAGCGGAAACGGGAGGTGCAGCACCTTCTCGAGGAACCAGGAGAGGTAAATGAAGACGGGCGGATGGGTGAAGAGCGGGTGGTCGTAAACGCCAGGATTGAGCTTCGGAAGCAGCTCCGTGCCCTGCATGGTGTAGTTCCAGAAATTTCCGTTCACCTGTTCCACGAGCGCCTGGTAAATGCGTTCGTCGGTCTCGATATGATGCCAGATCCAGTAGCCCTTGGGGTGCCAGTACTGGCGGAAGGAGCCGAGGCGGAGGAGAAAAGCGAAAGCCAGGATCAACGCTCCATAGAACGTTTCCTGGCTCGTCTTTCGCTTGGCCATTCCCCCTCCCCCCAGCACTACCAGCGCAGCACGTTGCTGAGATCGAGTCCTTCGCCGGTGGCGCTGGTCAGAGGATCGGTATCCACGGGTTTTCTTCCCGAGGATTTCTGCCGCTCGGCAGGCACCGCCGTCTTCACCAGCTGCCCGGCGGCGTCGAAGGTGGAGCGGGCGCAGGCCACGCCGTTTTCCAGAGTATCCACGAAGAACTCGGGCAGCAGTGTCACGTGTTGCATCACGCGTGCGATGTGCCTCTGGGCCACACAACCCTTGAACCATGTCCAGTTCTTGAGGGAACCGTTGAGGCCCATGAACTCGATCTGGTCGTTCTGGGGATTGTATTTACCGGCCCAGTAGAGGGAGGTCACGATGTCAGTGGGCTGGAAACCGCGCATCGTCTGGGGATCGTTGAGCTGATCGCGGTTCCAGCGGTTGTAGTAGGCGGCGGCGTCGATCGCGCGCGGGCCGGCGTTGTACGAGGCCACGGCGAGCAGCCAGCCGGTGTGCAGCGGATACGCATTGTCCCGCTGGGTTTCCCGGCAGGAGCGGTTGAAGTGCTCACCGGCGGCGTAGCGGTCCCTGTTCTTCAGCGCCGAAGGCACGAACTGGTTGTAGATCTGGGCGAGCTCGTTCGCTTTGGCGAGAATTCCGCGGCGGGGATCGGAGCAGTTGTTGATATAGCTCCTGATCATCTTGTAGCGATATTCCTGCATCTCGCGCGAAGCCGAGGGCCACTTGGCCACGAAGCTTTCGAGCGGAATGTTCTGGAAGTGCTCTTTGCGCAGCCGGTATTCCGGCAGCCCGTTGAGGCGGGTTTTCGCAATCTCGTAGATCGGGCGGAAGAGGGAAAGCTGGATGTAGCGCGAGTCGTTGCAGGCAACCTGGTGCTCGGGCCAGCCCATCGCAGTACGGTCTTCCACGCTCTGCTTGTTCATATAGGCGCACCAGCCGATGAGGTTGATCTGCTGCATGCCGCAGGAGAAGTTGCCGCCGTCGTCGGCGATGCCGAGTTCAGAGAACAGACTTTCCTGGTAGAGAGCGCCGGTGAGCACCTGGAGGGGCACGCCGGATTCGCGGGCGCCGTCGTATACGGCTTGAACCTTCACCTCGGTATTGCGGAGGGAATCCATCGCCATCCAGCCGAGCTCGAGGTGGCCCTTCTGCTGGCTGCCGGGATTGGCTTTCTCGCGGCGGAACACTTCGTCCACGCGGCAGATATTGATGCCGCGGCGCTGGCCCCACCAGTACGCCTTATCCTCAGCAGACATATTCGCCGGCCAGTCCTTCATCGGGCTCTCCACGCCCGAGAGATCCGGGCAGGGGCGCGAGGCACGGTGCGGGACCATGTCTTCCACACAACCGAGCGGCGGCTGGGCCCAGTCCACCGGTTTGAAGGCGGCGTCCACGATCGCGCCACGGCCCATGCCGGAAGGGGCGACTTCCTGGAATTCAGCGGCCATCTCGGTGCCGGCGTTACGAGAGCCGAAGGCTAGAGAGGTTTGAGCGATCAGAGTGAGCAGCACCAGTGTCGGGGTTTTCATCTTCAGGTCCTTTGTGGGATGGAGGGGGAAACTTTGTATTTGCCGTTCTTGCGCACCATCAGGCGATTGATGATGAACTCGCGGCGGAGCGTGCAAACGTCGGAATGGAACGTCTGCAGAAACTGGTTGATCTCGCTCTCGTCGTACACCCGCTGGGGGTCGAGCTTGGCCACGAGATAGCGCAGCACTGCGAGGCGCTTGGAGCGGGCCGCGGGAATGCTCTTCAGCTTTCCGTCTTCAAGAAAGTTCTCCACCACGCGGGTGTTCGCGTCGGAGGAGCGCTGGTTGGAGTGGCGTTCGAGATAGTCGAGCAGCTGGGCTTCGGAAACGCGCCAGTCTTTGCCGAGCTTGTAGCCCGCGATCTCCCCGGCGAGCAGCTTCCGAGCGATCACCTGGGGGTGCATCTTAAGGATCTCCGCCACCTCGAGGGAGGTGAAAAAGCGCAGATGCTGGCTTACGGGATCCTTGGGGATTTCCATGCGCCCATGTATAACATGGATGCATCCACACTTAAAGATATTTTGACGTACTTTTAAATACTAATATACATTTTTCAATAATTATAAGGACTTTTAGACATCGTTCCCTCGCCTTGCTGCCAGATTGGGAGCTATGTCATCCTGGCGCTCGATGAAGCCCTGGAAAGCGCTCTCCCGCAAGGTCCACCAGCACTCCAAATACCGCAAAATCCTCGACGTGCTCTTCGAGCTGCCCGATGGCCGCCAGGAAACCTACTCGCTCGCTCATGAGGGCCGGGCCGTCTGCGTGCTGGCGCTCACCCCCGACCGGCAGGTGATCCTGGCCCGCCAGTTCCGCCCCGGGCCGGGGATCCTGGTCGACGAGCTGCCAGGTGGTGCCGTGGACGAGGGCGAAAGCTGGGAAGCGGCGGTCCGGCGCGAGCTGCTCGAGGAGACCGGATTCGCGCCCCAAACCCTGATTCCCCTGGGACGCTTTCTCGAGTCCGCCTACTCCACCATCGAACGCCACGGCTTCCTGGCGCTCGGCTGCGAGCGCGTGGCCGGGCAAGAGCTCGATCCCACCGAGTTCATTGAGATCGTCCTCAAACCATTGCCCGACTTCCTGGCCCAGATCCGCGCCGGCCTCTGCACCGACTGTGAGGTGGCCTGGGCCGCCCTCCACGAGGCTGGAATCGTAAAAAGCACATCGCTCTAACGAATATTCGTAGGTCCTATGTATGCGGCGTGTTACATCCATTTTCCTATACATATCCAGCTACTTTTGAGTTTCCAGGCATGGTGCCTTTTTCCTCCGAAGCGGCACCCATCTAGATAGATGGGATTGATGAATGTCGCGCGAGAAAGCTCCAAAGCCGTCTTGCCTGAACTGTTCCTAAGGACAAAAAAATGAAATTCCTCGAACTCGGCCTGCCCGAGAAAATCTGCATTGCTTTGCAAAAAGCGGGCATCACTGAACCCACAGCTGTGCAAGCCCAAGCCATCCCTCTCGCCCTCGAAGGCCGCGACCTGATCTCGAGCGCCCGCACGGGCTCGGGAAAAACCCTCGCCTACTCCCTCCCTCTGATCACCCGCCTCGCCTACGACAAGCAAGGTGCCGTGCTCGTGCTGGTTCCTACCCGCGAAATCGCCATTCAGGTGCAGAACGTGATGGGTCCCTACCTCCGCGAGATGGGCCTCTACTCCCCCGCTCTCGTGATCGGCGGCGTTTCGTTCGGCCCGCAAATTCAGGCCCTGCGCCGGAATCCTCCGGTGATCATCGCCACCCCCGGCCGCCTCAACGACCACCTTTCCGAAGGCAAACTCAAGCTCCGCCATGTGACGGCGCTCGTGCTCGATGAAGCCGACCGCATGCTCGACATGGGCTTCCTGCCCCAGGTGCGCCAGGTGCTCCGCCACCTCAGCGAAGATCGCCAGACCCTGCTCTTCAGCGCCACCATGCCGCCCGACCTCAAGAGCGCCTGCCGCGAGCTGCTGCGCGATCCCGAACAGATCAGCGTGGACTCGCCCAATACGGCCAACGTGGACATCGAGCAACGGATGCAGGAAGTGGACATGAAGGGCAAGCAGGACGCCCTGCTCGAAGCCCTGAACGCGCAAACCGAAAGCGTGCTGGTGTTCGCTCGTACCAAAAGACGCACCGACCGCGTGGCCGAGTTCCTCGAGAACTACGGCATGCGCGCTGAGCGTATCCATGGCGATCGCTCACAGATGCAGCGCCAGAACGCGATTAACCTTTTCCGCTCCGGCAAAGTGAAAGTGCTCGTGGCCACCGACATCGCGGCCCGCGGCCTCGATATCCCGCTCGTGGAGCTGGTAGTGAACTACGATCTGCCGGAAGCCAAGGAAGACTACGTTCACCGCATCGGCCGCACCGGCCGGGCTGGCGCCAAAGGCGTGGCCCTTTCTTTCGTGACCCCCGAAGAGCGCGGCCACTGGGCGAGCATCACGGGGCAGAAGCGTCCCCACAAAAACGATCGCCCCTCCCGTGAGCAGCTGAACCGCCAAGAGCGCGGTGAAGGCCGCTCCGAGCGCCCCTTCAAGAAGAGCTTCAAAAAAGACTTCCGCAGCGAAGGCCGTTCGGAACACTCCGAACGTCCCCAGGGCGGACGCCCTCAAGGAAAATTTAAAAAATGGGGTGCCGGGCCACAGCAGCCGGAAGCGGGCCAGCGATACAATAAAGACCGCCCGCAAAAGCGTTCGTTCAGTGGCTCTGACCGCTTTCCGCAGGAGCGCAGCCGTCGTCCAGACCGGAACGATCAAGGCGTAAGGCCAGTGGAAGGCGAGCAGCAGGGGTGGAGTGACGCCCCACGCGAAGGGAAGTGGAGCAGAGAGAACCGCAACCCGCGCCACGTTGGCCAGCAGAACCGCTCCCACGATGTTCGCGGCCCAGGCCGCCGTGCAGGAGGATTTCGCCCATGGGGCGCAAAGCAGGGCCGTGATTCCCGAGAAAATGCCGAATCCGGTCCACGTCATGGTAGTGGGGATCGCCCCGTCCGCCGCCCGGGCATGGAGAACCAGTTCCAGCAGAAGCCGAAAGTCTTTGACGGGACCCAACGCCGCGACCGGAAAGATGGCGAGCGCAGCCAGGTTGCTGGCGGCCAAAAACAACAGAAGCCGAGGCAAGGGCGCCGCTTCGAGCGCGCAACTGCCCACGAATCCACCTAAGACGGCGAACCACAGGAAATCTGCCGCCAGCTACGAGGCGGCGATATAGTCTTCCTCATCGCGGATCAAGCTCCGCATCTTTTCCTTCATTTGGGGCGAAAAATCCTCTTCCTCCATGCCGTGTACTTCCCTTCCATGCCTCATGGCATCCGAAAGTACTTCATTTTCGCTATCCCCTTTGGCCACATAGTCGCAAATTTTACCGGCGTCGCGGCAAGACAAGAATTTCATAGCTAAACCTCCCTTTCATACGGCTGTCACACGGTAAGTGCATAGGCCATGCCTTTGGCCCGCTTCCCGCTTCAGAAACCCCCTCAATTGGGTATAATTTTATTCATCATGAATTTATTTTCTCTGCTTCTCTCTTCCTACGCCCTGGCCAGCGCCTGCCCGGATGCGCCCCAGCACCCGCCCCAGGATGGCTTTCAATATGTGAGCGACTGTTCCTGCAGCAAAAAATGGAAGCGCGTCGAGGACAGCAAAGGATTGAAAGGAAAATTGAAGAGTTTTTCCGCCCTCGTCGACAACCGCTGGCTGCCCGCCTATTCCTGCTACCGCTCGCAGGAATCCCAGGACGAGATCCTGAAAAAGAATAAATGCGCCCCACGCTTCGGAACCGTGCAATGCTCCGGACGCATCGCCGCCAATCTCTCCGAACATACGATCGGAACGGCGGCCGACTTCCTCGTGGATAACTACACCGGCCAGCCCGAACCGCTTTGTCATCTGCTAAACCAGGCGCGCAAGGCAAATGGCGGGCGGGGCGGGATCACGGTTTACGGCGTGGACCGCGAAACGAAAGCTGCCGCCCTCCATATCGACGATAAAGAAGATTGGTGCAACTGGGGCGTGTGCGAGGGAGTTTTGGGCGAGGGCTACTGCCGCCGCACCAAGTTCCGCCAGAAGCAGGCCGCCCTTGAAATCCAGCAGGCGAACGCCAAGCTGACGGGCAGCCAGGAAACCCTGGCCCAGCTCACGAAGGCGCTGGAAGCTCTTCAGGCCGACTGCCCGCCGGGCGATCTCAGCTGCCGGGACGTCTACAAGTGAGCGCCTTCCTTGCCCTTGCCCTGCTTTTTTCCTCCGCTGCACAAGCGGAGATCCAATGCGCCAGCGCGAGCGCGCTTCGCCCGAAGGTGAAAGAGTGCGCGCAAAACGGAATTTATACCGAGGCTGCCCACTCTTGCGTGGACCGTTACGAATCCCTGATTGCCGACTCACGCTCGTCGTTGACCCAGGCCCTGGAAAGGCTGGCGCTCGCCGACAAACAGTCGCAGGCCATGACCAGCGCGGAGACCGCTTACGATGCCGTGCTCGACGAGCTGAAAGAGCTTGCCGCCCTCGGCCTGCGCCTCCAAGAGGCAGTATCGGCCTACCAGCAGGAAGTGGTGCTGCCGGAAGACTTCGCCTCCCTGGCTGGCACCGGCTTCAGTGCCAAAGTTTTTCTCGACAACAATCCCTGCTACCGCTCCACCCAGGATCTCATCGCCACCTACTCAAAGCTTCTCGGATCGCGTGCGAAAGAGTTAGAGCTCACCGGAAAGATCGCGGGGCAGCTGAAGCGAAAGACGCTCAAGGGGGAGAAAGGCCTGGACGCCTCCACGATCCTCCCCATGCTGAGCCCCGGCAGTGTAAGTTCCACCGCACCAAACGTGAAGCCCGTGAAACACCCGCCGCAGAAGCAGAGCGATATCACGGGCACAAAGAAAAAGAAGAACTAGCTACTCTTTCGGCTGGGCCACCACGCGCAGGTAGGGCTTCACCGTCTTCCAGCCAGCAGGAAACTTCTGCTTGGCCTGATCATCCGTAACGGAAGGCGGGATGATCACGTCCTGACCCGGCTTCCAGTTCACGGGGGTGGCCACAGTGAACTTCGAGGTGAGCTGGCAGGAGTCGAGGATGCGCAGCACCTCATCGAAGTTGCGGCCCGTGCTCATCGGATAGGTAAGCATCGCCTTGATCTTCTTATCAGGGCCGATCACGAACACCGTGCGCACGGTGGCGTTGTCGGCGGCGGTGCGGCCTGGCGAGCCCACGGCTTCTTCAGGCAGCATATCGTAGAGTTTGGCCACCTTGAGGTCGGTATCGCCGATCATCGGATAGGTCACAGCATGGCCTTGGGTCTCCTCGATATCTTTCGACCACTTCTCGTGATTTTCGACGGGATCCACGCTCAGCCCGATGATCTTGCAGTTGCGCTTCTCGAACTGTGGCTTCAGGCCGGCCATATAGCCGAGCTCGGTGGTGCAGACGGGGGTGAAATCCTTGGGGTGGGAGAAAAGAATGGCCCAGCCGTTGCCGATCCAGTCGTGGAACGTGATCGTGCCTTGGGTGGTCTGGGCGGTGAAGTTCGGGGCCTCGGAATTGATTCGCAGGGACATAAAGCTCCTTGGTTATAAGAAATTTGGAGATTTATACCAAGGGCGCGCCCATCCGCCCACAATTTCCCGATGGTGCGGCGGGGCAAAGCGCCCTGCCGGTGCAGGAGACGTACTCCTAGCCTACCGACAGCCATTTCCCTACCGTGTTTCTGCGGGCGATCCCGGTACCCGAGGCGGAGTAAAAAATACATCCCCCATCAAGAGCGAAGTCCTTTGCTTTCGAATAAATAGATTTTCTAGAGCCAAAACTCGATGCGTACACTACTACGCACCGACGATATCCATTCTGCCATTAGGCTTTTCTCTCTCTGTGCGCTAGCCTTTTAGGATGATTCAGCCGTCGCAAGTTTTCGACTTCACCTCCTTCGAGCAGCAAGGCGATCTTTTCTGCGCGAACTGGCAGGCGCCTGAGACTTGCCCCTACTTCGTCGGCCACTTTCCCGATCAGCCCGTGCTTCCCGCCGTGGGATTGCTCGACGGCTCGATCGAGCTCATCCGCCGCAGCGGGATTCCGTTCCAGGCCCGGAAGATCGCCCTTCGCAAAGCGAAGTTCATGGGCATGGTGCGGCCAGGGATGAAGGTTCGCGTGACTCTGAAACAGAAAGAAAGCAGCTTCGAAGTGGAGTGGTGTGGTCTCGAATCGCTCGAGCCCTTGGCCAGCTTCAGCCTTCGTCGCTAAGGTTGCATGAAAAAGGAGTTCTCATGAATCTGCGCGAACAACCCGTTCCCACTTCCGATCTTGGAGATTATCTCCCCCATCGCGCCCCGATGGTTTGGGTGGACGAGATCCTTGAGGTGAATCAGAGCACGAACGGACCGCAGGGCATCTGCCGCGTGGTGCTCGGCCACGACCGCGCCTTCCATGCCGCCGACGGCTCCCCCCGCGCCAGCACCGTGGTGGAGTGGATCGCCCAGGCCTATGGCTATGTGAAGGCGTTTCATCGCCGCGCCGGCGGCTTCGGCGTGGCGGGCTTCGGGAGGGCCATCCTCGTCGGCATCAGCGACTGCGAAGCGGATCTTTCCGGGATTGAAGAGGAGCAGTCGCTACTCGTGCACGTGCGCGAGATGCGCAACCTCCATCCGGCCTACGTGCTCGAAGGCTCGGTGACCAACGAGGCCGGAAGCCGGGTGTACGGAAAGGCGCGGCTGCAGGTGTTCGGCGGCGCGGAGCTGCCCGAAGCCGTGCCTGGGAAAAACGCGGCAACGCGGCCAATCCAGGCTATTTGATCGCCGAAAAAAACGATAAAATCCAATAATTTTAATTACTTGTGCGTTAAAGGAATGGGGCCTTTAGGGCCGATTAGATATTAGTAATGGGGATAGGGGAGACATAGGAAGTTGGCCCATGCGTTTCGCCGTTCTCTCTCTCCTCCTATTTTCACTCGATGCGTTCGCGCAGTGCCTTTCTGTGTCGGGCCTGGAAGCCCAGATCCAATATTGCACCGAAAATACCAAAGCTTCGCACGAGGCGGAGACCTGCGGGGCGGAGATCGACCGCGCCTGGAAAGACGCCTCGCGAGATCTCGCTTCGCTTGCCGGAGAAAGCGGACAACGCCTTGGTTATGGCCAGTCCCAGGAGAAGTATGACCTCGTGGTGGAGCGTGTGTTAGCCCTGATCGCGAAGACAGAACAAAGCGCCGACCTGGTCGCGCGCTATCCGACGGTCATGGTCGATGGGCCGGGGATCACGAACTGGAGCGAGAGCCTCCCCTGCTATCGCCAGGAATACAATCAGATCAGCCATTGGGTCTCGCGGCTCGACCGCAAAGCGGCCGAGGGGCGTAAAGTGCTCGCGGGCGCCAAACGCCTCCGAAGCGCCTCGCATCGGCTGGCCAAGGGCGTGGGATCGCGGGTGGCGCTGCTTTCAGGAAAATCCGTTGTAGCAAAGGGAGGACGGCGACCAGCCGTGGCGCGTCCTTCGGTTTCGTCTGACATCACCGGGCTCAAGAAGGGGCACGGCATTTAAGGAAAGGGAATTCGCCATGGTCGTTTCACTTTTGCTTCTCACCTCTCTCTTCGCTCCCTCCGAGGGCAAGGCCGATCCTTTCGCCGGCCTCACGGTCTCGATGACCTATCCAAGAAATCTCGTGACCCACTATTCGGCGACGCCGAGGGGCGGGCCTCGCTGCCGCCTCGAGCACGGTGCGGGCGGGCCGGATGAGTCCCCCTCGGGCTTACGGCCGCTCCAGTATCGTATTGACAAACCAGGCATGCACCACGGGCGACCCACCGTGCTGGCCGCGGTACCGCAGAAGGGCGGGAATAGCGGGATTTTCGGCTGCTTCTTCAGCCTGCCCGATGCGCATCCGGGAGTTTTGTTCTACGCCGGTGACCGCTACGGCCCCGACAGCAACTACCAGATCAAGACGGACGTCTCCTCGCCTTGTACGTCCATCGTGAACGAGCAGCAAAGATCGCGGCTATTGGTCTATAACTGCCCGGGCAGGCGCGGTGGTTCAGCGCCGCCGATCCCTCGAGATTCGGAAGATCAAGATGATCAGGATGACGAGGAAGATCAGGCCCAGGATCAGCCTCAGAAAAAATCGGCACCGGCACCTGCACCGAAAGATCCGGAACAGGACGATGCACAGAACGATTCCGAAAAACAAGTACAGCCTGAGGAGCATGTAGACCGCTGCCCCTGGCTCACAATCCTCACCTGCGACAGCACGCCCTCTGAAGCGGCACGCGAGTCCGCGCGATTAGGCGGCGGTTTCTCGATTATCCATACCAACGACTATTCGAACTTCCGGCCCGGCTGGTATTGCGTGGCCTTGCCCGCCTCGAGCCAGTCCGATGCGAACATGAAAACGCGATTATGGAAGCGGAGGGCCCCGCATGCGTATCCTAAGAAAGGGTGTTAAAAGAATCACTTCCAGTAATGGAAACCACCATGAAAATCTATTTCCCCCTGCTTCTGTCCCTGTTCGTTCTCTCCGTGGACACCGAAGCCTTCGCCGACGCGTCCGAGGACATGGTCGACAAGGCCTTCGCTGAAGCGCCCGAGGATATAGCCGACAACGCCTCTCTCGACGCGTCCGAGGAAATGGCCGACAAATTCAAGGATGCCAACTACAAGTGCACCGACACGCCTGACGGGCAGGGCATCTACTGCTCGATTAGAGGCACGCAGAACAGCGTGGTGATCCCGAAAGGCGTGGATCAATTCGAACACGCGCTCTTCTATGCGCACGGCCTGATCGGTGTTTGCGGGAACGGCGCCTCCGGCGAAAACTACCTGAAGAACTTCAGCTCCACGCTCCGGGACGCGAAGGCCGTTGGCCTCATGCCTTGGCGCCCCTCCGCAAGCGACGCCGGATATGCGATGGGCAGCTACATGAGCAGAATAGACGGAATCATCGGCGAGAAGCTGCCGCTCCTCCTCGCGGGCCACAGCGCCGCCGGGCCTTTCTTCGCCACCGAACTGAACGGCGCCGGCGCAAGCCTCGTGCCACGCGTGCGGAAAGTTCTGCTCATCGATGCCATTTACGGCGACCAGACTTCACGCTGGAGAAGTGTTCACCAGAAAAACTCCGCTCTGAAGCTGCGGATCGTTTCCACCACCACGGCGGGGGCCGCGAAAACGCTGGCGGGGGCCCTGAAGGGGAGTTTTTCTGACAAGCTTTCCCTCGATATCCAAGGCGGCAACCACTGCTCCGCTCCCTCGAGGTTCTTCCAGCAGCTGAATAGCTTCTGACAGGAGGTGCCCCTTGCTTCTACTCTTTTCCCTCCTCCTGAGCACCCTCCCTGCCAACGCGCAGGGCGACGGCTGGGATAGCTTCCTCGCGAACTGCCGCACGGAGGTGCACGACGACTGGATCCCGCAGATCAAGAAAGGCAGGCACTGGACACATCGTTCGCTCGAGAACCTCCAGGGCCTTAAGGACATGAGCCAGCGCATTTGTCCCGATTATCTCGCCCGCCGCAACGATGGCGCCGCGATCGCCACCTTCGTGGCCGCAAAGCAGAGATTTCCCGACCTTTCCCCGCTCATTGAGCGTGATGGCAATGCGCTCCTCGACTTCCTGCACACCACGCTCAAAAGCCACCAGGCCGAGTTCGCTCCCGCTGGAATCGATTTCTCCACCGGCCGCTGCGGCCACTACATGATCTCCACTACGAAATACATGCAAACCCGCCTCAGGGAAATCCACAGGTCGCTCGACGAACTCCCCGCAAAGTGCTTCCGCTTGAACGCCGCCGCCGATGCGGCAGCACAGGAAAAGGCCCTCAAAAAGGCCGCTGAATCTGCGAACAAGAGCCAACGCGCGCCCGCCTCATCGGGTGGAGCCGCGAAGAGGGACTCATCCGACATCAGCGGCGTGCAGAACGCCCTGAGCAGGGACAAAAAACTGCCTGGCGCTCACTAAGTGGTATGCAAAAAGCTCGCATCTGAAGCTTTATTAAAAGCGACGTGCACCGAAGATCTGGACGGGTTCTTTCGTTCCAGGCGCCAAAT
>DATBTF010000011.1:0-9111 GCA_036559405.1 Bdellovibrionota bacterium
ACGTCGCAGGTGGGGCTGGCGAGGCAAAGCCCGGCTGCCCGGGCATAGAGATCTGCCTGCAGTTTCAGTTGTGCCGGGCTGGGCTGCTCGCCTTCATCGACCTTCAGCCGCACATCGAGCTCCGTGATATGCACCCGCAGCCGCAGCTTGCGGAAGCGCTCGAGGTTTTTCTCCATCGAGGCGAAGTCGTGCTTGAGGCCCTCTCCGAGATGCATCTGAAAGCCGACTCCATGGATCGGCACCCCGCGCTCCAGCAGCTTTTTCACCAGCCGGTACACCCGGTCGGACTTCGGATTCATCTCCTCGATGCCGTAGTCGTTGTAGAAGAGCTTGGCGGCGGGGTCGGCCTCGTGAGCCCAGCGGAAGGCGAGCTCGATATAGTCGTTACCGATGTCTGCCCAAAGGGAATCCCGGCGCAGGGAGGCGGTGTCGTCGACGGCCTCATTGACCACATCCCAGTAGCGTAACAGGCCGGGAAATTCCGAGCGGTAGTGGCCGACCACGGTGGTGATATAGCTCTTCAACGTATTTCTTAGTGCTTCCGCATCACCGGACTCTTTCTCGGCCCACTCGGGAAGTTCGCGGTGCCAGACCAGTACATGGCCGCGCATCACCATTTGCTGTTTCTGGGCGAAGCGGGCGATAGCATCGGACTCACGGAAATCGAACTGCTCTTTTTCCGGCTCCAGAAACGACATCTTCATCGCGTATTCCGGCGTGGCGAGGTTCCAGTCGTCCTCTAATGCTTTGCGGTAGCGCGTATTTTCAGCGAATGCGCGCGAATGCACGGCGGTGCCGATCAGCTTTTTTTTGCGTCTGGCCAGATCGCGCAGATCCTGGGAGATAGGGCAGGGCGTGTAGGCGAGAGCGCGCTTTTTGGGTGTGGTGTGTTGCGACGCACAAGAGAAGAGGAAAAGGAGTAGAAATGGGAGGAATTTCACCACTTCGATCATGAATCCGATGCCCTGCACGTGACCAGAAAATTTTGCGCCTTTCACGCCCCCAGGTAAGGCGGACGCATCTCCCTATCTCATCCGTGAGAGGGAGCTGGAAGGTAAACAGAAAGCATGGGCACGAACGGCAATTCCTCTCTTATTTTGCGTAAGTTCCGCCGATGAGCCGGAATGGCATCACACAAATCCGTAAACGAATCCTCCCATCAACCTATAGAAGAGCTGCATCCGCTGAGCTTTTTGAAAAAGCTGTTCGTGTTTCTGGGACTGCTCTTCGGCGGCGTCTATCTCGTGTTCCGGGGAGTTTATACGCTCAACCCCGTATTCCCCGTTTACTCGGCGATCTTTTTCCTCGCCGAGATTGTCGGTTACGCCTCGCTGGTGCGCTTCGCCTACACCACGCTTCACCTGCGGAAACGGACCAGCCCCGATCTTCGCTCCGCGCCGAGCGTGGATGTGTTCATCACCACCCTTAACGAACCCGCGGAGATGCTTCTCCAGACGATCTACCATTGCCAGAAGATGGACTATCCGCACGAGACCTATGTGCTCGACGATGGCCGGCGCCCCGAGGTGGCCGAGCTCGCCAAGCAGATGGGCGTGAAATACATCAGCCGCCCGGACAATAAAGATGCCAAAGCGGGGAACCTGAACCACGCCTTGAAACATACCAAGGGTGAAATCATCGCCGTTTTCGACGCCGATGGAATTCCGCGCCACGACTTCCTCAGCCGGCTGCTCGGCTATTTCGATGATCCGAGCGTCGCCCTAGTGCAGGTGCCCCAGACCTTTTATAACGTCGACAGTTTTCAGCATCGTAAAGATAGCGCCAGCGCCCAGATCTGGAACGAACAGTCGCTCTACTTCGATATCATGGAACCGGGCATGGACTATCTGGATTCGGCCACGAGCTGTGGCAGCGGCACCCTCCATCGCCGTTCTTCCATGGAAAAGATCGGCGGCTTCGCCACGGGCACCGTGACCGAAGACATGCACACGACGTTCCTGACGCACGCTCAGAAGATGAAGACAGTCTACCATACCGAGCCCCTGGCCTATGCCGTGGCGCCGGCCACCATCCTTCCCTACGCGATCCAGCGCGCGCGCTGGGCGCTCGGCTCCGTGCAGCTGATGCGGAAGGAGTGGGTGCGTCTGCTCGGCCCGAGCGGGCTCTCTTTCACCCAGCGGATTCTCTATCTGATCCCGATGTACTATCTTTCGGCCCTGCAGAAGACCCTCTATTATCTGGCGCCTTTTCTCTTCCTCGTGTTCAAGATCTCCCCCTTCGACGCACCCGAATGGTTTATCGCGCCCCTGCTCGTGAATATGTTTCTTTCCATCCTGGCATTCAAAACTTTGGCTAGAGGGCATGGACGTGTTTTCACCAAAGAGGTGTTCTTTCTCTATAACCTCTGGAACTACGCCAAGGCACTCGCCCTCGGCCTTATGCCGGTGAACTGGCGCTTCCGCGTGACCCCCAAGACCCATAACGCGCAAATGCCTTTGACCTCCATCTTCCCATCTATTGCCATCGCCTCCACCTCGTCGATTTGCATGGTCGTGGCTTTGCGTGAGCTGTGGAGCGGTTCGCTCGCACCCGTTGACGTACTGAACACCTGCGCAGCCTCCGGTTTCGCGATCTACAACCTGCTCACCGCCTGCTACGCGATTTCCATGGGCACGAAGCGTCCCTTCAGCAACGATGCCTACTCGTTCTTCGACTATCGCCCGCTGCGGATCGAAACCGTGGACGGAAAGAAATTCGGGGGCGAAGGCCTGGGGCTCGCCACGGCGATCTCCAACCGCAATCTGCACTTCTTGCATATGAAGGAGTTCGCGGCCGGTTCGATGCTGCGGTTTGAGCTCGACCTGCCCGACAGCCACCTCACTCTCGAGGCCGTGGTCGAAAGCTGCAAGGTGAAAAAGGCCGGAGACCGGCATTCCGTATATGAAACCAACCTCCGCTATGCGGAGCTGCCCTATGCCTCGCGCATCGAGCTGATTCGCTACTTTTTCGAAGACGCCACGCCGAAGGTGGTGGCCACGACCTCGATCCGAGAGCCAGGCCGGAAAGAAACGACCTCGAACCAGCGCCGCAGCTCAAGGCTGCCGGCCTTGATTCCCGTCTATGTTTCCGGCAAACAGTCGTCCTCCCAGGTGCTCGGCCTGCTGGTGGACCTCTCGGAGGCCGGAGCGCGCCTGAAGCTGCCTGAAACCTTCAGCAACGGACAGCAGGTAATGGTGGATATTCCCTGGATGGGAGGCGTGCTGCAGGCGGAAGTGATCCGCTGTGTGCGCGAGTCCGGACAGAAAAATCCGCCCTGCGATGTGGGGATCCGTTTCTCGACGTCCATTCAGATTTCGCCCCAGCAGCGAAAAGAGATCAACGCCCTCAAGAGCAGCGCCGAAGACAGAATCCCGGCTTAACGCTGGACGCCCCAGTCGAAATAGGCCGTCAGATAAAGACGGAAGTCCTTCGTGTTCCGGTTCAGCTCCGGGTACCACAGCCACGCGTATTCCACACCGGCCGTAAACGGCGCAAGCTCCAGCTCTGCGCCCAGGCCGGGACCATGCATATTGTAAAAGGCGCGGTTCAGGCTGCGGAGGCGCCAGTGGTATGCGGCCAAAGTGCGGAAGACGATTTTTCCCGGAAGGCGGAACCAGTCGATTCCCTGGTTGAGGTAACCCATGCTGCCCACGCCCTCGAGCTTGCCGTAGTCATAGGTAACGGAGGTCCAGAAAGTGGTGGGAAAGCCCAGAACCGGAATGCCCAGCAGGCTGGGTTCGTCTCCCTTGAGGAAATCGAAGCGCTGGTAGGTTTTCAGGTAAGTCACGAAACTTTTTCGGTAGTCGGGCAGATTCGGATAATCCTGCCAGGCATATTCCATCCCGAACTGGGTGGAGAATTTCGAAATTTCGGCGCCTACCGAGGGACCGTTGGTGTTGTAGTGGGTGCGGTTTTTTTCCCTTATTCTCCAGCTGTAGGCGGCGTAGGTGGTGAAGGGAATTTCTCCAGGGAGGGAAAACCATTGCACACCCTGGTTTACGAATCCCATGGTGCCGTAGCCTTCGATCCCGTTCATGTCGCGGCTGCCGTTGAGCCAGACGGAACCGGGCAGGGCTTCCGGAAAGGCAAAGGCGCTGGCGGAGGTGAGAAGCAGGATGAGCGGTAAGACAGCGAGACGAAGGTGCATCGGACTCTCCTATGGACTTATTGTACCCGAGCGCGGCTGTTTCGCCCTGAAATCGCTATTCACGGAGGGGATGCCAGGAGCCGCCTTTCACCGTGTAATGGGTGGTTCCTTCAAAGCGGAAGACGCGGGCGCTCTCATTTTCAGAAAGGAAGGGCGTGGTAGGAATGCGCTCGATCCCGGTGGAAGACCAGGGCGCGCCATCGCCGCTGCCGTGTGAACGCAAGGCCGCGGCCAGAAGGTAAGCGATGGCCTGAAAGCTCGTGGGCGTGGAAACCACGGTCTGTTTGGCGGGGACCGAGCCGTGGCGGATGTATTTGAGCCCCACCGGCACCTTTGTGATGGGGGGGAGCGGGATATCGCGCAGGTCTTTGGCCTGGATCTTCGTGCCGCGCAGGGCTGCACCATGCTCGGGCACGAAAACCACGAGCACATCGCGATTGGATTCCTTCAGCAGGGAGAAAAAGCGGCTGAGATCGTCGAACAGATGGTTGGTGAGCTTCTGGTAACGCAGCTCGTCCTGTTTCCACCAGTCCGTTTGCCCGATCAGGTGGGCGCCTCCGTGCAGGGTGGAGGTGTTGAAGTACAGCATGGCGCGCTCATTGCCACTGGCCAGCCGGGTTTTCCACCAGCGTTCGAGTAAGGCGTAGTTATTGTATAGCGGGCTTTCATCGAAGTTCCGCGATTCCGGCGCCATTCCGGTGAGCGGGAAAAAATGATCCGCCTTGCCCCAGCGTATTCCGTCTTCAGCCATCTCCTTGGACAGCTTTCCTTCGTGGTTGAAAGCAACCTGGGTAGAGTAGCCCGTACGGCGCAGCTGTTGCAGGAGATAACAATCTTCGTCGGCATCACTATAGATGCCGAGGTGGGAAGCCTGGCCGCAGGTGGAGCGAAGCACGCGCAGGGTGGCGGGAGTGCTGTAGGAGGTGACGGAATTGAAGTCGGTAAAAAGCAGATCGAAATTGGCGAAGAAGGGATGCTTCTCGAGGCCCACAACCTTCAGATCATCCCACGAGAGAGAGCAGACATGGAGAATGACAATGTCGAACGGGCGTGAACCGCTGGCAGGCACGGGTAGCATTGTTTTCTTTTGTGCTTCGGCGGCATAGAAACGATCCACCGCCTCGTCGAGAGGCTCGTGCGGCCGCAAAAGATCATGCACTCCCACGGCCGCCACGAGAAAAAACACAACGGGCCCGAGCGCCAGCCGGTAGCGCAGGGCGAAGATGCTGGCCGCAAGAAGAAGAGCAAGCACGAGCGCGACCCAGGGATTCCAGTAGCCAAGAAGGAAGTGAAAGACATAGGCGGCCGACGGCTTGTCGGCGAAGGCAAGAGCGGTGCCTATCGGAGGAAAAAAGGAATCCTTCCAGAAAAGCAGAAAGGCGAGAAAGCCGGCGATCGTGCCGAAGGCGAGGCGCGAGGCGCGGGAGGCAAAGAGACGCGGCAGCCAAAGGGGAAGAAGAACCACGCCCGCAAAGAAAAGGGCGTTCAGGAGGGGATGGAAATCAATGTAGCCACCGAGATAGAGGTAGATCTTCGCTAGAAAGTAAAAGTTCCAGATGCCCAATTTTCCCTCTGCCCTATTTTGCCCGGAGCGCGGGTGAGGGTCAAAGCCAAAATGGTTGAGCTTGTAGGGGAATTTGGCGATCATGGAGAGGGGACGAAGCTGCTTCAGGAGGGTTAGGATGCTCAGCCGGTCGGAAAATATCGCCAGATGGTTCGTAGTCGTGATTTGCGCGCTCATTACCCTGGCTGCGGCGGCGGCCGCCTACCAGAAGTTTGCCGCTGGCGTGCCTTGGGCGACTCAGCTGGTGGACGTGCTGCTTTTCCTGGCCGTAACGGTGGGAGTGTACATAAAGAAAAGATTCGGCGCCGCTCTGTATGTGCTCATCGGCCTGGTTCGCATGGCCAGCCTGCTGATCGTTCCGAGCGAAGCGAACAATTCCGCCTATTTTATCGGGGCTATCGCGGGCTCACTCTTTCCGCTCGTGCTCGGTGTGTATTTATTTTGGGCCTTTGGTCGTCTATCCTCTAAGCCAGTTGAAAATTCTTAAAGTCGCCTTCTTTCTGCTCCTGATCCCCGTAATTTATTACGCCTTCGATCGCTTTGAGCTTTTCCAGGGCACGCCTCCCGCCACTATTTTAAGCAAGGAAGCACCGAACTTTTCCCTCGACGGATTCGAACTCAAAACGCTCAAAGGGAAGCCGGTGGTATTGCACTTCTGGGCCACCTGGTGCGGACCCTGCGTGGTGGAGCTGCCGGAGCTGGTGGCGCTTTCCCGTTCCCGGCCGGAGATCGAGTTCGTCGCCGTCTCCGTGGATCGCACCAAGACTGCCGTTGATTTCTTTTTCCGCACCCACCCTGATCTGACCAAGCACGGATCCAATCTGCGTTTTTTGATCGACACCCAGGGCGCAGTTTCTGCGCTGTACAACACGGACCAGTATCCGGAGAGCTACCTGATCACCAGAAATTTCACCGTCGACAATAAACTGATCGGCGCCCAGCCCTGGCTGAGCGGGGTGATGAAGGGCCTGCTGGAGCGGATCACCCGCTAAACGCGGGGAGTACCGAAGCGTTTGTCGATCTTCACGCCGAGGCTCATCAGGAATTTCTGCGGCAGCTCCGCCCCGGCGAAGATGAAGAGAAAGTCGTTGGCCAGCGAGACGGGCTCGTTGTCTTTCCAGACGGTAAGATAATCTTTTTCGATCTCCAGTACGTTGGACTCGTACCAGATATCGACGAGCTTCTCCTCCGCCATCTCCTGGATGATCTTCTGGTTGGTGGCATTGCAGCGCTCAAATCCTTTTCCCCGCACCAACAGAGTCACTCTGTTTTTGTACTCGGGATTGGCGAGATGTTTGGCCGCCTCGACAGCGCTATTGCCGGCGCCTACGACGGCCACGTCCATGCCCTGGTACTGGTCCGGCTCGAGTAGGTTATAGGTGACCTTCATCATGTCTTCGTTCTTGATGCCGAGCTTGCGGGGCGTGCCACGCACGTTGGTGCAGAGGATCACCTTCTGCGTGGTGATCACCCCCTGGTCCGTTTTCACGGAAAAATGGCTGCCCATATTCTCCAGCGATTCGAACTTCGTATGCTCACGGATTTCTAATTTATGTTTGTCTTTCACCGAGAGCCACTGCTCCATCAGCTGCTCCTTGCTCACGCGGTTGCTCGGAAACTTCATCGACCAGACACCGGGGACCTCGGCGGGGTGGCTCATGATGATCTTCTGGCGGGGGAAGTTGGTGATGGTGCCGCCGAAGGAGTTCTGCTCGATCCAGATGTATTTTTCGTTCCTGGCAGCAGCCGTCAGGGAAGACGCCAGGCCCGCCGGCCCGGCGCCGATCACGAGGACGCTCGTATCCGTCTTCACGTTCTTTTTGAGGTTGCTGATCGCATGGGTCGTGGCGAGATGGCCTTGCTTGAAGGCGTTCCGGATGAGGCCCATTCCTCCGAGCTCACCCGAGATATAGATGCCGGGAACGTTCGTCTCATAGTGGGTGGAGATGCGCGGGATCTCCATGCCGCGCGTTTTTGTTCCGAAGACGAGGGTGATCGCGCCCGTGGGGCAGGAGCGCTCGCACTCGCCATGCCCCAGGCAGCGAATAGGCGAAACCAGAACGGCTTTGTGATCAATGATCCGGAGAATATCGCCTTCGGGGCATACAGCCGTGCAGGCGGCGCAGCCCGAGCAGACCGTGGGGTTGATCTCGGGGTGGAGCGTGAGGGGCTCGTGGATCTGCATCCGGATCGAATGGTCGAGCGCTTTCTTCGCAAGCTCGTGTTTCTTATTACGAGACCAAACCTGCCAGGCGGCAAGAGATCCACAGGCCAGTATTCCCAGTAGTCCGAAATGCTCTACTACGAAATCTTGCAGGTAGTTGAGGAATTGATTCGCCGTCATCGGAAGGAGAATTGATTGTGGCATTCCGAGCAGGCGCGATCAAGCAGGAGCGCATGGTTCGGGGTGCCGGTGAACGAAAGCGCCGTCTGCCGGTGGCAGGAGACGCAGGTGGTTTGCATCCCTTTGTAGACTCCCGTGCTATGGCATGCCACGCAGTCAAGGGTGCGGTGGGCTCCCCGGAGCGGGAAGCGGCTGAGGTTGTGTTTGAAGGAGGCGTTTTCCCAGAAGTTCTGGCGGTGGCAGTCTTTGCAGTTTCTCAGAGTGCCGCCATGTACGTCGTCTTTCTGGTGGCAGCCGACGCAGTTATCGCTCATGCCGGAAAGCCGTTTGCCGCCGGTATGGCATTCGGCGCAGGTGAGGATCTCGTGCGCGCCCTTGAGCGTGAAATTTTTATGGAAGTTTTTCTGGTTGGCCCAGAAGTCCTCGAGGTGGCAGGAGGCGCAGTCCTTGCCGTACTCATTGCGGTGCGGATCTTTGTGGCAGTTGATGCACTGGCCGTGCGGATGCGGCCAGACGTAGGTATGCATCACGGACTTCGACTTCGGAAAGCGGCTTTGCGTGGCCGTATGGCAGGCGTCGCAGCTCAGCTCTTCGTGCATCCCGCGCAGGGGGAAGAGCGTCTGGAAGTGGTCAAAGGTCTTCTGCTTGGCAAAGCTCTCGGTGGTATGGCAGGTCACGCAGCTTTGCTGTGAATACTTCTCGTGGAATTGTTTGGCGTGCACGTTCTGGTGGCAGCTGATGCAGAAGGATTTGTCGGCGTTCTCGAAGAGGAATTTGCCTTTGTAGTGGTAGGGCTTGTTGGCGAACTTCTGATCGGTCTGGGTGTGGCAGTCCTCGCATTTGGTGGTCAGGTGCTTGCCCGTCAACTTGAAACGAGTGAGCTCGTGTTTGAAGGGCAGGAGCTTGTCCCAGGCCGAGGCATTGTGGCACTCGGCACAAAGGGGCGCCTGGAACTTCTTCGAGAACTGGTCCAAATGCGGTGAGCTGTGGCAGTCAATGCAGAACTTTTTATCGGCGGAGGGAAACTTGTAGACATTCTTGCCTTTGACGCTATGG
>DATBTF010000012.1:0-8669 GCA_036559405.1 Bdellovibrionota bacterium
TGATGCGCAAGCTCGGCAAGAAGCAGCTCACTGTAAATCTTTCTGCGCCATTGCGAGAACTTCCCCCAAGCATCAACTCCGGCACCACCCTCTCTTCCGACGGCCTTCACCTCACCTATACTTTTGATTCGAATGCCTCCCATTCTGGCATTCCCGACTTCTTGAAGAAACTCACAGCTCAAGGAATCGAATTCCATGATCTGCAGTCCAAAGAAAGCTCTCTCGAAGAAATCTTCGTGAGTCTGGTGGGGAAAGCATGAACTACTACGGCGTCAGGGCGATCTTCTTTTTTGAAATGCGCCGCTTCTTCAAAACCGTAGTGCAAAGCCTCCTGGCTCCCGTGATTTCCACTTCACTCTACTTCATTGTCTTCGGGTCGGCCATCGGCTCGCGTATGCAGGAGGTCGACGGCTACGCCTACGGATCCTTCATCGTGCCTGGCCTCACCATGATCGCCGTGCTGGGCCAGAGCGTGTCGAACGCTTCTTTTGGCAGCTATATGCCGCGCTTCATCGGCACGATTTACGAAATTCTCTCGGCCCCTCTTTCCGCGGTCGAAATTGTGATTGGCTATGTGGGCGCAGCTGCCGCAAAATCGCTGATCATCGGCCTGGTGATTCTGCTTACGGCTCGCTTTTTCGTGCCCTACTCTATCCTCCACCCCTTTTGGATGCTTACGTTTCTGTTACTGACTTCGCTCGCCTTCAGCCTGCTCGGCTTTATCATCGGCATCTGGGCCGATGGCTTCGACAAGCTGCAGATCATTCCGCTTATGATTATTACGCCGCTCACTTTCCTCGGGGGAAGCTTCTATTCCATCTCGATGCTCCCTCCGTTCTGGCAGGCGGTGAGCTACTTCAATCCCGTGCTCTACCTCGTGAATGGCTTTCGCTGGAGCTTTTACGGGAAATCCGATGTGCAGCTTGAGGTCAGCCTCGGCCTTACATTCGTATTCATGCTGGTTTGCCTGACCGTGATCACCGTGATTTTCCGTACCGGCTATCGCATCAAGAACTAGGCAAATCACTCTAGGCTCCCCGGCCTTCTGCGCGTATCATTTCCTGATAAAGGAAGAATTTTATGGCCATACGCACCATCATCCGCAGCACCGGGCGCTTCACCCCTAAGAACGTCATCACCAACAAAGACATGACACAATGGATGGACACCACGGACGAGTGGATCCAGCAGCGTACGGGCATTGAAACCCGCCGTTGGGTGGATAAAAAAGACGGAGTCGGCCCCTCCGACCTTGCTCTGGAAGCTTCGAAGATCGCTCTCGATCGCGCTGGCTGGAAAGCCACCGATTTGGATCTGATTATCTTCGCCACTCTGAGCCCGGATATGTTGTTCCCCGGATCGGGATGCCTGCTGCAGGAAAAACTTGGCCTCGAAACCACCCCTGCCCTCGATATTCGCCAGCAGTGCACCGGCTTCATCTACGGCCTCGCCACGGCCGACGCCTATATGAAGGCCGGCATGATGAAGAAGATTCTTTTCGTGGGCGCGGAGGTGCATAGCGCCGGGCTCGACATTACCACGCGCGGCCGCGACGTGGCCGTGCTCTTCGGCGACGGTGCCGCCGCCGTTTGCCTCGAGGGAGTGGAGACCAACGAGAACGTAGGCATCCTTTCCCACTCCCTGCACTCCCAGGGAAAGTACGCCACGCAGCTATTCACAGAAGGCCAGAGCTTCCGCCTTTGGCCCTCGATCAAGAAAGAGATGCTCGACGAAGCACGCCAGTATCCCAAGATGGAAGGCTCGGCGGTCTTCAAGCACGCCACGAGACGCATGCCGGAAGCCGCCGCTGAGGTGTTGGAAAAGGCGGGGCTGAAGGTGTCGGACATCGATCTCCTCATCCCGCACCAGGCGAACCTCCGCATCAACCAGATGGTGCAGAAGGGGCTCGGCCTGCCGGACGAGAAGGTCTTCAACAACATCATGCGCTACGGAAACACCACAGCAGCGAGCATTCCTTTGGCTTTGGACGAAGCCTACGAACTCGGCAAGGTGCCTAAAAAAGCCACTCTGCTTTTCGTAGCCTTCGGGGCCGGCTTCACCTGGGGCGGTATCGCCTACCGCTCCCCAGTTTAAGCTCAAGCCCACGGCTTCCATTCATGTTCTTCAAGCGGGCGCTGGTCCGGCCCCTGCTGGCGCACCAAGACCGGCCGGCGCAGGAATAAAATCCACAGACCGACCAGCAGCGCGCGCAGGAAAACCAGCCAACGCTTTACTTTGATTTTTTCGGGAAGCAAATCATTCACTTCCCGGATTTTGGGTACACGTATCTCTATCTGCCTCTTCGCAGCTTTCATGACTCACCTCAATGGAACAAAAAATAAATAGGGAATAGACGCCAACGCCGAACGAGCGACGCTTCACGCCTGTCTTAAAATCCTAGCTTTCGGGAGAATTCTTTAGCTGCGGAAGCAGCGGAATCCGTCGATGCCAGCGGGAGACATGGCGCAAATGCCGTCGGTGCAGGTGGTATCGAATACACTCTTCATTCTTTGTCTCCTTTCGCTAGGCCGATGGTTCGGCGGTTATTGGATTTATTGAATATGAGGGAAGTTGAAAAAAATTACAACAGGTACAAATAAAAAATCCCGCGCTCATTGAGTGCGGGATTTTCAATCTGTTTAAAAATCACTAATGGTTGCTGATTAGCTCAGGGCTTGATCTCGAAGCTTCCGTTCGGCGAAACCACTTTGTCGGAACGGATCACGGCATAGTCGCGCACCTTCTGCAGGAACGGGCCGGGCTTGAACATCGGCTCTGTGGGGGTGGGCACGGAACGGCGATCGATCCGGATGGCCGGAGTCACCGGATAGGACTTCGCAAGCTCTTTATCAATCTCGCCACCCAGTGCTTTAAGTTTCGACGGGCTGCCTACCAATTCCCTGACCCAGTTGTACATATAGGCCGGCTCATACGTTTCGAGGGCCATATGCGGCTCGCTTGCCGTAGACCAACGCCTGGATTCCGGCATGGTGAGCAGCTTCATTATTGAAACCTTGGGATAGACATAGCCGCCCATCGTCGCGAGCGGCACCCTGCGTGCTACGATCCAGTCCTTGCGGAAATCCTCGGTCATGATTCCGGCAATCTCCAGAAAGCTCACGCCGAAGGACGAGCAACCGGCGCCTTCGTGGCGGCGCGGCTGAGGGGAGTTTCCATACCAAAGAGGCGTGGACGTATTCTTGAACTCATGAAGGTAGTCGAGCATGCGGCGGCAGGAAGTCTCCGAGACCAGGAACGTCATGATGGCCAGCTTATCCTTGTTCTTCTTCCGGTAGTCGACGGCTTTGAATACGTCCTGCTCCGACTCAAGCTTCCCGGGCCAGCTCACCTCGAGAATGCCCAGGCCCACGACATCCTTGAATAGCAGGTTGAAGTTGTGTTTGGCGGTCACCGGCGTGAATCCCGTGACGATGTGGGAATCGCGTCCACCCGTGGGACACTGGATCTCGAGAGCCACGTGGCCGATCGAATGCGCTTTGTTTGCAATCATTGCCTTGGCGCTGTTTCCTGTGAGCTGCCGGGGACTGTCCCAACCCATCTTCACTGGGTAGGCAGGCATGAGGAAAAGGCGGATGAAGCCGCCGCTCTCCGTCGCCTGATTCTCCGCGGCCCATGCGGGGCTCACGAGAGCGAAGGTAACTGCCAAGATTCCTAAAATCCGACCCATCCGTGGTTCGTGTTTCATTGAAGCTCCTGCCTGATTGTTATCTCCATGGTAACCTAACGAACCAAAGACAGCGCAAACGAAGACCTTACATTTGTGGATTTCCTGCGGCGCTTTTGCTCTAATAAATATGGTCACCCGCTACACGCTAATCTGTTCTCGCTCCGGATGAGGGGAAGGAAATGCCGCACTGTAACTGGTGATTTCCATGGAGGTTCGTATGCGTAACCTGAAGCTCTTCCTGTTCCTTGCCCTCTTGTTCTCCCCCCTTCTGGCTCCTTCAGCCGGTGCCGTGATTCCAACCTTCTCCTACGACGATTTAAGAAACGTGAACTACGACCTCCCCCATCTGCTGCGCTGGTATTATAGCGACTACACCCGCAGCAATACGTACGAGAAAAGGCTTTTCCCGCAGAGATCTGGAAGCACCTACCGCGTGCGCATCTGCGCCGGCGCGGGCTGCCCCATCAAGATCCCCTTTGTCTTCACCCAAGCACATTTGGATAGAGTGAAGGCCGCCGTGGATTCCGCCCACGGACGCTGCAATGGCGATGCCGAATGCGAGCGCCAGGTGACCTTGCGCGTGGCCGTGAACACCCTCGAAACCATTGTATGGCAGGAAAAACTCATGCCCATGACGAGCAGTGAGCTGCAGAAATACTGGGACGAAAGCATGGCCAACCAACCCGGCTTCGGCGGTGAGCCCACCCAGCCCGCGAGGAACCAGCAGCGCCTGATGGATTGCGTGGACCAAGCCAGCAACGGCACCACCTATCTCATCGTGCTCAATGAAGAAGGCTACTTAAGGCAGCACAAACTCATCAATCCCGGGATCAATAACGGCATCCAGCCGCACCATTACTCGCGGATCAAGGACGTTCGTACCGGAGAAATCTTCCAGTTCGACCTCTACGACCGCAGCAATACCAGCGCGACCCGCAGGCTTCCTGGCCTCGTGAAGAAAGACCGCGACGTTCCCTCAGTGCCGTAAACGGATTCACTGCGAATATTTCTGAAGCTCATCGTATCCAGGCAAGGACGAAAGATCCGGTACGATCACGATCGCCACGCGGCGATTCGCGGCCCGGCTCTCCACGCTGTCGTTGGCTTTCACGGGCTTGGTATCGGCGAAGCTTGCGGCGCTTACCCGGTCCGGGCTCATCCCCTGGTCGATCATCGCCTTCACCACCGTCAGCGCGCGTGCTGAAGCCAGCTCCCAGTTGGAGGGAAAGGTCGCAGTGCTGATCGGCTGGTTGTCCGTATGGCCCTCAACCTGATAGCGCTTTTCGGGAATCGCTGCGAGCTGGGTGCTCACCTCTTTTACGGCCTGCATCCCTTCTTTGGAAAGGCGGGCGGATCCCGCGCCGAAAAGCAAGTCAGAGCCCAGGCTTACGACCATTTTGCCGTCGACAATCTTAACCGAAAGCGCACCCGAATCCGTAAGGCGCTTGAACCGCTTGGTCAGATCGGCAAATTCCTGCAGACGCTTTCTTTCCTCGGCCTGCCGGGCTTTCATCTCGTCCATGGCCTTCTTCATGTCGTCGAGGGAGGCCTTCAGGGCTCCGCGATCCTTAACCGTGGTCGCGAGCTTTTGCTCCACATCAACCGCCTGCTTCTTGCAGGACTCATGCTCATCTTTTTCCATTGCAAGCTGCTGCTTCAGGGTATCCGTATCTTCCTTGTAACGGCCGCTGGAGACACATCCGGAAGCAAAGGCAGCTGCCAGGGCGGAACTGTACAGGCAAAGACGAGTTGGTTTCATGCATCCTCCTCAAAGAACTTCCAGTGTAGGTAGGACGGCGGCGGCGGTCAATTCCCGCCACGGTGCGCGGTGCATTGCCCGTACGCAGGCCTTACCCTATTGGCATGTCCTGGCTTGACCCTATCTACTGGAAAACCGCAGTCATCGTGCTTTCGACGATCTTCATATCCGGAGGAGTGGTTTTTTTCTTCCGCGACAAAAACTACTATTTCATCAGCGCCTGGGCCAGCATCAAGAGCTGGCTTTTCGCGGCGCCCGTGCTCTTCCTGCTTTTTGCCATTCCCCCGCCAGGCCCGCTCATTGTCCTCACACTCTTCGCGATCTACGGCGCCAAAGCTTTTTTCCAGATCCTGGGCATGTATCACCGCCACTACTTCGTGCTGATCTGCTATGCGGGGATTTATGGGCTGGCCGCATGCTCGTACTACGATCGCGTGGATTTATACAACCAGATGCCTGTCTGGCTCCTGGGCCTTTGCTGTCTCGTTCCGCTTTTTCTCAACTCTTACGACCAGATGATCCAGTACATCTCGCTTACGCTCCTGGGATTCATTTTTCTCGGATGGAGCTTCATGCATCTGGCTCTGCTGCTGAAATTCCCCAGCGGCCTGTACCAGATCCTCTACCTCGTGACGCTCACGGAGTTCTGCGACAATACGAACGTAGCCACATCGTATTATTTGCGGGGCCCCAAGATCTTTTCCCAAATCGACCCCAAACGCACCTATGCCAGCTCGGCGGCGTCCATGGCACTTACCATCGCACTGGCCGGCTTGATGCGGTTCCTTCTTCCCGACAATGCCGAAAAGTATTGGCTCGTTGCCGGGCTCGTTGCTTCGATAGGCGGGCTCTTCGGCGACGTGACCATGACAGCTCTGCGCAAGGATGCGGGCGTGAAAGACGTAGGGCCCTTCATCCTCGGCCGCGGAGATTTCCTGCAACGCATGGACCGGCTCATCTTCGTGGCCCCTATCTACTTTTACGTCATGAACTACGTGGAAAGCCTCCACTGAAATGCGCCGTTGGACTTACGACAACGAGCAGTGGACGAAGCTACCGGTATATCTCCGGCACCTTCCCCTCTTCACGCGGAACTATGACTTCACCAGCCGCATAGTCCGCTTCCTCTGGGCTCTTTACCTACGCGACTTCGTCTTCAAAACATATGTTCAGCTCCGCACCAAGGGCACGAGCTTTCATGATCTCTACAAAAAGCATCCCAAGCTGATCATCATTTCTAACCACGCCAGCCATATCGACGCGACCTCGATCGCCGCCGCCATCCCCAAACGCTACTGGAAAGACCTCTACATCGCGGCAGCGAAAGATTACTTTTTCAGCAACCCATTCTTCACCTTCTTTTCCCAGCATTGCCTGGGCGCAATCCCCGTGGATCGAGGCGACCGCACAGGCGAAGCCATCAATCTGATCCTGAGACTCCTCAACGAGCTCGACCGCATCTGGCTGATCATCTTTCCGGAAGGCACCCGATCCCCCGACGGCAAAGTGCACAGCTTCAAGCGCGGCGTCAGCATTTTCTCCGAACGCAGCGGCGTTCCCATTCTCTTTCTTTATATCGACGGAAACTCGCGCCTCTGGCCCAAGGGAGCGCGCTGGGCCCGCCCGGGAAAGCTGGTGATCCACGTGGGCCCCGTGCACCCGCCCGGCCCCATCGAAGAGGTTTACAAGGACTATAAAAGCTGGGTGAGCGGCATCCGGGCAGATGCCTTCGAGGATTAGTCGTCCGTCGTCAAGCCGTCAAAGTCAGCCGGCGAATGAGTGATACCTTCGTCTCCGGGAGCCAGAGGGTCCCGATCCCGCACATCGAGCGAGATCTCCATGTAGGAGGGATGCCTCCAGGCCGACGGGTGAAACATCTGCCCCACGTTGAGCACGCGCTGGTTCTCGGAAAAAATGACATCGCAGTCGCGCTTGTAGGGCACTTCCGGACAGCCATTTTTGCTGAAGAAGGCGTGGCGGTAGCTCAAGCCTCCCTCTCCTTTGGCGATCTTTCCCTGTGCGCCGAAGTAACGAAAGCCCGCCACCTTGCTGCTATAGGCGGGAAGGTCGTTGCCCTTGATGTCGATATAGCTCAGGAAGACCACGGCATGCCCATGGCCGTTGGTGCGATTGAGGTTAATGAAGCCGCCCGGCTGCAGCTCGCTGAACTTCACCCGCTCGCCTAGACCGAACTTGGCCACTGCATCCGCCGTGCCCGAAGAATTCAACTTCGGGTTCACCCAGATGTGCCCCTTGATGGTATCTGAAGCCAGGACATTCCATGACCGGAACGGCAGAAAGTCGTAGAGAGCGTAGTTTCCCGATTCCCGCGAATAAATATCGAAGGCAGTGATGATCACCTCAAGCACTCCTGCCACGCACATCGTCTGGCCATCTCTCGTGGGCTTAAGAACTCCGTATTTGTGGTACTGCAGCGGGTGGGTCAGCTGGGCATTGATATTGTAGCCAAGCAAACCCCAATTCTTGTCGAGGTAGTCGACCGCCCTCAGGATGTATGGGTTGAACAATTTCGAAGGGCCAGCGGGGATTCCGCTCACGACCTGCACCCGATAGGTGGCCCGGGCAGCGGGGGCTTTGTCGCCCTTTCTATAGGCATCGAATCGAAGGTCCTGGTCGCCCCGCACCGTAAAGGTGTGATTGAAATGGAACGGAGCCCTACCTGGGCCGGCCTTTGCCTCTCCCAGGATCTGGCCATTGGCGGAAACCTTAACGTTAGAAACGTCCGGGGAGGCCGTAATCCGGAACTGGGCCGGAACATTTTCCGTGATGGTCTGCTGGTTGGCCAGGTTGTCTACCTTTACCGACACCCCAGGAACCATAGCTTCCCCGGTCGAAGCCAAATGGCCCCCCTGGAGCTTTTGCTCTTCTTTGCCGCAGCCAGTGAGGAGCAGCAGGTAAGACAGCAGAATTAATAGACTCTTTTTAGTCATTCCTAAATTTTGGCGCACTGTTAAATTCCCTTTCAGACTTCGTGTCCTTGGAGGAACGGGCATTTGAACGGAATGCCGGGGCGTCACTTTGATTCTAGGTATGCCCTGCCGCTGAGGCAAGAGTGTAGATAGTACGAAGACTTACGTAGCAAAGACTTCCCGATTTCAGGTAAAAAGACGCGGGGCGCAAAGTGTCCAATGGTAAACCTTTCCGACCCAGAGAGTCATTACGGTAGGCCCGCCCCTTAGCCTTCGGATCATTTATTAAAAT
>DATBTF010000013.1:0-25736 GCA_036559405.1 Bdellovibrionota bacterium
ATGCCGCCGAAATCGTAAGTGAGCTCCCGCAAGACCTTCCCGAACTCGAAAAGAGCGGTGAGATCACCAAGATCCCCGGCATCGGCAAAGGCACCCAGGCGCTCATCAAGGAGTTCGTCGAAACCGAAGCTGTGAAAGAGCTCGACGAGCTCAAGAAAGACTTCCCCGAAGGCATTCTCGAACTTCGCGAAGTGCGCGGCCTTGGTCCCAAGAAGATCAAGGCGCTTTACGAGCAGCTGCAGATCGCCAGCCTCACCGAGCTCGAATACGCCTGCGAAGAGAACCGTCTCGTGGATCTCAAGGGCTTCGGCGAGAAAACGCAGACGAGCATTTTAAAAAACATCCACCAGCTCGCAGGCTACAAAGGCAAAGTGATCCTGCCCGTGGGTTTGCAGGAAGCTGAGGACGTAAAGGAAGAACTCGAAAGCCTGAAAGGCGTGAGCCGCGTGGAGCCAACTGGCGATCTGCGCCGCCATTCGGAAATTCTCAGCTCGATCGATTTTCTCATCGAAGGCAAAGCGGAAGATGCGCTGAAAAAGGCCGGCTTCAAACAGGATCGCGACGCCTGGACCAAGGCGAGTGAGCGCGGAATCAAAATCAAAGCCTTCACGGCTGACAAAACGAACTTCGGCTCGCGCTGGATCGAAACCACCGGCCCCGAAGAATTCGTAAAATCTCTTGGCAAAATATCTGACGCCGCCACCGAAGAAGATGCGTTCGGCAAAAAACCCTTTGTCCACGCCGAATGCCGCGATCTCGGCTGCGCCGGCAAGGATCTGATCGAGGAAAAGGACATCAAAGGCGTCTTTCATCTCCACACCAACTGGAGCGACGGCAAAAACACTTTGGAAGAGATGGTGAAGGCTGCGGAAGAGCTGGGGTACGAGTACCTCGGTCTCAGCGACCATTCCCAGACGGCGTTTTACGCCCATGGCCTCGACGAGAAACGCGTGCTCCAGCAGAAAAAAGAGATCGAAGCAGTGCAGAAGAAGCATCCCAAGGTGCATATCTTCCACGGCATTGAGAGCGATATCCTCGCCGACGGCGCGCTCGACTATCCCAATGCCTTTTTGAAAAACTTCGACTTCGTGATCGCCTCCGTGCACGGCCAGATGAAGATGGGCCGAGCAGATATGACGAAGCGGCTCGTGAAGTGCCTTCAGAATCCCGCCACCACCTGGCTTGGCCACTGGACGGGTAGGTTATTGCTCGGACGCGAGGGCTTCGACTTCGACATGGACGAGGTACTGAAGGTGGCCGCGAACGAAGGCAAGGCGATCGAGCTGAACAGCAATCCCTACAGATTGGATGTGGATTGGCGAATCCTGCCGAAGCTCACAAAGCTCGGCATTCCGATCGGCATCCATCCTGATGCGCACAGTGCCGGCGGGCTGGAAGACACCAAGTACGGCGTTTGGATGGCGCGCAAGGCGGGGCTGGGCGCGAAAGACATCTTGAACACCAAGAGCCGCAAAGAGATGGAAGCATGGATAGCCGAGCGAAAGCGCGCCTAGAGGCCAACAAGCGCCGGGTGCAGCAGATCGGCACGCTTCTGGAGCATGAGTTTCCGGAGGCCAGGTGCGCGCTCAACTATGAGACGCCCGACCAGCTGCTGTTCGCGACCATCCTCTCCGCCCAGTGCACCGATGTGCGCGTGAACATGACCACGCCGGCGCTTTTCAAGAAGTATCCGTCGTCGAAGCAGATGGCCAAGGCCAAGCCCGAGCAGGTGGCGAAAATCATCAAGAGCATCAATTTTTTCAACAATAAGGCCAAAAGCCTGGTGAAGGCCTCCCAGATGATCCAGAAGGATTTTGCCGGTTCTCTACCCCGCACGATCGAGGAGCTCACCAAGCTGCCCGGAGTGGGCCGGAAAACGGCCAATGTGGTGCTCGGTGACGCCTTTAACGTGCAGCTGGGGATCGTCGTGGACACCCATGTGAAACGGCTTACCAACCTGATTGGGTTGGCGGACGGCGAGGATCCCGAAAAAATCGAGGCCCAACTCATGGAAATCGTTCCCAAGGAGCTGTGGACGAAGTTTTCGCATTGGCTGATTCTTCATGGTAGAAGCATCTGCATCGCGCGCCGGCCCAAATGCGCTGAGTGCGTCATCCGGCAATACTGTGATTACGGCAGAAAAGGGATTGTGACATGAGCATCCAGAGGTCTTTTGAACGTTCCCCTGGCGATTTGCGCCCCATCACCTTCGAGGTCGACGTGAACCGCTATGCGGAAGGCTCCTGCCTGGTGAGCTTCGGTTACACCCGCGTGCTTTGTACGGCTACGATTGAGAAGGGCGTGCCGCCATTCTTGAAGGGGAAGGGCGAAGGCTGGGTGACTGCGGAGTACAATATGCTTCCGCGTTCGACCCACACCCGCTCCAAGCGCGAGCGCGATAAGGTGGGCGGACGTACGGCTGAAATCCAGCGTTTGATCGGACGCGCGCTGCGCGCCTCGATGGATTTCAAAAAGCTCGGTGAGCAAACCGTGATGCTGGATTGTGATGTACTGCAAGCAGACGGGGGCACCCGCGTGGCCTCGATTTGTGGCGCCTGGGTGGCGCTCGCTGTGGCGATCGGACGTGCGCAGAAGGGCGGGACGATCGGGCAGAACCCTATCATTAACTCCGTGGCTGCGGTGAGCGTGGGGATGCAGAAGGGCGTGCATTTATTGGATTTGGACTACGTGGAAGATTCCGCCGGCGATGTAGACATGAACGTCGTAATGACGGGCGAGGGCGGTTTGGTGGAAGTGCAGGGCACGGCCGAGAAGTCGGTATTCGCCAAAAAGGATCTCGACGCCATGCTGGATCTGGGTGCCAATGGCATCGCCACCATCACGGGGCTGCAAAAAGCCGCCGTCGAGCGCGCGCTGCGCTAGCTACTTTTTAGGATTGATGATCGTCTGCGGGTGAACGCCCGGGATGTCAGGCATTTTGTTGACCGGCTCTTTGGGCAGGTCTTTGAGTTCCGATTTCTTGCCCTCGAATGAGGTGCAGTTCATGAGGTATTCCTTCAAAAGGAACTGCACGCAAGCGATCTTGCCGCTCGAAACTTCTGCCGAAAAGTTCTTGGGATTGGCGATGTCCACAGTGTCGGCGTCAGGCCCGTACTCTTTCTTCACCTTGTCGAAGATATCGAACACGCGCCGGCGCAGCTCGCGGTACTCGCGGGAATCGCGCTCGTCTTCTTCGGCTGAGGTGGCGAAGAGGGGGGCGGGGCAGCCCAAGGTGCCGGCCAGCGCCCGCTCATGGTCTTTGGCGTCGATGGCATTGAAGTGGTCGATATGGATGATTGGGCTGCAGAGGTCGATCTCGAACTTCTCGCCCTTGCCGCCCGAAAGGGCGAATTTCACCACGCAGCCTGATTTGGTGGCCGTGATCGACTGGAGGAAGGTGTCGAGGGTGAAGTGGTAGTCGGCCTTGTCGAGACAGGCCTCCCAGTTAGGGGCTGCCCAGGCGGAAAGGCTGAAAAGGAGAGCTAGAATCGGCATTTTTTCTTGGACTACACTCTGCGTTAGACTTAAGTATTACAAGAGTAACATCATTACGAATCGGGGTATAGCGCAGCCTGGCTAGCGCGTCTGCTTTGGGAGCAGAAGGTCGACAGTTCGAATCTGTCTACCCCGACCACTTCTTTCCTCCCAACCCATTGCTCAGACAATCCCTCGCGTCTCCGCTCGGGCAACTCGCACTGGGTTGGGAGGAAAGAAGTGGCAGGTATGACGAGGGTTGAACGGAGCCTACGACAGTTCACAAAAGTAGCAGGAGGCTATTTTTGCACGCGTAGCGCCCGTAAGGGTGAGGGCTAGGATAGCCCGAGTGACAAAAATACCAGGACGGTATTTTTGCACGCGTAGCGCCCGTAAGGGTGAGGGCTAGGATAGCCCGAGTGAAATCTGTCTGGTCGCTTTTGAAAAATAAAAAGCCCGGCACGAATGCGCCAGGCTTTTCAAGAGCGGACAGGGCCGGACTATTACCAGGGATACGGGCCGCGCAATTGCTTGCAAAGGCCGAGGCCTGAGTGGTGGAGGTCGTCGGAGCTCTTCGGGTTCATATAAGCCGTGGAGCCGTCGTTGCATTTGTAATTCCAGCGGTCATCGTCGCTCGTGGCTTTCACGTATTTGCACTTTACAGTGCCAAGGCCGCTGTCGTCAGGGTACACGAACAGGTGGGTGAAGCGCATACCGTTTTGGTATTTGCATTCGCTTGCTTGAGCGAATGGAGCGCCGGCGGTAAGAGTCAAGATGGCAATCAAAATCGATTTCATTGTAAGTTCCTTTCGGTGTGGGCGCGTGTCTGCGCCTCGGGCGTTTTTAGGGCTGCCATTATAAGCGCGCGGGAAGCCTGTTCAAAGCGCTTTTGACCCGAGCGGTAACCCGGTGAATTAAATGTCCTATATTTAGGGATCAAGCCGAAATGTCTAAAGTTTGTACAGCTGTATCCGCCCCCATTATAGCTCAATGCGATTTCGCGGAAAATGGTTTTCCGGTTAGCGTCGGTTTGCGCCGGGAGTTTGTTTTCGAGTGAGAGGGCCTACAGCAGAAATTCCTCAATCGCCGCCTTCACTTTGGCGCGGAACTTGGCTTCGTCCACGGGAGTGGTGGTCTGCTCTTCGACAAGCATGAAAAGCCGCATCCAAAGATACATGCCGCCCAACTTTTCTGAGCGGAACTTCATCGACGAACGCGAAGCCATCAGCTCGCGCCACATACCGCGCACGACTCTCCAGGCCGGGCCGTCTTTCTTCCAGAGGTCCACGGCGGGAGCGCATTCTTTCTCGTCGATGCGATCGTAAGTATTTACGGTCAACTCGGCGGCGATCGGCTTCACCACCCCATCTTTAACGATGAGCTTGCGGTTCTCCTGCAGGTGGATCCAGCCGTTCTCGGTGATCAAGTGGCGGTTGCCGCGCTCGAGCACGCCATAGTCTTCACGCACGCCTTCGCGGCGGGGCAGGGGCGACCAGCTTTTGCAGGCCCACTCTTTCACGCCCCCGTCAATTTTCCATTCGGCCGCGCAGTCGTATCTGGGGCTCTGGTCCACCTGGCCTACGAATTGTGACCATTTGCCTTTCGGGTTCTCCACCTTCTCATGCGCCCAGGTCTGCTGGCCTTTGTAGACGAATACCGTCTCTGGCGCGCGCTTCCACGTCTGTGCCCAGTGCATCTCGCCCTTGCCCTGAAATACGGTGATGTGCTGGAGAATGATTTCATTTTCGGAAATCTGATCGGGAATCACGAGCTCCGTGGCACCGGTGTGGAAGTGGCCGCCCTTGGTGGGATACTCGGGATCGTAAGTGCCCATTTCATGCGAGTCGTACGAGACATGGAAGCAGCCCACCTGGGAGAGGATGGCGGCGTTTCCGCTATCGAAGGCGAACGCGGCAGGCAGGAGGAAGAGAGAGGCGAGCAGAGTGGTAAACATGGTTTTCTCCTGAGGTGAGATGGGCGGTTGGAAGGTACATTTGCGACCCCAATTGCGCAAGAGTGCCGCCAAATTGCCTTATTGCGGCATTAGCGGATTTCCCGCAGCCTAGTGGGATGCTCGGAGTTCTCCTCGATCTGGACGGCACTTTGGTGGATAGCAATGAGGCGCACGCCCGGGCGTGGATGGAAGCGCTCGCCGAGGCGGGAGTACCTGTGGAATACGAGGCCGTGCGCGCCAAGATCGGGGAAGGGGGCGATAAGCTTCTGCCGGAACTCACCGGCATTTCCCACGATAGCGCTTTAGGCAAAAAGATCCGCGAACGGCGCTCGGAAATCTTCCGCCTCGACTATCTTCCCCGCCTGCGTGCCATGCCCGGAGCCCACGCGCTCCTGAAGCTGTTCCGAGAACGCGGGCTTCGCTACGTGGCCGCCACCTCTTCTTCCAGACAGGATGTGGAGCTGCTCTTGAAACAGGCGAATCTGGACGGCCTGATCACCGAACTCGCCACGGCCGATGATGTTTCGGATTCCAAGCCCGGTCCCGACCTGATCTTCGCCGCCCTCGACCGCATCGGTTTGCCGCCGCATGAGGTGATGATGCTCGGCGATACTCCCTACGATATCGCAGCTGCAGCGAAAGCTGGCGTGAGTACGGTGGCCTTTACCTGCGGGGGCTGGTCGCGCGATCAGCTGGCGGGGGCGGTGGCTGTGTATCAGGGTCCCTGGGAGCTGCTTGCCGCGTTCGAGCATTCGCCTTTTGTGCGCGCGCGCAGCGCGGCCTAGCTCTACTGCTCGGTGACTTTCACCAAGCCGCTCTGATCGCCTTTCACCCAGGTCAGGCTCATCAGGACCGGCTCTTTTTTCGCCTCGTCGCACTTCAGTACGCCGCTGAGGAAGAGCGAGTTCTCCTGATCCGAGGCCTGCACCAAGGCAAATTCCGTCTTCTTCTTCGTAAAAGGCTGGGCCGTTCCCGAATAACCCTTTTTCCCCAGTTTGGCGGAGAAGTCGGGTAGCTCGATCCTCGCCTTTTGCTTGGCCGCTTTTCGCACGAAGATCTTTGGCCCTTGGGCCTGCCACTCTTTCTTATTCTTGGGGCATGCGGCGAGGGCCGGAGTGAGGGCGAGGAATAGAAACAGATAGGGAAGGGTGCGGGTCATGGCGGAAGCATAGACGAAAGAAAGCCCGAGAGCCAGCCGGCTCCCGGGCTTGTGGTGGGGTCGTTTTAGTCGTTCGCGCGTTTCGCGTGCGTCGACAAAATCTGTTGGGGTGCCTTCACGCTCTCCGCTTTCACGGAAGCCTGGGGGTGCTCTGCGGAAGAGGCGTTCTTTTCCGTGGCGGCCCATGAGGTGGCCCATATGAGGATGGAGGCGAAGGCTAAGAGGTTGCTGATCGAAAACTTCATGGGGGGGTCCTTTCGTTTTGCTGCGCGGCATTATTCTTTAGCCGCTCTTCCCATGACCCCACTAAAGCAAAGGGTAGACCAAAAGATCGCAGGGCTAAGTGGTTGATGGCACTCTGCACATCCGCGGAATTTTGCGGCTTTGGTACAAAAACGCCCCGGAAACCGTGTCACGAGTGACAATTCTGACGCAGTTCCGTGAAACGAAGCTTTTAGTTAGTCTGTGGTGCGGTGACGTACATAACAAAAACCAACAGGAAATGGGTGGGTTGTGGATTGGGTCTGATGCTGGCCGCTTGTCTGGTGGCCACGGCCTGGGCCTCTGGCCGAACGGTAGTGGATGCCCGTGTTTCTTACAGGCAGATGCAACGGATGGCCGACAACGCTGCGAAGGGCAGCGACTTCCCGATCACCGTGAACGAAGCTGTGCTGAAAGAGCTGAACGCCTTCCTGGGCACACCCAAGGGGCGCGCCTATCTCGCGAAGGCGATGGCGAACCTCGAACTGCAACGCGGGATCTTTGACCGTCAGTTGGCCGAGCACCGGATACCCGAAGAACTTCTGGCCGTCGGCCTGATCGAATCGGCTTACGCGAACCCGCCGGCATCGGCCAACCCGAAATCGCGGGCGGCGGGGGTGTGGCAGTTCATTCCGGCCACGGCCCGCACCTTCGGCCTGCGCGTTGACGAGAATGTCGACGAGCGGCTCGACGTGGAAAAAGAAACCGATGCGGCCTTCCGTTATCTGGAATCGAACAAGCTGCGTTTCAATGATTGGCTGCTCGGGGTGATGTCTTACAATATGGGTGAACGCTCCCTGGCCGCCGCGATCGAGACAACCGGTACGCGCGACGCCTGGAAGCTGGTCGAACTCGGTTTCGAGGGCGACGCGCGCTACCTGGCCAAGTTCATGGCCGCCCTGCTCATCCTGAAGAATCCGGAAGTTCTCAAGTAAACCTAAAATTGGCTGCGGCGTCCTTGGGCTCTTCTGTGGGGGAGTGTCCCAAGGGCGCCCCTGCCGTTGTGCGTCTCCTCCGATTGTTGGATAGATCGAAAGCACGTGTCTTTCTCACCAACTTAGGAGGATCCAAGAATGAAATCAGTATTTTTTACAATTGCCCTCAGTGCTTTCGCGCTTCCCGCCTTCGCCGGCTCGCAAGGCTTAAGCTTCGCTGAATTGCGGGAAGCATGTCAAAACCCCGCAAAGTTCCAGAACCAGATCGCCCCTTCCAACCTGCAGGTCAGCTGCGAGGAGCGGGTGTCGAGTTGGGTGCCTTATGCCGGTAACGAGATGCAGATGCCTCGTTCCCGTCAGGTAACGGCCAGCCTCACTTCCGATAAGTACCAAGTTTCGCCCGCTGTTCGTCCCATGGGAGTGGCGGTGCAGAAAGCATTGTGTCCGAACTTCAAAGAAATTCTTGAGATTAGTAGCTTTACCAAAGCAACCACTTGCGACGAGCTGCTGAGCCTCAAACAGTCTGAGTTCGAATTCTGTGCCGACATCCTGGAACGTGCCCGCCATGCAAACCCCAAAATGGTGCAGATCCGCGATACCGGCCGCAACATGGAGTTCTGCCCGAGCAAAGGCGAGCAGGAACAGAAACCCGGCAAAGACAAAGGTCAGAGAAAATAAGCGCGATTTGACTGGGGTAAAAGCCTAGTCCCTATCTGGGAGCCGGCGGTGACGCCGGCTCCTTCTTTCCGGATGTACTATGCGCCTTTTCGTCATTCTTTTTTATCTGCTCTCTCCCTCCGCCTTCGCCTATTCTCCTTTGGAAATCCGCGACTGGGCCGACCTGCTTTTGCGCGCCCGCGACCGTCCCGATGAGCTCAACGACCCTGCGCTCAGCGGAGTGACCCGTGAATTCGGGCCCTCCGTGATCTCTCTCCAGAACCTGCCCTTCGATTCGGACTCCGCCGAGGCCGACATCGTGCCCTGGAGCTCCTGGTGGTTTCCGCGTATCGACCGCGACCTTTTCGACGACGGCAAAGGCACCTCGCCTTTCGAGAAATACGACCTCGTGCGCGCCGCGCTCACCGGAAAGCCCAGCAAGGCGGCGGCGCTGGAAAAACAGCATTACAGTCCCGATGCCCCGCGCTGGGAAGGGCTTTGCGACGCCTGGGCGATCGCCTCGACGATCTTTCCGGAGCCCCAGGGACCCCGCCAGATTTCCCTGCCTAACGGGCGCAGCGTGACCTTTTCCGTGGGCGACCAGAAGGCCCTACTGCTGAAGACAGTCGACTCGGTTCCCTCTGAGTCGCTCAAAATCTACGGGCAGCGCTTCACGGGTAACGCCGACGGCTGGATCTTCCCGGATCTCTTTCCGCAGGAGCTGCACCGCTATGTGGAGGTGCAGCTGTTCCAGAAACACAAGCTGTTCGTGATGGATCACGATCCCGGAGTGGAGGTGTGGAACGAACCTGTGTTCAAGGCGAACTACAAGATTACCGCAGTGCCCGGCCATGACGACGCCGTTTTCGTGCGCCTCTGGCTCTTCTCCGCAGCTCCGCACCTCAAGAAGGACCAGAAAGACCAGCCGGGAATGCGCGAGCTGGCGCGGGAGTACGACTACTTCCTTTACGGAAAACGCGAGGGTAGCCGCCTGAAAGTGGAGTATGGCGTCTGGGCCAAAGGTGATCTCGTGGATTCCCGGCGCGACCATCCAGACTTTGTTTACTCCGCCCCCGAACCTTCCGCGGTGAAACGCCTCAGCAGGAATACGGAGATAGACAGTAAAATAGTGGACAAGATTCTCGGCCGCTGAATTTAGGAGAAAACATGAAGAGAAGCGATCTAATGCTGCTGGCGGCGCTGGTGCTGCCGGCGGGCCCCGCCACCCGACTGATCGATAAAGAGTCCGACGACCCTAACCACCTCGCGCCTCCCGGGCGGCAGATCGAAACCAACCTCAAGGTGATCGACCAGCGCAGCTTGCGCGTGATCACCCGGCGCTCCGAGCCTTGGAGCGATGTCACGTGGAAGGCGAATCGAGGCCTGCTGCTTCAGCGCTACCGCGACTCCCGCTTTGAAAAAGAAGAAGGCTGGCGCAGGAAACGCCTTTACCTAAACCGCTTCTCCGCCGACTGGATGTTCGCCCTCGATCCGCGCGAGCGCGACCGCTGGGTTGAAACCTTATCTCCGGCGGAAAAATACGATCTCGTGATGGGCACCGTGCGCGGAGGACTCTCGGAAAAGATCTCCGGGTTTCTCAGCGAAACTTTAGGCAACAGTGCGAACTTCCCCTCCTGGTGGGGACTTTGCGAGGGTTCCGCGGCGAGCACGGTGTACTATCCGGAGCCCGTGAAGCGCGTGGTACTCTATGGGGAAGCCAACCGGGTGAGAGTTCCTTTCTATGCTCCCGACATCAAGGGTCTGGCGACCCTCCTTTGGTCGCGCTTCAACAAGAGCCTGAACCTCCCCGAGAGCGGGCTGCAGTGCAAAACCGACGGCAAAGGCTGCTTCGACTCCAACCCGGCCTCCTTCCACGCCAGCGTGCACCACTTTCTCGATCTTTATCCCGGCGTGCTCGTGGGCGAGATGGATCCCACACCTGTAGTCTGGAACTTTCCGCTGGTGTCCTACGACGAAACCTACTTCCGGCCAGACAAGGGCAGCGGCACCACGACGACCAATCTGGGATCCGCCACCGTGGCAGTCTCCGACTGGCAGGACGACCCGCGCCGCTCCAAGCGCTCGCCGGGAACGGCTTACATCGCCGGCGTGAAGATGACCGTGGAGTATGCGGTGAACCAGGATAGGGCGCCACCGCCCGAGGGATCCCTGAAGCGGAAGATTATTCCCCGCGTGCTCACCTACGAGATCGAACTCGATGCCGACTTGAACATGCTCGGTGGAGAGTGGGTGAGCGGCAAGCATCCCGACCTCCTCTGGACCATCCCTCCGGATAGCGTGCCGGACACCGTGGGCGATGCTACCTTGCCTCCCGGCGATGGCGAAGACGGAACGATCCCGGCGTCCTGGTCAGCGTCGGCGCGTGCCTCGGCGGCGAGGCTTACGCCTTTGCGCCGAGTGGTCGAGCTATTGGTGAAAAAATCCGCGGAAGAACGCTGACCCTTAGAGGGAGCGGCCTTTTTTCTTTTTCTTCTTGGGCTTCGCGGGAGCCTTGGGCTTGGTCGCGCCCTTCGTGCTGGGTTTCAGCTTTTCAAAGGCTTTTTCCGGCGAGATGACAGGAGCCTCGGGCTCTGCCACGGCAGGAGCGGCCGCCGGGGGCGCGGGCGCCACTGTGGGAGCCGGTGCTGGAGCCGGGGCAGGCGGGAGCGGAGCCGGTTTGCCCAGGTACCAGGTCAGATTCACCATGGGCGTGATCACGTGCAGGTTCTGCTCCGTGGCCTTGTTCTTGAAGATGGAATAGTGGTCGAGGTGGAAACCGAAATCCATGTGATCGTTGATCTCAAACTCAATGCCGACGATCAGCTTGTAAACAGGAGCTTCCCAGGTGAGGGACGTGAACCAGTTGTCGGAGCGGGAATAGCCGACGCCGAAGCCGTAAAACGGGTGGAAATTGCCCCAGGGGTTCTGGCGGGAAATGAAGGAAAAGACTGCCGTATTGGAGCGGATATTCTGCTTGCCGAGAGAGAAGTGGTTGTAGGAAAGCTCCAGGCCCACCTCGGGCGTTCCGGGGATGTAGCGGGCATAGGCGCTTACCGCCGGAGCTCCCGCGCTCACGCTATTGCGAAATGCGTTGCTTGCCCACGGAGCGGGTATCGTGCCGCCGAGAGCACCGCCGACTCCGAACTGCGAACGGTGGTCCATGGCTTGGGCCGGAAGCGAAACAATCAGCAGTACCAAAAATGACAAAAACTTTTTCATCCATCCTCCACAGGGGCTCAACGAATTTGTAACACGCACTGGCGGGCAACGCATGGCAACAAAATTTAGCGAGAGAGAGCCAGGAAGGCGGAACCGAGCACGCCGGCGCGGTTCCCCAGTCGTGACACCCGGAGTTTGGGCAGGAGTGGGATGGTCTTGAGGCGTCGAAGCAGCAGCTCTTTCAGGCGCAGCGCCGTTGCGGGCAGGAAATGGGGGAGTGCAGCCGCGAAGGATCCCGTGAAGATCACCTCCTCGGGATAGTAGAGAACCACCAGATCTTGCAGATACGCGGCCATCAGCTCGGAGTAGTCCGCGAAAAGCGCCTTCACCTTCACGTCGCCCGCCGCGGCACGCGCCACCAGGCGCTCCCCGGTAACGTCTCGCTCCCCGATGAGAACCGCTGCTCGTTCCGTGAAGCGGGCTCCGGCCAGATAGGCTTCCGCGCAGCCGAAGTTTCCGCAGCCGCAGGGAGCGGAGGGATCCCCCGGGCGGAGCAGCACATGGCCACCCTCCGGATGCAGGCCGCGCCCTCCCCGCACCAGCTCTCCGTCGCAAACCACGCCCAGTCCGAGGCCCGTGCCCAGGGTGAGCACGGCGGAGTTCTTCCGTGCTCCGCCTTTCCAACGTTCGGCCAGTACCGCCGCCGCTGCGTCGTTCTCGAGATGCACGGGCACCTTCAGGGCCTGGCTGAGTTCGCGAGCCAGGGAGACAGGAGCCGCTTTCCAGCCGAAATTGGTGGGGTCGAGCAGTTTTCCGGAAGGGGAATGGAGGGGACCGGCAGAGCCCACCCCCACCGCCGCCGCTTTGTACTTCGCGCTTTGCAGGCCACGACAGAGTTCGAGCAGCTGCCTCTTGAGCCCCGGCCAGCCGTCTTTAAGATGAGTGGGCGCCTTTTGCTCGGCGAGGATTTTTCCGGCGGGCGTGACCAGGGCGGCGGCCACTTTTGTGCCGCCGAGGTCGATTCCGATTACGTACTTTCCCTTTTTTTTCACCGGCGCCCACGATAGCTGGAGGGGAGAGGTCTTGCAAGGAAAGCAGCAAGCGCAGAAAGCGGTCGATCTCCGACTGCCGCTTCAGATAGAGCGCGGCGCGCGATCCGCGCCACCTGCCTATACGAACCGAGCAGACATTTTTACGCCTCAGGGAGAAAACGACCTCGTCGTTTTCATCATCACCCACATAGATCGCCCGGCGGAGGTGTAATTTTCGCAGCAATCGCAGCAGCGCTTCACCCTTCTGCGGAAGGTCCGGCAGCAGCAGATTGACCACACATTTTCCCTCGACCACCCGCGGGGGTGGATTGAGGGAGCTCACAGCCTCGAGGATCCGGAGCCGGCTGAGCGCCCGGTTGCGGCAGGCGCGGAAATGCAGGGCGAGGGAGTACGTCTTCTTCTCCACCCAAACAGAATTTCTGCCTCCCTCATCAGACAGTTTTCTTTCCAGCATACCCGCCCATTCACGGACCTGTTTTTTCGCAGAAGAAGGAATCGTCTTCTGGGCGATGCGCGGAAGGATCTCCGCGCCATGATTCCCCGCCCAGGCGCGGAAAGTGCGGGGCACCAGCGAGCGGATATTTTTTAAGGAACGCCCTGTGATTGCCGCGGTGGGCGCCGCCGTGGAAAGGCGTTTCAGCAGAGGGAGGGTTGTGCGGGATATCCTCGCGAGGCCGGGCAAAGCGCGCACCGGAGCGAGCGTGCCGTCGAAGTCGAACGCGAAGAGTGTGCCCGGGCCGGCTTGTTTCTTCAGAAGAGCGATGCCGCCGGGGGAGAGGGCGTATCTCATGCGCCAAATCTCAGCTTGTCCTGGAATTTGTTCTTCTGGCGCATGCGGGCGGCATCGATCAGCATCCGGCCCGCCCACCGGTAGACGTTGAACTCCTTCAGGTAGCTCCGCATCGAGCGCATGCGTTCCTGCTGCTCCCTGGGGCTCATCGTGAGCGCCATCTTCAGCGCGGCGGCGCATTGGTCCACGTCATAGGGATTGATGATCAGGGCCTCGGGAAGCTCCCGCGAGGCGCCGGTGAACTGGCTCAGGATCAGCACGCCCTGTTCGTCTTCACGGGCGGAAACGAATTCCTTGGCCACCAGGTTCATTCCGTCGTGAAGGCTGCTTACGAAGCAGAGATCGGCGGCACGGAAGTGCCGGAAGACGTCGAAGGGAGTGTGGTGCTCGGCACGCAGGATGATGGGCCGGTAGCTCGCATTCCCGAACTTGAGGTTGATGCGGTCGGCTTCCTCGCGCACCTGCCTCTCGAACTCGCGGTACTGCTCGATCACGGAACGGGAGGGAGAGGCGATCTGCAGGAACGAGAACATTCCCCGCCACTCGGGCTGCAGGTCCAGCAGCCGCTCCACCGCCTGGAAGCGCTCGAGAATTCCCTTGGTGTAATCGAGCCGGTCCACTCCGATTCCGAGCTTTACGCTCTTTGCAATCCCGGCTTCCTCCCGAACCTTGCGCCGGCACTCGCGGATCGGATCCTGCCCTTCAAGCCAGCGCGGCGGCCATTCGATCGAGATAGGGTAGTGGCGCACTGCTGTGAAGTGCCCGCCGGAAGCGATGTCGGAGGTTTCGCGGTCGATCCGCGCTTCGCGGAAGCGGTCGACGCTGTCGATGAAGTTGTTGCAGTGAAATCGGGTATGGAAACCGAGAATGCTCGAGCCGAGCATGCCGTGCAGGATCTCCTCGCGCCAGGGGCAGATGCCGAAAGCCTCGGGATTGGGCCAGGGGATATGCCAGAACATGATCACGGTGGCCTGCGGCAGGCGCTCGCGGATCAGGCGGGGCAGGAGGGCGAAGTGGTAGTCCTGCACGAGAATCACGGGATTGTCTGTCTTGGCCTCCTCGATCACCGTCCTGGCGAATTTTTCGTTCACCTTGCGGTACATTTCCCAGTCTTCCGTGCGGAAGATCGGGCGCGTGTGGGCCACATGGCTGAGCGGCCAGATGCCCTCGTTGGCGAAGCCGTAGTAGTAGCCCTTCTCTTCCTCCGGCGAAAGCCATACCCGGCGGATATCGTAGGCGGGTTTTCCGGGAGGAACCGGCACGTGGTCGTGGGCGTCGACCACATCGCGGTCGGCACTGCCGCTCCCGTGGGCGATCCAGGTGCCCGAGCAGGCGCGCATCACCGGTTCGAGTGCGCTCACGAGGCCGCTCGCGGGGAACTGCACGGCGATCTTGCCGTCCTTTCCGCGCACGTGGATATAGGGCTCGCGGTTGGAGACGATCAGTACCTCTTCTCCCGCGAGATCGTTCTGCAGGATCTCTCGCAGGGCCTGGGGAGTCCACGAGACATTGGCTTCGTCGCGGATGGCGCGTTCGTGCTCCATCTGCCTCATCATGGCGCGCAGATCTTTGACGATCGGGCGGATCTCGGGATTCACGAAGCGGGACGGCCTGCGAAAGCCTGTGTCTCCGAGAAGCAGGAGCGAACGCATTCCCGTGAGCCACCCTCTCCAGCTGAGCTGGGCGATCAGGGTGGTGATCAGGGAGACCACGAGGGCCAGAACCGCGAAGAAGTAGAAAATATACTTGCGGATTTCCTTGTAGCGATTTTGCAGATAGCTGGTGTCGAGCACGATCACGAGCGATCCAGGTGCTCCCGAAACGGGGCGAACCACTGTGTGAAGCGGGCCGAAAGGCATGCGCGCCGGCAGTGGCTTTTCCGGAGGACCGCAGCCGAGGCCGAAGGGGAAGGCGGCCGAGGCGGCCAGTATCCGTTTCGCGGAATCACAATAACCAAGCGCATAGATCCGCTCGTGCGCCGCCACGCGTTCGAAGGTGGAGGTCAGTTCGGCGCGCATCTCCCGCTTTACCGGATAGGCCAGCGCTTTTTCCACCTCGGGACTGAGCAGATTCACCATGAGGTCGGCCCGCATGTCGAGATCGCGCTGCGACCAGCGTTGCACCAGCTGGTCCACGAGTTGAATGGAAGAGTAGGTAAGCACCGTGAGCGCGAAGAAGAGCGGTAGAATGAAGCGCAGCGAAAGATTCATGGCGATTTAGGAATATCAAATGAGCCGCTTTGTCAGCACAGCTTCATTGTCCTGGTGTAGAGTGGAGACGATGTATCCATATGGCCTCATAGGGAACTGCCAGATTGCCGCGCTCGTGGGCCAGAATGGCTCGCTCGACTGGCTTTGTCTGCCGCGTCCCGACAGCCCTCCGGTTTTCGGCAGGCTGCTCGACGAAAGGGGCGGGCATTTTTCCATTTCGCCCCGGGAAAAGGTGGCCAGCTCGTCGCAGGAATACGTCCGCAATACGAACGTTCTGGTGACCACGGTGCAGCTGGAGAACGGCGACTCCTACCGCATCACCGATTTCTGCCCCCGTTTCCCCCAGTTCGGCCGGATGTTCCGGCCCTTCTCCCTGCACCGGATCCTTGAGCCGCTCGCCGGAAATCCGATGGTGAGGGTGGAATGCGTGCCCGTGGAGGGTTGGCAGAAGAATCATGCCGTGCCCGCGCGGGGCAACTCGCATCTGCGCTTTGACATCCGTGGCGAGGCACTGCGCCTCTGGGCGAGCATGCCGATGACGTATCTCTGCGAACAGCAGTATTTTCCTCTGCGGGAAAAAACCTACTTCGCGCTCACCTGGAGCACCTCGCTCGAGAACGAAATTCAGCAGGTGACGGAAAACTTCCTGGCCCAGACCTTGGCCTACTGGCGCCAATGGGTGAGCCACTGCAACGTGCCGGTGGAATTCCAGCAGCACGTGATTCGTTCCGCGCTGGCATTAAAACTTCACTGCTACGAAGACACGGGCGCCATTCTCGCGGCTCTCACCACTTCGCTTCCGGAGGAGCCCGGCCACAGCCGAAACTGGGACTACCGTTTCTGCTGGCTGCGCGACGCAGCCTTCGTGTTAGGCGCTTTCAATCAGCTGGGGCATTTCGAGGAGATGGAGGGTTTTCTCAAGTTCCTGCTTTCCCTCGCCAAGGATCAGGGGGAGAGCCGCGAGAAGCTGCGCCCGGTTTACGCCCTCGACCGCAGCCATCCGCTCCCGGAGAAAATTCACGAGAACTGGGCGGGCTTCCAGGGTTCGGTACCGGTGCGTTCCGCCAACCAGGCGGCCGAGCACATCCAGAATGATGTTTACGGGGAGATGCTGCTCTCGCTGGCCCCTATCTACTTCGACGACCGCTTCTTTCATCTGCGCACTCCCGAGCACGAGGAGCTTTTGGGCAAGCTCGCGGCATTCTGCTCGCGTTACGTGGGCCAGGCGGACGCCGGTCTCTGGGAATTGCGCGACGGCTGGCGGGAGCACAACTTCTCCAACCTGCTTTGCTGGGCCGGCCTCGACCGGGCAGCGATGATGCGCGAGCGGGGGTTCCTCGCGGGACTCGAGCTCGAGCCGAGTCTGAAAAAAGCCGAAGCGGCGTTACGGGCCGCGGCTCAGGACGGATTTCTCGGCAACGGGCCGGGCGATCCGAGCCCCGATGCGTCCCTGCTCCTTCTCCCGCTCCTGCGTTTTCCTGATAAAACACTTTGCAAGACGACGGTGCTGCGGCTCGAGAAGGAGCTGACTTTCTCGGAGTCCGGCCGGCACGAGGGATTTCTCTACCGTTACCAGCGCCAGGATGATTTTGGCCGCCCGAAAAGCGCCTTTCTGATCTGCTCATTCTGGCTCGTGCAGGCGCTGGCGAAGGTTGGGGAGAAGAAGCGCGCCCACGAGCTGATGGAAAAAATCATGGGAGCCGCCAATCCGCTCGGGCTCTTCTCCGAGCACTACGACCCTTTGAACCGCCGGCAGCTGGGGAATTTTCCCCAGGCTTACTCCCACGTGGGCATGATCCTCGCGGCCTTCGCGGTTTCGAAGCCCTGGGACGAGGTGCTCTAAGTGGGAAAAGCGCTCGCTGTGATCCTCGGCGCTCTGGTTATCGCACATGCCGGCGCATTGGCGTGGAGCGACCGGCACAATGTCCTGTCGGCTTATCCTGAGCTGTACAGCACAAAGATGAATCTGGCCTACGGCGTGAATGGAGCCGTGAGCTTCTGGGTAAGCCGGCCTGCGCTCGCGGAAAATGCGCTCAACCTAGCCGCCTGGCATGGCCACCAGGAGCTGAATTACCGCTATGTGCTCGATGGCTTTCCCCGCCTGAGCATGAAGGTGGCCGCAGGCGGCGCATCGGTGCTGACCTTGCTCGCTTATCCGCTGGACGGGGGGCCGGCCACGGCCCTGCGGCTGTCGAGCGATCCTCTGCACCCCACCGCATGGCTGAAGATGACAGGTAAACGCTTCTTCGTCGAAAAAAAGCCGTTCGAATTTTCCCTGCCGCAGGGGAGTTGGGTGGAGGTTGTCCTGCGCCAGAATGGCTCGATGCTGGAGGCGGTTTTGGATGGCAAGACAGTTTCGTCCATTCCTCTGCCCACGGGCGTGGCCTGGCTTTTCTCTTTCACGGGAAACTCGGCGGAGGGAAGGCTGCTCGTGGACGACTTGAGCATCGAGGCGAGGAACAAGAGCTATTCCCAGGATTTCAGCGGGCCGTTTCCACGTTTCCTGGCAGCGGCCTTCTTTCTCTTCGCCCTGGCCTTTCTCTTTCTGGCGAAAGAGATGGCGGGAGTCGGCGTGGTCTTTCTGCTCACCTTCATTCTCGGCGGTGGACTGCATCTCCTCGTGCGCGTGGACCGCGGACTCGCCGCCGCCTATCCGGCTATGGTGAATACAGGGGGATTTCCTTCCCATATCGAAAACAAAGAACGCGTGATGGATCGCCTGCGGTCCATTCCAGTGAACGGCAAGAAGAAGGTTCTCTGGCTGGGCGGATCGCAGGCCTGGGGCGCCGGAGCCAGCAGTGGCAGCCGTACCGCTTTCAGCCTTGTGAAGGAGGCTTTGCCCAAAGAGCTTGCGGATCGTTTCGAGCTGATCAACGGAGCGTCGTCGGCGGCCCGGATTGGCGACCAGCTGATCCCACTGGAGCTGGTTGCAGCCAAGCACGGGCTCGCGGCGGTGGTGCTGGCCACGGGAGTGAACGACATGGAGACGGACGACTTTTCCGGGCGATTGAAGATGGTGGCGGAAACGGTGAAGAAAAAGGGGGCTCGGCTGCTTCTGATTCCTGAGCCCGTGGAACGCCAAGCCGCCGCGGCCATGCAGCCGCTGCAGCAGGGGATGATCCGCTTCGCGCAGGCCGAAGGCATTCCCTATGTGGATCTGCAGGCAGAGTTCGACCAGGCGGCCGACAGCGGCTTTCTCTGGTGGGATTTCGTGCACCTCAGTGATGCCGGGGCCGAAATCGCGGCCAGGGCGATCTCGCCGGCGCTTTTTACGCTCTTGCGGAGTGCTCCCGCTCCCGTTAAAACCAGAGACCGTAGATTATGAACCGCCTCGCCGAAGAAAAAAGCCCCTACCTCCGCCAGCATGCCGGCAATCCCGTCGACTGGTATCCGTGGGGAGAAGAGGCGTTCGCGAAAGCCAAGCGCGAGAACAAGCCCGTTTTCCTCTCCATCGGCTATTCCACCTGTTATTGGTGCCACGTGATGGAGAAAGAGTGCTTCGAAGTGGAAGACGTGGCCGAAGTATTGAACAGTGGGTTTGTGAGCGTGAAGGTCGACCGCGAAGAGCATCCGGAGGTCGATGAGATTTACATGGACGCGGTGATGGCGATGACCGGCCAGGGCGGCTGGCCGATGAGCGTGTTCCTCACCCCCGAGCGAGAGCCCTTCTGGGGCGGCACTTATGTCCCGCGCCCCCACTTCCTCCAGCTGATGGAAAAAATTTCCGAAGCCTGGAAGGAGACTCCGGATCAGATCCGCACGGGCGGAAAGCGCCTCACCCAGGCCATTCGCGACGAAGCACCTCCGGCCGCTTCTGACTCCCTGGCCCAGGCGGAGCTGTTTCGCCGCTTCGAGGCACAGGCGGAGAGCCGTTACGAACCTGAGTTCGGCGGGTTCAGTCCCGCGCCGAAATTTCCATCAGGCCAGACCATCCGCCTGCTTTTGAGATTGTATAAGGAAACCGGCACACCTCAGCTGCTCGGGATGGCGGAACGTTCCCTGGAGGCGATGGCTTGCGGGGGGATTTACGACCAGCTGGGCGGCGGCTTCCACCGCTATTCCACCGATGAGCGCTGGCTTGTTCCGCATTTCGAAAAGATGCTCTACGACAACGCCCTGCTCGTTCCCGCCTACCTTGAGGCGTTTCAGCTCACGGGACGGAAGATGTATGCGGATGTGGCCCGGGAAACGTTGCACTACATGCTGCGCGACCTTAAGGCCCCGGGTGGTGCCTTTTTTTCCGCCGAGGATGCGGGCGAGGTAGGGGCCGAGGGTGAGTTCTATGTCTGGAAGCTTGATGAGCTGAAAAAGACTCTCGGTGAACGGCTGATGGGATTTCAGGCGTCTTTCCCGCTTTCGGAAATGGGAAATTTCGAGCATGGCACGAACGTGCTGCATCTGCAGGATCCGAAAAGCTGGGACAGGTCGCGCGATAGCGAGACCTCCGAGGCGCGCACCTTCCTCCTCGGGTCGCGCTCCAAGCGCAAGCGCCCCCACCGCGACGAGAAGATCCTCACCTCCTGGAACGGCCTTGCGCTCTCCGCCCTGGCCTTCGGTTACCGGGTTTTGGGAGACGAACGCTTTCTCGAGGCGGCCAAAGTGGCGGCGGCCTGGATTCAGGCGAACCTTTGGAAAGACGGAGTTCTCCTGCGCCGCCATTGCGACGGGCAGAGCCGCTATAATGGCACGGCTTCCGACTATGCGTTTCTCATTCAGGGTCTGATCGAATTGTACGAAGCCTCGTTCGACCAGAAGTGGCTGCTGTGGGCGCGGGAGCTGCAGGACGTGCTCGACCGTTCCTTCTGGAACGAGATGGGCAGCGGCTACTTCACGGCCTCGCACGACGAGCCTGGCCTGATCACTCGCAAGGTCGACAGGCATGACGGCGCCCTGCCTTCGCCGAACTCCGTAGCTTACGGAAACCTCCTCCGTCTTTCGCAGTTTTTCCTCGAGCCTGGACTCGACGACAGAGCCAGCGATCTCTTTTTCGCGCACGGCGATATTCCCGAACGCATCCCGCTGGCGGTCTCCTGCCTGCTGCTAGGCCTCCACCTGAGATCGGGAGGCGGCCCGCGGGTACTGGTGATCGCTGGAGCCAAGGCGCAGGATCGCACCCATCTGTTGGGCGCGATCCGGGGAAAATTCCTGCCGAATCTGATCCTGGCGGCGGCGGAACCGGATTCTTCGATTCCGCTATTGCAGGGAAAATCAAGCCAGGCCGGAATCTCCATTTACATCTGCGAAGACGGAGTGTGCCACCCGCCGACCTCCGCGAAAGAAGCGTTAGAGGGTCTCTCGTAGTGCGTGCCCTGATCCAGCGGGTTTCTTCGGCCTCCGTAGAGGTGGGTGGGAAATTTACCGGGGAAATCGGCAAAGGCTTGCTCGTACTCTTGGGCGTGGCGGAACAAGACGAGCCCAAAGATCTCGACTATCTGACAAAGAAGGTGCCGCTACTGCGGATTTTTCCGGACGCTGAGGGGAAAATGAATCTTTCGGTGCAGGAGGCGGGCGGAGCCCTGCTGGTGGTTTCACAGTTCACCCTGATCGCCGACACGGCCAAGGGCAACCGCCCTTCTTTTATTGGCGCAGCGAGGTCCGAAAAGGCGATTCCGGCCTATGAGGAATTCGTGTCGAGGATGCGCGCGGGCGGTATAAAAGTGGAGACAGGGATCTTCGGCGCCGACATGAAAGTGAGCCTCGTGAACGACGGCCCCGTGACCATCCTCCTCGACTCCCGGGATGGCCGCGCATGATCGAGGTACACCAGCTGCCGGCGCTGAGCGATAACTTCGCCTATGTCGTGAGGGAGAAGGAAAGTGGCTTAACGGCAACCATCGATACTCCCGACGCGAAGGTGATCGCCGATTTTCTCGACAAGAAAGGCTGGAAGCTCGACTTCATCTTCAATACCCACCACCACCGCGACCATGTGGGTGGGAATGCGGAGTTGATCTCCCGTTACGGCTGCAAGGTTTACGGCTCGGCCAAGGATGAGAAACGCATTCCTGGAATTGAAAAAAAACTAAAAGATGGCGATGAATTTTTCTTTGGCAAAGAGAAGGTGAAAGTTTTCTCCGCCGACGGCCACACCATCGGCCATATCGTCTACTGGATGCCGGATTCCAATATTCTTTTCGTGGGCGACACCATTTTCTCTTTGGGTTGCGGAAAATTATTTGAAGGCAGTGCCCAGCAGATGTGGACGACCTTGGCGAAGCTGAGAGAGCTTCCCGATAGCACCCTCATTTACTGCGCCCACGAATACACTTTGGAAAATGCGGGCTATGCGATCCTGGCGGAGCCGGGCAATAAAGACCTGAAGCAAAGAATAGAGGAATGTAAGGCACTAAGAGCAGCCGGCAAATTCACCGTGCCCTCAAGCATGGCGAGCGAGCGGGCCTGCAATCCGTTCCTGCGCCCCGAGAGTAAAGAGATCCAGCGAAATGTGCACGCGGAAGGCCAGGAGCTTTGGCAGGTGTTCGGCGCTACCCGTGAGAGTAAAGACGAGTTTGATTCACGGAATTGAATTTCGTTACGCCCAGGTCGGCGCTTTAGGCGGGCGCCACATTTTTCTGAAACCAGAGATCGATGGTCTCTCGCGGAACTCCAGCCGCTTCGAATTTGTTTTTATCGAAATACTTTCTGAGCCCGCTCCAGTCGCGTCCCCATTCCACCACACGGGAACAAACCAGATCGTCCCAGAATCTGCCAATCGGGTTGCCTTTCCTTGTTTTGGTAACCAGAAAAGCGACCGCCTGAGGCAAAACACGTAAGAAATTCTGGAACTCGGGTCTCGAAGCGGCTTGTACGCCTAAATGCAGGTGATTGCCCACGTTTTGATAGCGATAAATGCGGATCCGGAAACGTTTTGAGATTCTATATACGGCCGCTTCCATCGCATTCGCATGCTTATGGAAGTTCCAGGCGCCGCGAGCGCGCGAAGAGCGAAGGATAATGTGCATGGGTTTCTTGGTGGCGATCGGGCGGGCAACCTTGCGCAGGCCCTTGCGATAGCCGCCACCATGGCTTTTGCCGGGATTCTTCCAAAACGAGGCTTGCTTGTGGAATTTCATGGGGCAATGGTTTTACACACATATAGTCGCGAGACACAAGGGAAAATTATTCGCTGCCACAGCAGTATTTGAATTGCCCGCACGAGGAAAATTCGCCCGCAAGCAGCCCGCGCAACCCGCAGCGGCACGCAAGCAGCCCGCAGCGGAATTAAGGCAGCGTGGTCACCGGACCACCTAAGCGCGGTCCCGTATTCTTCATGATCTTGTTCCGGAGAGCCGTGGTCATGGGTTTGCGGCCGTCCTGATAGGTGGGGTTGAACACTCGCGTGGGCTGATTTTGCGCGACCTTCGCCCCGTTTTTCATGTCGTTTCCTGCGGCCCGCACTGATCCACCTTCCAAGTTTACAGCCTGCTTGCAGGAGCCAGCGCCCGGCCGGGCTTCGAACCAATTGCTTTCGAGCAAAAGTTGGGCGCCCGAGGCGGTTGAGGCGGCGAAAGCTTCATCTTTCTCATCGTTGCAGTTATTGGCGCCCCAGTTCCGCATCACATTGTTGAAGGCGTGCAGATGAGAGAATTCCGAAACCCGCGGGCTGCGCTTGGTAATATCTTCGAAGTAATTGAGGTAGAGGGTCACACGGTCGATCGGTTTCTGCCTGTCGCCGATATTGTGATCGGCGCCCGCGAGCACGCCGTAGTAAGAATTGCGGAAGACGTTCCCCGATATGGAGATCAGATCGCCTCCCTGCGCTTTGCCCGTACTGTTGATTGAATTGCCGAAGGCCCAGACGGCGATGCACTTGCCTGTGCAGCTGTCGAAGCTGCTCTGGTTGATCCAGACGTTCCTGGACCCGTCGAAGATCATGATGCCGCCCCCGCAGTCTTTTGTGTCGATGGCAGTCTGCGGGTTACTGCATTTCGTAGAGGCGTGATCCACATGAAATTTCAGGTCGCTGACGATCACGTTTGAGGAGCCCCTGATGAACATCAGCTCCTGGTCCGTAGAGGAGATGGTCACAGCGCCCGGGCCTCGGCCATCGATCGTGGTATTGGAGCCCACCAGGATCGGGCCTTTCACCTTGATCTCGCCTCGTCCTTCGCCCTTGAAAACTACCCATTTCGATTTGTCGCCGGCCACGCAATCGCGTAGCGAGCCGGGCCCGCTGTCCTTGGTATTGGTCACCTGGCAAAGACACTGGGCATCGGTGCAGCCGCCCGTGGTGGCCGCGCCATAGCCTAAGGGGATGCCTTGGATTTTTTCGAGAAGAGTGGCGCCGGCCTGGGCCTTGGGAGAAAGCAAAAGTGCACTAAATAAGATGAGTGCTAGTTTCATGGGTCTCTCAATCCAGCGGCCGCGAAGCGGCTAATCCGTCTCGAGCACGCAGCTTTCGGAGAATTTGTAAGTGGTCTCTTCGCTCTTATCCACGTCAGGCTTGAATGAGCCTTTCAGACGGGAAGGCGAGTATTCCTTGCCCTTCACGTTGTGCGTGCAATAGCTCTCCATGAGGGTTTCGCACTTGCTCTTGTGCTCGGGCAGGCTCACGTCGAAATGCAGGCGGATCATGTCGGAGAGCGAGGTTTTCTCCTTGTTCTCGAGGCGCGGAGTGATGATCCCGTGCAGGAAACAGCGGGCCGGGCCGGCGAAGGACGGGGCGCAAAGGAAGGCCGAAACCACTAGGGAAGTTAGGAGAAATCTGGGGTTGAAGTTACAATATCCCCGCATAGTTCTATTGTATCGCGTTATGCCTGGGAATAGATAGGCCCGGACAAAGTAGTGTAAGTAGTGGAAAACCCTATAGATTTTCTCAAACGTCCGGTGGCGGTGGTGGGCATGGGCCTGAGCGGGGAAGCCGCCTGCCGCCTGCTTCGCCTCTACGGTCTAAAGAAGAATGATTTACTCACCTTCGACGACAAGCTAGGCGCCGCCGATTTCAGCGATCCGGAAAAACTTCTCAAAAAGCAGCCGCAGACATTGGTGGTAAGCCCGGGGGTGCCCCTCAGCAAAGAGTGGATCCAGGAATTCCTGGAGCAGGGGGGCGCCGTAACGAGTGAGCTGGCCCTGGCGCTGCATTTTCTCGAAAGAGAAAAGCTGATCGGAGTCACGGGTTCGGTGGGCAAAAGCACGGTGGTTTCCCTGCTCGAGGCGGGATTGAAAAAATTCTCGTCCGAATCCTTCGTGGGCGGGAATATCGGCCGCCCGTTCGCCGACTATATCTCGGACATCAAAGAAAAGAAGCGTGCACGCGCGCCTTGGGTGGTGCTGGAATTGTCGTCGTACCAACTCGAGAATATGGGCAATCTGCACTGCGAGCTGAGCGCCATCACCTATCTCACGGGCAATCACCTCGACCGTTATCCCTCGCTCGAGGCCTACTACAACCAGAAATGGGAATTGGTGAAGCGAACTAATAAAGCGGTGGTTCTCAACTCCCACGGCGGCGATCTCAAAAAATACGCCCGGGGACGCAAAGAGAGCGCGGAACTTCTGTGGACCGATCAAAACGATGAAGAGCTCGCGAAGTACGAGCTGAATGAAGCAAAATTATTGGGCGCGCACAACCAAGACAACCTGGCCGTTGCCGCGAAGCTCGCCCGCGAGGCCGGCTGGCCTGAAGAAGCCATTTTGGGAATGAAGGAATTTCCTGGCCTGCCCCATCGGATGGAAAACCTCGGCATCCGCCAGAAGATCCGCTTCGTGAACGACAGCAAGGCCACCACGATCGAGAGCGTGAAGACGGCGGCGCTGGGAATTTATGAACAAATGGATCGCAAGACCCAGCTCGTGCTGCTGCTTGGAGGGAGAGACAAGAATCTTCCGTGGGCGGATCTTGCAGAGCTGAAGAGGATACAGAAGTTGCGGGTATTATTCTTTGGAGAATGTGCCGCCAAAGCGAAGTCTCTTTCTGGTTTGGACGGAGAAGAATTTCCCAAGCTCAAGGATGCGGTGGCCGCTCTCCACTCCGTTGCGAAATCAGGCGACATCGTGCTGCTCTCTCCCGGAGGCACCAGCCGCGATGAGTTCAAAAGTTTTGAGGACAGGGGAAAGTTTTTCGCCGAAGCCGTGCGGAAAGCGTA
>DATBTF010000014.1:0-3772 GCA_036559405.1 Bdellovibrionota bacterium
GTTCTACTCCAACGACGCACCCAATACGGTGAAGCGCATCACCCAGCTGATCTCCGAGGGCTTCTACAACGGCATAAAATTTCACCGCGTGGTTCCCGGCTTTGTGGTGCAGGCGGGCGATCCGACGGGGACGGGCACGAGCGGGTCGGGCGTGAAGCTCAAAGCGGAATTCAACGCACAAAAACATGTGCCGGGAATCCTTTCGATGGCGCGCACAGCGGATCCGAATTCCGCCGATTCCCAGTTTTTCATCATGACAGGAACCCACCCGCACCTCGATCGCCAGTACACAGTGTTCGGGATGTGCATGGAAGGCTACGAGCATGTCGAGAAAATCAAACAGGGCGACAAAATCAAGACCTGGACGATTGAGTAGCGCTCAAGTATCGTCGGTGCCGCTCTTCTTCTTGGAAACCGTTGGATTGATGCCGGCTTTGACGAGTTGATTGGCGAATTTTTTGCTGCCCGTCTTCAGCCAAAGATCGTAAACACGCAGAAGATCGCGATGGGACTCGGGGTTGAACCCGGTTTCCTCGGAAATCTGCGAAAGCACTTCTACAAAATTCGGAAACTTGTGTGAAAGCTCGAGGAAGAGCGCGGAGCGGTTCTTTTTCTCCTCCAGCCGGGCCACATTCTCATAGGCCGCCCCTCCCATTCCGATGTAATAGTCCACATCCACGAGCTTGCGGCTCAGGCTATCGGAAAAAAATCCCGCCACATATAGGGAATAGTCGCCGAGTTGGCGCAACTTAGCCGCGCGCTGCTCGGCCTTTACTTCTTCCAGGGCAAGCGCGAGCCGCTGAGTCAGGGTGTCGGCGGGCTTTCCCTCGCCATCGATGGGAATGAGATTTTCCGCGGCAATGAAATGGTGAAGAAGCTGAACGATATAGTGCTGGGCGTGCTCGGAGACTTTGAGGCGCAGGTTGGCTACAGCTCCAGAGACTGCTCCCTGGAAGTATTCGCTAGGATTCAGGAAAATAATACCGGTCGTACTATTTCTCGGCATCCAAGGCCCCTCCTATGGCCTTACACCTCATGGTGTTATACACAATAGTACCATGAGTTTTTCGTCAGGAGGAAGCGCCGCCCAATTACCGGTACCGGGATATCTGGCCAACTGTCCCACTCCCCTGCATATTTTCTATGAGTCCTTGGCGCTCGAAGATGCCAGAGAGCTGAAGACTGGCTTGTTTTCAGGGCTTCCCCGGGCGGAGCTCTATTATTCGGTCAAAACCAATCCCCTGCCCCCTCTCTTGAAATGTCTTGTCGCCGACGGCTGGGGCCTCGAGGTGGTGGGCAGCAGTAACATGGCTGCAGCCGAACAGTCGGCGGCCACCGCCGACCGGCTGGTCCTGAACGGAGCGGCTTGGCGGCGGCGCGATCTCGAAGCTGCAATTTTCGAAAAAGGAATCACGAATCTTACACTCGATTCCGAAGCCATGGCCTCCCTCTTGGCGGCGGTCCTGTCGTCGGCGAAATCCCGGGCCATCAAGCTGAACGTGGCACTTCGCCTGCATGATGGCGCCAGCCATTTCGGTTTCCCGCTCGAGCAGGAATCTTTGCGGCGCGCCCTCTTCCTGCTTCCGAAAGAACGGATCGCTTCGCTGGGCCTGCATATTCATCGCAATCCTGCAGGATCAGCGCGCGGCATCTCCGACATCGCCTCCGATTTCCGCCAGCGTTGTCTGATCTTGCAGAAAGCGCTGTCCGTCTTGAATGAGGCCGGTGGTGGCACAAATGTGGACTACCTAGACCTGGGCGGCGGCATCGACTCTCCCTTTGTTTACCGGCCCCATCCCGACGAGCTGGCCCGCTTTCACAACCCACGGGAAGTGCAGTCGTTCCGGGATGCCATTTCCCCGAACCGCTTTTCACTGCGCGAGGCGGGGGCAGAGATCGGAAGGATCGTGAAAGAGGTATTGGGGGCGGGTTGGGCGCAAAAAAGAATTCTGTTTGAGCCCGGGCGTTCCGTCTGTACACGTGCCCTGTCCACACTGGTGGAAGTTCGCGCAGTGAAGCCCGGCTTCTATCCCGATGCCCAGGTGGTGCTCACCGATGGAAACACCGCCACGCTCGGGCCCCTGCACAGAGGGATCCACCCTCTCACCTCTCTGGGAATAAATCGGGGTGGGGTCTCAAAAGCTTTTGTTTATGGATCCCTGCCCCACTCTGCGGACTGGCTCTTCCAGTCCGTTCCACTGGCGAAACTGGAAATGGGCGATCGGCTCCTGATCGCGCATACGGGAGCTTACTTCCTCCCTCTGGAAGCGGAGTTTGGGCACGGCCGGCCCGCGATTTATCACGGCGAGCGCGAGGGTCTTATTCGCGCTCCTTGAGCTGGAATTTTTCCTCGCCTGGCTCCAGCACGGCAAAGGGTAATTTGTCAGAAAAGTAACCCAGGTTCACGTATTCGCCTTTGCCCTGGCCCTCGACGATAGGAATCTGGTCGCGCAGATGGGAATGGCCCACGAGCACATGGTGGGCACCCGCCCGTACTTTTTCCTTTGCGAACTTAAGATACAGATCTCTGATCCGCCGGGTGTTTTTATCGTCGATCTGCCCGGAGGTGTATTTTCGGCTGGCCTCGCTCGACCGATTTCCCACGAAATCCACGAAGCCGTCTGGCACTGCCGCCACGAAAGCACGGAACAGGGCATTCTTGGTTACTGCGCGAAGCAGGCGATATCCCTTGTCGGTGGTATCGATCAAATCGCCATGGCTCACCCATATCTTGTGGCCGTTCACCATCAGCTCGAAGTCCTTAAAGCGCACATTCAGATTGGCGCGACCCCTGAAAATTCCCGTGAAATGGAAGTCATGGTTGCCTTCCAGATAGTAGACACAGACTCCGCGGGAGGCCGCCGCCTCGATCGCTCCCAACGCGCGGCCGTACCTGCGCCGAAACACCCTCTTGTCTCCGACAAGCAGATCAAAGATATCGCCCCCCAGTATGAGAACGTCTCCGGGCTTGGGTTCCTGCTCCAGGAATTCCACGAATCGACGGGCCGACGGGCTCTCCCCGTCGGGCAAATGAAGGTCGGAAAGGAAAAAGACTTTCACTGTTTGAAACTAATGTATTTAGATCCTGCGATCAAGGATGCGGCCGAGGTAGGGGCCCTTGTGCCCCAGGCGGGAAATCTCGAGAATGCGGAGAATCTCGGCGCCGCGAAGCACTTTCAGCTGCGCGCCGTTCTTATTGAACACAGTGATAACGAGACGGCCGTCCTGTTCTTCCAGTTTGGCCGACAGGGCGTTCTTTTGGAATTCTTCCTGCTGGGCAAGCATTCCGAGCGCCTCTTCGGCCTCGTCTTTCGTGGGCTCGCGCTGGGCCTGTTGTTGCTGCTCTTTTTGCTGGGACGAAGAATCGGTGGCGCTTTTAGCGCTCAAAGTATTGTTGAGGATTTGCCGGAATACCGGTGCGATCCTACCCGATTGCATCTTGCCTCCCAATGTCCTATCGGAAGGAGGTGAGGAGACATAAAGCGGTTTAAGGTTGACTCTCCCGCTTCGGGATCAGTCAGCCTCAAACTGGTTCAATCTGTACGGGAGACGTCTACCTAGTAAATTCGCGTCTCAGCTGCTTTTCTTTGGCTTTCTCGTACTTTTCCGTTCCCCAGGCAGCCACTTCACCCTCCTCATACGGATCTACCGACGAGAGGCTCCTGTCGTAGCACGCATCGTTGTTACAAGGCGTGTGGGCGCAGGATCCCAGCATCATCGATAGACCCGCCAGAGGGAGAACCAGTGTCACTACGGTTTTCAGTAACTTCTT
>DATBTF010000015.1:0-12798 GCA_036559405.1 Bdellovibrionota bacterium
GAGGGCGAAGGTTTTGTGCTCGGCCACGAGGTCGGCGAGGAAGGCGGGCCGCAGCTTCACGGGGATGCCGAGCTCGGAGGCGCGTTTAGGCTCCGGCTGGTCTTTTTCCACGGCCGTGCTGAATACGATTAGATCGAAAGTTTTGTCGAGCGCCTTGCCGTCCTGGGGAACGAGCTTCACGCCCTTGGCCTTGAGCGGACCCATGGCCGGATGGGATTTGTCGGTATCGAAGGAACGGTCGGAGCCGTAGATTTCGTGGCCTTTGTCGGCCATGAAGGAGGCCAGGGCTGAAACCCCGCTGCCGCCGATGCCGGAAAAGAAAATTTTCATAGGGCTATTCTACCTGGAATAGCGGAACCTGCCTAGTTCGGCTACCTGGTAGCGGTAGGCTGGCCTCTTCTATTTTCCCTCTAGTGCATTCATTCCAGATGATAGCGCACGCTGGTGACCACGATATCGCGCTTAAAGAGCAGAGCTGCTCGCATCAGAAGGGCCGTCTGGTTGTGGAAGACTCCGCCCCACCACCGTGCCGTCACGAACTCAGGGATCAGAACCGTGATCACCCGCCGGGGATGCATGCTGCGCACTTCATCCACATATTGAAGAATGGGCGAGATCACCGAGCGGAAAGGCGATGGTAGCACCACCAGCGGAATTTTCCGGCCCCACGATTTCCACTCACTTTTCAAACGCTCTGTAGCCTCGGGGTCGAGTTCCACATAGACAGCGTGGATGTCTTTGGAGATCGATTGCCCATAGCGCATGGCCTCGATCACTCCCCGGTGAAGGCCCGAGATCGGCAGGATCACCGTATGGTCGAACGATTGCTGGTACTGCTCGGGACTATGCCCCGTGAGCGAGAGCTGCTTGCCCACGCTCAGATAGTGCTGCTTGATCTGCAGAAAGATCCAGATGAAGAGCGGAACCACCAGCGTAATGATCCAGGCGCCGTGAGCGAACTTGGTGACGGCGAAAACCACGGTAACGATGCCCGTGAGCACTCCTCCCGTGAGATTGAGCGCCGCTTTTCGCTGCCAGTTTTTAGACCGGAATTTGAGCCAGTGCTTCACCATACCGAGCTGCGAAAGGGTAAAGGAAAGAAATACCCCGACGGCATAGAGAGGGATAAGCGCATGGGTACTGGCGTGGAATATGATGATCAGGAGTGCGGCGAGTAGGCTCAGAATCACGATCCCGTTGGAGAACACCAGGCGATCGCCCATCGAAGTAAGCTGGCGGGGGAGATACCTGTCCCTCGCGAGGATGGAGGTAAGCCGCGGGAAGTCCGCATACGCAGTGTTCGCGGCCAACACCAAAATGCCCATCGTGGTGAATTGCACGCAGTAGTAGAACCAGGAGGTGCCAAAAATCGATCGCGCGAGCTGGGATACGACGGTTTCCTCCGCCGTCGGCACGATGCCGTGGTAGTAGGCGAGATAGGAAATGCCGAGGAACATCACCGCGAGAATGCAGACCATTGCCATTAGTGTTGTGGCCGCATTCTTCGACTCCGGCTTGCGGAAGAGAGGAATTCCATTGCTTACGGCCTCCACCCCAGTGAGCGCCGTGCAGCCCGAAGAGAAGGCCCGCAGGATCAGGAACAAGGTGAGCCCGTGCTGCAAAGGCAGATCCGGAGCACTGATCCGCTCGAAGGTGCCCATATGCATCCGCCAGGCACCCACGCCCACCATCACCAGAACGGCGACGATGAAGGCGTAAGTCGGAGCCGCGAAAGCCGTGGAAGACTCCTTGATCCCCCGCAAATTCGCCATCATCAGAATGAGGATCGCGGCCAAGCAGAGGCCTACACTATGCACTTGAAGATGCGGGATGGCGGATGTGAGAGCCGCGATGCCCGCAGCTACGCTTACGGAGACGGTGAGGATATAGTCGGTGAGCAGAGCGGCGGCGGCGGTGAGGCCAGCCAGCTCGCCGATATTTTCGTGGGCTACAATATAGGCGCCGCCCCCGCTGGGATATTCGTAGATCGTCTGCCGGTAGGAGAAAACCACGATGAAGAGGAGCGCAATGATGGTGAGCGAGATCGGAATCGAAAGGTAGAGAGCCGAACTTCCTGCCAGCATCAGCACCAGCAGAATTTCCTCCGAGGCGTAGGCCACGGAAGAGAGCGGGTCCGAAGAGAAAGTGGCCAGCGCCTTCATTTTCGAGAGCCGCTGGTGCTGCGCTTCCGATGTGGCCATCGGAGCGCCCACGAAAATACGTTTAATAGACGACAAGACAGTGCCCACGCCAACCTCCAGACAGATTTTTTGAGGAGTGCCGCGGGCGGAATTGCCCAAAGATCTCCTCTTCAACGCCTACGAGGTTAGCTGACGGGCTCGGACTGAAGAGTGTCCTACGTTCTCACGAACGATGCGCCCCGAATTTGGTTCCCCCGCTTCCTAGCGGAATTCGGCGATATAATTTTCAGCATACGCCGATTTAAAGAATCTGCAATGTGTAGAAAATCTAGACAACAGGCCTGGCGAATTCTTTGTTTTCCGGGTCTTTTAAGCCTTGGGCAGGATTGCGCCGCCGGCTTTCGTGTTTTTCAAGGAGCTGCTCCCACCAGGCATTCAGCGTGGCCACTGCCCAGAGGAAATAGCTATGCTCTCCATTTCCGGAACGATGCGCCTGGAGCATAGACTTTAGAACAGAAGGATCGAGGATTGGACGCAGTGCCTCGCTCTCCCATAGTCCCGGATTCTCGGGGATCAGCTCCGCGATCCATTGCCCCGCGGGAGCGGTAAAGCCTTTTTTGGGACCCTGCGGATGGGAAGGGAGAGCTGCTTTTAATGCGTTTCGTAGAATCTTCTTTGGTTCCCAGAGCGAGAACTTTTCCGAATCCGTCAAACCGAGCGCGAAGCGAACCAGCTCTGCATCGAGGTAAGGCACTCTAGCCTCCACTCCATACGCCATGCTGGCGCGGTCGGTTTTCACGAGAATGCTGTTGGCCAGCCAGGTTTCAAGGTCGAGGCAGCTCAGGCGGGTAAGCATCTCTCCTTCTTTAGGTAGACGGGCGAATATTTCCTGGAACCTGCGCCGCGGATGGTGCTCGTCGAAGAGTTGTCTTGCTTCAGGGCGAAGAAGGGAGCGAAGACTCTCTTCGCGGAGCAGGGCGCGCCAGCCCCAGTGGGCTGAGGCGATCTCGTGCTGGAATTCTGAGAAGAAGCGCTGGAGCTTATAGCTCGTGGTCACCTTTCCCTGGCGCACAGGAAGAAGAGAAGGAAGAACGGAAGCGATAGCCTGCCGTGCCCGCTTCGGAATTACGGAAAAAATCTGAGCCAGCCTGTCGGCGCGGTGGGTTTCGTAACCCAGGAAAAGCTCGTCGCCCCCTTCGCCCGTGAGCAGAACGGAGAGCTCCGGCTTTGCCAGGGCGAAGAGCTGGCTCGTGGGCACGAAGGAGCTGTCGAAGATGGGGGCGTCGCAGGACCAAGCTGCCTGGGCGAAAGCCTCTTTGCTCAGTGTTTCGCCTAAAGCGCCGATAAAATGTTTTGCTTGGAACTGTTGGGCGGTACATTTCGCCTGCTCCAATTCCGAATAGCCTCGCGTAGCAAAATCCACAGTAAAGCAGGGAAGGGGAGAGGACGAATGCCGATTCGCATGCACCGCCAGCAGGGAGGAGTCAATGCCTCCCGAGAGCGCCACGCCCACCGGAATGTCGGAAACGAGCTGGCGCTTCACGGCCGCGGAGAAAAGCTCCGTGAACTCTTCCTGTAGTTCAGCTTTTCTTCGTACTTTTTCTTGAACAATCTCATCTTTAGGGTCGTAGTAACGGCCCTGTCGCAGCTCCTGCCCGTTCCAGAGAGCCCAGTGGCCGGCCGGCAGCTGCCTCACGCCTTCCACGATGGTGTCGGGAGTGAGCACATAACCCATCGTCAAAAAATGCACTACGCCTGTTTGGCTGAGCCGGGGCTTGGCGGTGGAAACGAGCGCCAGCGGCCGCAGCTCGGAGGCGACGAGCATCTCGCGCTCTTCAAATCGGAAGTAGAGCGGCTTCACCCCCAGGCGGTCGCGCGCGAGGAAGAGGGATTTCTCTCTAGGGTCGTAGAGGGCGAAGGCGAAGATGCCGTTCAGCCGCGAGAGGCAATTCTTGCCCCAGCGCAGGTAGCTTTGGAGAAGCACTTCGGCGTCGGATTCTGTTTTGAACTTCACTCCCGAAACCTGAAGCTCGTTCCTTAGCTCGCGGTAGTTGTAAATTTCTCCGTTATAAGTCAGCGCGGCTCCCGTGGCGGGATCCACCATCGGCTGCCAGCCCGACTCGCGGTCGATCACGGCGAGACGGGCATGCCCCAGGGAAACCCTGCCGTCGGGAGAATCCCAGGAACGCAGACCATCCGGACCCCGGTGCTGGAGCGAGAGCAGCAAAGAGTCGCGCAGAACTTTTCGGCTCTCTTTTCTTTCCTGCGTCCCGAAAGCTGCGACGATTCCGCACATAAACGGCTTAGTCCTTAAAAAGATTCTCTAAGCCGGGTAAAGGCGGCTTGTCGATTTCCGGCAGCTTGGCCTTACCGGAGAGCACGCAATCCTCGATCAGGCGCAAGTCGAATTCATAGTCGACGGCCAGACCTTCGTATTCGTCGGTGAGGAAGGGGGCGATGGTTCTGCCTTCCCGGGAATTGTACTTCGGCACCACATACGAGCGCGCCACTTCGAGGCTGCTGTTCTGCACATAAACTTTGGGCAGATCCTGGTACTGCCGGGCATGCCACGGGACCTCCATGTGCTCCTGGGGCAGGAAGGTCTTCAAGTGGTCGTTTTCGATCGTCCACATCTTGCCGGGATGCTCGGTGCAGAGCTGAACGGCCCGGAGCGAATCGACTCCTGGGCTTTCCACCAGCTGGCGCGCGGCTTTCAGGATGGTGGCCGCCCCTCGCAGCGGGCTCGTGGGCCTCACGATCGCGAAGGCATCGAAGCTGTAGTTTCCTAATTCGCCATAGGCATGTTTCAGCCACTCGATATCGGGCGAGGTCGAAGAAGCGAACTCCTGCGGGCGGAGAAAGGGCACTTCGGCTCCATAGTAGCGGCCGATCTCCTGGAACTCCTCGGAGTCCGTGGTGAGAATGATGCGGTCGAAAAGCTTGGTAGCTCGGGCGGCGGCGATGCTGTAGGCGAGCAGAGGGTGGCCGAGGAGCGGGCGGATGTTCTTCGATTTGACCCGCAGCGAGCCCGCTCTTGCCGGAATGAAGGCGATCCACTTCATGCGCGCTCCCGCACTTTCTCGAGGATTCTGCGGGCCAGGCTTTTCCCGTCGAGGCGGTGGTACTCGAGCACCTCTTCCGCGGTGCCGAAGGCGGGATACTCCTCGAGGCCGAACTTATGCAGCCGGATTTTATGAAGCTTTGAATGCTCCATCAGCACGGGCGCCAGGCTGTCCCCGAGGCCTCCGAAAACGGAATGGTCTTCGAGTACGAAGAGCCTTTTACAATGGTGGAACTCTGTCTCCAGCCAGTCCGTATCGAAGCGGTTCAGCCAGGGCATGTTCACCACTTTGAGCGGGAAAGTGTCCCGCAGCAGCTCCTCCGCGCTTAGCGCCCCGTGCAGCATCACGGGTCCGTAGGCCAGCAGCGCGTACTCTTCGCCTCTGGTCAGCACGGCGCCTTTTCCTTTCTGCAGGCGGTAGCCAGCTGGAAGCGCGACATTTCGGGGCGAGGCGCCCATATTGATACGCACCATGCAGCTTTCCCGGGATTTCGCGAGGGCATAGTCGGCGACTTGTCTCATCTCTTCGGCATTCGCCGCCTGCAGGATCTCGCAGTTGGGAAGAGCGCCGAAGAGCGAGATATCGCGCACGCTCTGGTGCGATTTTCCGGGGCCGGCCGGCAGAAGCCCGCTGTAATGGCAGGCGAACACCATCTTCCGTCCTTCCGAAAGGGCATTGTAGATCTGCTCGTTGGCTCTCGACGCGAGAAAGCTGCCGAAGCTGTGCACTACCGGAAGGAAGCCCTGGTGCGCGAGACCCGCGGCCATGGAAACCATGTCCTGCTCGGCGATCCCGCATTCCACGAAGCGATTCGGAAAGCGTGTCTCAAACTCCTTCAAGCGGCAGTCCTGCGAAAGATCCGCATCGAGCACTAGAAGTTTCTCGTTCGTTTCGCCCAGCCGGGCCAGACTTTGTCCCCAGGCGGCGGCGACCACCTCTCGCTCCAGCGCCGGTGAAATGGTGCCCTTTTCCACGGACCTCAACTGCGGCTTGCCAAGCCCGAATTTCTTCCAATCTTCCTCAATCGGGGCGAGCAGCTCCGCGAAGGCTCGCTGGTAAATTTCATCACCGGGAGCGCCTGCATGCCAGGGGTAGGAACCTTGGTTCTGTTCCAGCGCTAGTGGATGCTCCATGAAGCTGATGCCTTTTCCCTTCACCGTATCGCAGAGGAGAAAGCGCGGGCGGTCGTTCACCCTCTCGCAGGCGTCCATCGCGTTCTCCAAAGAGGCGAAATCATGGCCGTTGGCGCGTTCCACATGCCAGCCGAAGGCGCGCACCTTGTCTTCCAGGTTCCCGAGGCTTACCACCTGGTCCACGAGCCGCTCCGACTGCAACTTGTTGTGGTCCACAATCACGGTGAGGTTGTGCACGCCCTGCTGCACGGCACTCTGCAGGGCTTCGAAGTTTTGCCCTTCCTGTAATTCACCGTCGCCCACCATCACGAGCACGCGTCCACCCAGGCCCGCCTGTTTTTTTCCGAACGCCATGCCGCGGGCTTTGGAAATTCCCATTCCGAGCGAGCCGGAATTGGCCTCCATCCCCGGGTTCTCCACATTGGGATGGCCATCCAGGCCGCCCCGGCGGCGCAGGCGCAGGAACTTTTCCTCGGGAATCAGGCCGAGAGCGTAGAGCACGGAATATTGGGCGGGAACGTCATGGCCCTTCGAGCTGAAGTAAATATCACGGCCGGGATGGATGAGGCCTGCTTCTTTGACGTTCAAGCGGCGGAAATAGAGATAGGTGACGATATCGAGCGCGCTGAGCACCGAGCCGGGATGCCCGGAGCCCGCGTGTTTGATGGAGAAGAGAGCATTCAGCCGGCACATGCGGGCCACGAGGGAAAGCCGATCCTCCCAGGCCATCGCACAGGCCAGAAGCCGGTCGAACTCAGTCTTCGGCAGGAATGCAAGGGCGCTCATAGATCGAGAGGGTCCACCATATGATAAACAGTTTTTGTGTTTGAATAGAAATCGAGCGCTTCCGGCCCCGGTTCGCGTATGCCATTGCCGGAATCCTTCACGCCTCCGAACGGCATATGCGGCTCCGAACCGTGGGTACCGCCGTTCACCACCACCACCCCGGCCTCCACCCTGCGCTGGAACTCCTGGGCGCGGTTCCAGGAGCGGGTGTGGATGCTGGCCGTAAGACCGTAGGGCGACCTGTTCGCCAAAGCCACGGCCTCGGCAAAGTCTTTTACGGGATAGAGGGCCGTGACGGGGCCGAAGAGTTCTGTTTTCGAGTAGTCGTCGTCAGGAGAAACATTCTCCAGCACCGTCGGTGCCATATAGGATCCGGATTTGTGGTTTTCCCCCACGAGCCGCTGCCCGCCCGCGAGGATTTTTGCGCCCTTCGCCTGTGCGCGGCTCACGGCCTCGAGAATGTTGGCGAGGCTCTGCTCATGGATCACCGGCCCGAGGTCGTCCTCGTCCGAGGGCCCCACGCGCAGGGATTTTACTTTCGCCAGAAATTTTTCCCGGAAAGCGTTGTAGACAGACTCAAACACCAGGATGCGGCTGGCGGAAGCGCAGCGCTGCCCGGCATTGCTGAAAGCCGAGAGGGCGGCCCAGTGCACGGCTTTGTCGAGATCTGAGTCGTCGCAGACCACCAACGGATTTTTGCCTCCGAGTTCGAGGCCCACCTTTGCCAGCCGTGAGCCTGCGGCGGCGGCGATTCCCTGGCCCACCTTGGTGGAACCCGTGAAGCTGACCAGCGGAATCCGCGGATGCTCCACTAGAGCCGAGCCGATGCCATTTCCCTTGCCCTGCCAGAAGGAAAGCAGGCCCGCGGGCAGGGCCGAGTTCGCGGCTACCTTTCCGAACGCCCAGGCCGAAAGGGGAGCATGTTCCGAAGCTTTCACGAGAGCGGCGTTTCCGCAGATCAGAGCGGGGAAGATTTTCCAGGCCAGATTGGCCACCGGTGCATTGGCGGCTGTGATCAGCCCAGCGAGACCCACCGGCTCCCGAATGGTTTGAGGAAAGCGGTTTGCGGTGCCGCTAAAGGTGGTGCGCCCGAACGAGCGCTGCCCTTCGGCCGCCATGAAATTCCCCTGGGCCACGGCGCTATTCACCTCGCCAAACGCGTCTTTGAGGGATTTGCCTGTCTCCCAGGCGGCAATCCTGGCCAGAAAATTTCGCTCTTCATTCAGAAGCCGCGCGAGCCCGAAAAGAATTTCTCCCCGCCTTACCCCGGGCAGTGCCGCCCATTCTTTTTGCGCTTCCTGAATTTCGGGGATCGCTGCGTCAAGGTCGGCCCTTGTGGCACACACCACTTCGCAGATCTTTGTGCCATTGTGGGGGCTCCGTTTGGTGAATGTCTCGCCCAGTAGGATCTCGCGTGGCCCGATCCGGGAGCCTATTTTTTGCGGGAGGGAGTCCATCACCCTAGAGAGTACGGTCAGGAAAGGTCTAGTACAATCAGAACATTCTTGGCCGCTCTTCCTCTATGGACGTACACTTAGGGGAAAGATCCAGGATGCATGTTTGAACTCCCTACTTTTTGCGATTCGCACCCAAGTAAAAAAAGACTTTAGTCAGGAACGGGCTCGGCTTTTTTCCCTCTATTTGGGGAACTTTCCTGTGCTGGGCGCTGTCTATCGAGTGGCCGATTGCAAGAACCGTCGGGCACTCAAGACTTTTTTGTGCCTCCTTTTCGGTTCCAGCAAAGGGGCGCAGCCGGCCTTTCCCACGGGAGTGCAACCCATCGCGCTCGAGGAGCGAGGGAACGAGGTCCGCCGGATCAGCTCACTACAGCCGGCTCTGCAATCCCAAAAGGTGCGCCGTTTTCGCTGGAAAATCCGTCCCCGAACAGCTGGTTTTTCTTTGGGGTATTTTTTGCTCTCTGCCTGCCGGCATCCGGTCAACGCATGGCGTATCCTGCGTTTTTTGCACCGCCTTGCCGGGAAGTATCCACTCTACGTGGCGATGCGCGCCGCAGAATGTCTTTTTATCTACGGCTTTCTTGCAGAAAAATTCCGGATCCAGCAGCCGAACTTTCTCCTCATCTCGACCGACGCCAATCCGCATGGCACCGCCGCCATGGGAATCGCCTCTCGCCTGGGGATTCGTCTCGTATTTGCCGCCCACGCCCCCATATCCGCTCATCCCGTACGGATCAAATGCGGGCTGGGGATTTTTTACGGGCAGCGGAGCTTGGAGGGCTACCAGCGGCTTTCGTCGGAAATCGGGCAGACGCTTTTTTATGGGTTCGGGAAAGGATCTGTCGACGACGAAGGGATTTCCCAGCTTCGAAAGATATGCATCTGCCTCAGCAAGGATCCCCAGCTTTCTTCCGTGAAGAATCTCATCGCCCAGATTCGCGAGGCCTTCCCGGGAGTGGCGGTGCTGGTGCGCCCGCATCCGCAGACTTTGGTGAGCCGGAAGATTCTCAGGACCTGCCTGGCGATCCGCGAGATCTCCGTGAGTCCCAGCATCGCCCATGATCTGGAGGGAGTGTCTTTCGTTTTGGCAGGAAACTCCACTGTGCACCTCGACGTGCTCGCCGAGGGCGTGCCCAGTGTGTTCGTTCCCACTCTCGATGCGGTGGAACGGCCTCCGCTTTCCTTCCTGCAGGAGGGTCTGGTTCCCTGGGCGGGCGAGGGAGCTGACTGGCCGGCCTTGCAGAGAAAGCTGGAGGGGGGGTTCCGTGGTCCGGAGAGTAAAAGGCGGCTCCATTCGTATCTGAACCAGGAGTATTCCTTCGCGGAATTTCTCGGAAAGCTGGAGGGGGCGGCCAAGGAGTTACGGCCGCCAGGAGAGGGATGAAAAGGATCCTCTTCGTTGTAAATGGCTTGGGACTGGGAAACTCCACTCGATGCCATAGTTTGATTGCCTGCCTGAGGGAAATGGAAATTTCCATAGCGGTTGCTACCTCTGGAAACGGCCTGGAGTATTTCTCCGCGGTGGAAGGATTGAGCGACCTTCTATCCCTGGAGCCTCTCCATTATGGAAAGAGCGGGCGAAAACTGAGCATGCTACGCACTATTCAGAAAGCACCTGCCCTCGCCCGTGCTCTCTGGAGAAATGCCCGCCTGCTCCGGCGGCAGATCAAAGAGAAACGCTATTCCGCCATCGTGATCGACTCCGACTACTCCCTGCCGCTTGTGCTCCCGTGGGTACACTGCCCCATTCTGGCTATCAACAATGCGGACTATGTCGTGAAAGATTTTTTACGAAAGCCGCAGATTTCGGCCCTTCCCCAGTTTTTCGTGGAACTTCTGGATCTTTTTTTTCACAAGGCTGTTCCCCATTTGGTGTTCAGCCCCACGTTTGTACCTTTGGCAGACAAACCCGGACTTCGCCATATTCCTCCGCTCGTAAGAGACGGGATCGAGCCGCTTCACGAAAGCCGCAAGCCCGAAAGAATTGTTGTCATGCTCACCGGCTCCACTTTCGCTTCCGAGCTTGGTTTCCTGGAAGACCTGCCCCACGACGGCCACTTGCGCTACACCGTGCTCGGGCGGAAAGGGAAAAACAGTGCGGAACTCCGTTTCATGGGAAAAATTTACGACAATGCGGAAATTCTCAATGAAGCGGACGTTTTGATTATCAATGGCGGCTTCAGTGCCGTGAGTGAGGGAATCCGATTGCGCAAGCCCATGGTCGTGATCCCAGTGGAAAAGCATGCGGAGCAGCTGGTAAACGCGCGATCGGTAGATGCGTTGGGGCTGGGACTCATGGCCAATGAAGCTACGGCCGGAGCAAAGTTACAGGAGCTTCTGCTGCGCTTCTCCGAATTTAAACAGCGACACCAATCCCTGGGGATGCCGACGAACGGCGCAGAAATCATGGCTCAGGCTGTATCGTATTTAGAATAGACACTGTCTCTCTCTTGAGACAGTTTGGTGAAAAATTCACAAGTAAATTCAAGGCATTGAGCTGGCCCCCCCCTTGCAATTCTTGGGGCATGGGAGATCCTATGCATCTGCATGAACTTTGGAACCTGAAAGACGTGGCCCTCTTCGGACTTCCAGCTGACCTTGTGGCCCATGTGCTTTGCGGTGCTTTCATCTATGTAGCCAGCCGTGCTTTCGGCTTGCCTGTTTTCGCGGCCTTTTTCGTGGTGTTTGCCTTCGCGATGGGCAAAGAGTGCCTGGATTGCTATCTGCTCACCGATGGTTCGGACGATTGGGAGTCGATTTACGACATCGCCAGCTCGCTTGCGGGCGGCGTGGGCGGGGCTCTTCTGAGCATGTCCCTGAACCCTTCCAGCCAAAATACGCAGGGCTATGCCCGCCGGTAACGGAGGCCACTTTCCCTGTAGGAGATAAAAGCAGCGACGGCCACCCCCACCGCGGCCCCTCCCAGGTGGGATAAATGGGAGACGTGACCTATTCCCTTCATCTGCATGACGGCTCCGATCAGGTCTTTGAAGAAGAAAAAACCGACGATTAGAGAGGCGCGAACGCTGAAGATCTGCATCAGGAACATCAGACGGAAGCGGCGGTAGGGGAAGCGCACCATATAGTAGGCCATCAGCCCGGACACTCCCCCGCTTGCGCCGATGCAGGGTGTGATCGCCGCATTGGGTGTGAGGGCGTAGAAGGCGTCGCCCAACAGAGTGGCTCCGAAGAGGAGGGCCAGAAAACCCAGGTGGCCGAGCTCGTTCTCCACGTCGTCGCCGAACACCACCAGGAAATACATATTGCCGATCAGGTGCAACCAGCCGATGTGAATAAAGAAGGAGCCGATTCCGTTGATGAGCACCCGAGGGAAACCGAGGCCGGTATGAAAGCCGTAGCTCTGCACATAGGTATCAATGTTCGCGAACGCAATGATACTGAGGGCCACGGTGAGCACGAAGACCATCATCATCGCTAAGGGGTAACGCTCGAGCGGGCCTCCGTCTTCTTCCACGGGCAGGCCGATCAAGGTGAGCGCAAAGGTTCCCCAGCCGTAGTCGCCGATGCTACCAACCGTAATCCCGCTGGAGGGCCTCGCACGCTCGCTGGCCAGGGCGGCCTCGTCGAGGGATTGGTGCCTCGCTTTTGCCTTCTGGACTGCGCTCTTGGGGGCGTCTGGGCCTTTTGAGCGCAGATCGAGGGCGTCGTGTTCGCCCCGGTCGAACCAGATCAGGCTGCAGGGCGGGCAAATATCGAGCTCGAATTTTTTCTGATCATCGCCGCTCTGGCCCACCCACATCTTTCGCAGGCAGGAGGGGCAGGCCATTTCGCTCATGCGGTTTTCTTCCAGGGTGTGGCGCCAGAATTCCTGCACTCCCGTGGGATTGCCCAGATGGGCCACGGCGTAGCGGGTGATGGCGATGCCGTGGCATTTTGCGCAAAGCTGGTAAAGAGCCGTTTTTGACCAGCGTTTCGCGAGGCCGGTTTCACAGCGGGGGCAGCGGAGTTTCATGCTGTACCAGTATAGAGGGTGGCAAAGGTGCCTGTCTAATCCATAGACAAGTGACAGCATTCCGCAACCGGTAACGGAATAACGCAGGGAATTCACCTACAAACAAAAGGTCTTTATTCTACCCTGTAGATTGGGGATAATCGCGGCCCTATGAAGCCCACTAGCCTCGGCCAGTTGTCTTGGAGTTTTTCCGTCCTGCTCGCCTGCTTTTTCGCGAGTTTCCTGACGTCCTGTGAACAGATCACG
>DATBTF010000016.1:0-46264 GCA_036559405.1 Bdellovibrionota bacterium
GCCCACCTGCGCCGCCTCCATTTTCAGAATTTCCACCGCCCAGGTGGCGTTTTCCCCGTCCCTCGCCACCGAGATCAGCGCGAGCGGACGCGATTTGCGGGGAGGATTCTGAAAGTAAACCGCTACCTTTTTGTAGTTCGACTGGTGGGGCGGAAGGTCGGCGCTCATCAGCATGCGCGTGGAGCTGGTGCAGCCGGCCAGCGCCAGCAATGCCAAGATCCAAGCTCTGCGCATCAAAACGACCACCCTAAAGCCCCTCCAAAATACCCCTTATGGGAAACACTATGATAGGTCCAGCCCAGCAGCAGCGTGATTCCCTGATATATCCTCGCCTCCATGCCAAGTCCCGTCAATCCACCGAAGGTATCCAGTGTATTGCTGCCCATCTCGAGCCCGAGCAGGATGTGAGGGGAGAAATCGAAGGGCAGCCAGCGATACAGACCGTACACACCGCCGAATCCCAGGGCCGCCGCGAGACGGTCTTCGTCATGGTTGGTGAGGCGGGAGGCAAAGATGCCCATGCCGATCCTGTTCCAGCTGTATTCGGCCATCACGCCGTAGCCCGGCGTGCGGTCGCCGTAGCCAGCGGCCACCATATTCGGCATGTAACCACGGAATCCCAGAGCCGGGGCCAGCACTCCCTGTGAGGGATCTGCCGCCTCCACGAGGTCGATCACCTTGGAATAATCCACGTTCTCGTCGGGATCGAAGGCTTTGCTGCGCCTCGCCTTCTTGGGAGCCGCGGGCTTGGCCGCCTCGAAGTCAGGGGCTTTGGGCTCCTCCTGTCCGCCGATGCTCATGTCGGGAGCCTCGGCGTCTTTGGGAAGGGCCGTATCTTCGGGGGTTTTCTGCTCTGCGGCCTTCTTGGCCTTTTTGGCGTCTTCGTCCCCGGCGAATGCGGGCAATGGTTTAGCGAGCAGAAAGATGCTCAGCAGTAAGAGGGGTCGCAGCCGTGCCATTGCCTTAATCGTAAAGGACTTTAAGGCTTTTCTCCATGGAGAATCCGAGTAATATTACCAGGATGAGTAAGGTATCCAGCAATCCGCCCTCGGGCTTCCGGGACTTCCTGCCAGACGAGGCGGCGGCGCGTTTAAGTTTGGTGGATACCATCACAAAGGTCTATCGCTCGCACGGCTTCCAGCCGATCGGCATGCCGCTGCTGGAAAATCTTTCGACTCTCCAGGGCAAGGGCGGAGGAACAGATAACGAGAAGCTGATTTTCAAGGTGATGAAAAGGGGCGAAGAGCTGCAGCGAGCTATCGAATCAAAAGCTGAATTCGCCGACATGGGCCTGCGCTTCGACCTCACCCTTCCTCTCGCAAGATACTGCGCCCGCTTTCGCGAACAGCTTCCGAAACCTTTCAAAGTTTTCCAGATCGGCCCCGTTTGGCGGGCAGACCGTCCGCAGAAGGGACGCTTCCGCGAGTTCTTCCAGTGCGATGTGGACATCGTGGGGGCCAAAGAGATCGGCGCCGAGGTGGATTGCATTGCGGCCATGCTCGAAGCATTCGAAGCCGTGGGCATGGACGGCGTGGAAGTACATCTGAACGACAGGAAATTGCTCAGCGCGCTCGGAAAATGCCTCAAGCTCGACGATGCCGTCTGGGCCAAATGCCTCGTGGCGCTCGACAAGCTCGACAAAATGCCGCCGGAAAAGGTGTATGCGGAGATCGACGAGCTGGCGCAGGAGAAACCGGGCGCGGTCACCAAGAAACTGCAAGATCTGTTTTCGGAAGGTGCGAAGTCCAAGGAGTGGGAATCCCTCGACCAGGAAAGCTTTGCCTCCGTCCAAAACATCGTCGCTCTGCTTAAGGCTTCGGGCACCGAGGCCAAAGTCGTCTTCAACCCCACCCTCGTGCGCGGGCAGGATTACTATACGGGAACCATTTTTGAGTTTCGCCACGCCAACCTCTCCGGGTCGCTCGGCGGGGGCGGGCGCTACAATCGCCTTCTCGAAGTGTTTGGCAGCCCGGAAACCCCGGCCTTCGGCGGAAGCATCGGTTTCGAACGGCTCTTCATGCTTCTGGAAGAGAAGAAGGCCACATCCCAAAAGAACGGAGCTGCCCCACAAGTTTTCTTCCCCCTCCTGGACGAGGCCCTGCGCGGACAGGTGTTCGGAATCGCGGCGGATTGGCGGAAAAGCGGCCTTTGCGTCGACGTTTACCCGGATGCCGCCAAGCTGAAGAACCAGTTCAAATACGCCGACGACCGGAAAATCCCCTATACAGCCATCCTCGGGGCGGACGAGGCCAAAGCGGGCCAGATCAAGCTCAAGGACATGGCCAAGGGCGAAGAAAAAGCTTACCCTACCCAATCAGCCAAGGCCTTCTTGGTAAACAAATTTACAGAAGAGAAGTGAGGCAATGCAACCGAACGTAGAAACAGGCATCGAAACCCCTTGGATCCGCTCCCACACCTGCGGGGAGCTCAATGGCGATTTCAACGGCAAGGAAGTCACGCTCGCCGGCTGGGTGGCCAAACGCCGCGACCATGGCGGGCTGATCTTCATCGATTTACGCGACCGATACGGCATCACCCAGTTGGTGTTCGATCCCGCCACGTCGGGCGACCCTAAATCCAAAGAAGCCGCCGAGAGCCTGCGGTCGGAATTCGTGATTTCGATCAAGGGAGTGGTTCGCCGCCGTCCCGGCGAGATGGTGAACCCCAAGCTCGCCACTGGCGAGATCGAGGTTTCCGTACGCGAGCTGCACGTGCTCTCAGCCGCCAAGACCCCGCCCTTTGTGATCGACGACCATACGGATGCCGGCGAGGTGCTGCGGCTCAAATACCGCTATCTCGACCTTCGCCGTCCCGCGCTCCAGAAAAATCTGATTGTGCGCCACCAGACCTATCAAAGCGTGCGCAAATATCTTTCGGAGAACGCCTTCCTCGAGATCGAAACACCGATTCTTTTCAAGAGCACGCCGGAGGGCGCACGCGACTACCTCGTGCCGTCGCGCGTGAATCCCGGCCAATTCTACGCACTGGTGCAGAGCCCGCAGATCATGAAGCAGCTACTAATGGTGGCCGGCTTCGATCGCTACTTCCAGATCGCCCGCTGCTTCCGCGACGAAGACCTGCGCGCCGACCGCCAGCCGGAATTCTCGCAGATCGACATCGAGATGAGCTTCACCAACCGCGAGCTCCTCTACCGCATCATCGAGGGGCTGGTGCAGCGGGTATTCCAGGAAGTGAAGAGCATGGAAATTTCCGCGCCCTTCCCGCGGATGTCCTACCAGCAGGCGATGGACGACTATGGCGTGGACAAGCCCGACACCCGTTTCGCCCTCAAGATCAAAGACGCCACCAATATTTTCGCCGGCAGCGGCTTCCAGGCGTTCCGCACCGTCGTGGACGGAGGCGGCTTCGTACGCGGCCTGCACCTCGACATGAAAACCCAGGGCGACAACCCGTTCTCGCGCAAAGACCTCGACGACCTCACCAAGGTCGCTCAGGCCCACGGCGCCAAGGGCCTCGCCTGGATCAAGGTGGAGGCGGCTAAAGAAGGCCCTCTCCTCACCTTCAACTCGCCGATCGCTAAATTCCTCAGCGATAAAGAGCGCGAGACTTTGATCAAAGAATGGAAGCTCCAGGCTGGCGACTTGCTGCTCATCGTGGCCGATTCCTCCTTCGATGCCATGTGTGCCGCGCTCGGCAACCTGCGCAACCATCTCGGGAAAAAACTCGGCCTCATCGATGCCAGTCTCTTTAACTTCCTCTGGGTCACGGACTTCCCGCTCCTGCAATACGACGCGGATGGCAAGCGCTATGTGGCCTGCCACCATCCCTTCACTTCGCCCACGCCCGAGGACGAACCTAAGCTCATGGCGGGGAAAGACCTCGCGCATCTGAAAGCCGCGGCCTACGACCTCGTGCTCAACGGCTACGAAGTGGCGGGCGGCTCGATCCGGATTTTCCGCCAGGAAGTGCAAAGCGCCATGTTCAAGGCGCTCGGCTTCTCGGCGGACGAGGCCGCGGAAAAGTTCGGCTTCTTCGTCGAGGGCCTGCAGTACGGCACTCCTCCCCACGGCGGAATCGCCTTCGGCGTGGACCGTCTCGTGATGCTGCTCGTGGGCACGGATGCGATCCGCGAGGTGATGGCCTTCCCGAAAACGCAGAAGGCCACCTGCCAGATGAGCGAGTGCCCGAGCCCCGTGGTGCCCGAGCAATTGGCCGAGCTGCACATCTCGGTGATGAAAAAAGAAAAAGGCGGCGAGGCCAAAGCCTAGCGCCGCGCGCTCATCCTATCCACATAGCGGTCGATGAACTCACAGGCCTCATTGGAGAGGTCGCGGAACTCAAGTCCCACTCCGGCCAGATGCCCGCTGCCACCGCGCTCGCGCACCCAGCGCACGAACGCCCGTCCCTGAAGCACGGGCTGGTCTCCGGTTTGCGGCATGCGCAGCTTGAAGTCGACAATCGTCTGCTCGGCCGGGAAGCCGCTTTCCATCGAAAGAAACATCCCGCCCCGGCTGAGGTTCATCACGGGTGCGTTCGTCACGGTGGGCTGCTTGTCCATCAGAAGATCCACGAAAGCAGCCACTGTAACGCGCTCCACTTTCTTGCGCTTACGTTCGTCAACGATCTCCAGGCCGCGCACCAGGGCATTGGACAGCGTATTGGCGGGAGGAGCGTTCAGAAAAAATGCGGAGAAGCCGCGGTGCAGGGCTTCGGTATGGGAAATTTTTTCCCCGTCCGCCGCGAAAAGAATTACTGGTGTCTCATAGCTCAGGGTGCGGATGTCGGCGAGCAGCTGTAGCGGGTTTCCGCCGAGCAGCTTGCCGGCGGTGATCACCCCGTCCACGGTGCGCTCACGGGCAAGCTCGTAGGCGTGCACGGCACTGCCCGTCGGGAGCACATGGCAGCCGGCATTGCGGAATTCCGCGGCAACCGTCTCGCGTAAGCTCTCGTCGCCAGCGGCCACGACGATCAATTTTCCCTGCAGAATACCCATCTTGTTTATCGTAGGAGGCCCGCGGTCACCGAGTCAAGGGAAGCTCGTCCTCTGCTTTTTTGAGAAGCGTCTGGAGGTCGTGCAACGCCTTTCCGAGAGGGGGCAGAAGCTTCCTGGCCTCTTCGGCATCCGCCTCTTCCAGCAGCTTGTAGTAGCTTAAGGCCCGCGCTAGAGGCGCGTGAAGGTCATGGAGGACGCGGGCAAGGTCGGCGCTCATTTCCACTCCATGCCCTGCAGCCGCAGGATGCGTTCCGGCTTGAGATCGTTCTCCCCGAAGATGGCGGCGGCCTTGCGCACGCGCTCCATGTTCTGCACGAGCGGCGCCTTCAGGGCCAGCATGGTGCGGCGGCGGAGAAAATCGTCGAAGGTGGCGGCCATCTCGTAATCCTTGCTGTACTTGGCTTCGGCCAGGATGTCGGGCTCGCTGGCCACGATCCGCTCGCGCAAAGCGGAGTCGTGCATGGCCAGATCGGCCACGCGCTGCCACCGGGCCCCGTAACGTTTCTGCAGATGCAGCACGGTTTCCTGATCCAGTTTGCTGTTGTAGTCCTCGAGCAGTGTGGTGAACTGGTCGGCCTGTTTTCCGCTGGGCCCGAGCACGATCGGCTCGAACTGAGTCACGGTCTTCTTGGAAGGATCGAAGCCCGAATAGATATTCGCGAGATGGCGCATCACCTTGTCGACCATTTCCGCCGCCATCGTGCGGTAGGTGGTGTACTTCCCGCCTGCCACCGAAAACAGCCCGCTCTCTTCCTGCCAGATCATATGCTCGCGCGAGACTGCCGAAGGATCGGACGGCCTTCCTTCCGATACCAGCGGCCGCAAGCCGGCAAAAGTGGAGTGCACGTCCTGTGCGGTCACGTCGGAACCGGGGAAAGTGCGTTTCACGCTCTCCAGGAGGTAGTCCACGTCGTTCTGGGAGGCGCGGATGTCTTCGAGTGGCCCGTCGTCCTGGGGATCATAGTCGGTGTCGGTGGTGCCCACGAGCGTACGGCCGAACCAGGGAATGGAGAAGAAGACGCGGTCGTCGGCCTTTGCGGTGAGCACGAAGGCGTGGGTTTTTCCCAATCGATCCGTCGGCAATACGAGGTGCGCCCCCTTGGTGGGACGCAGTCGGGGCTCCGCTTCGGGATCGGCAAGGCGCCGGATGTAGTCGCACCAGGGGCCAGAGGCGTTGGCGAAGGCGCGCGCCTTCACCAGGAAATCGGGTTTCTCCGGCTGCAAAGAATCCTTCGCCCATACTCCGCGGATCCGGCCCGTGCCGTCCTTGTCGAAGCCGCGCACGAAGGTGTAGTTCACAGTTACCGCGCCGTGATGGGCCGCTGAGCGCACGTTTTCCAAACCTAGGCGCGCGTCGTCCATCACCACGTCGTGGAAGACCACGCCGCCCTTGAGGCCCTTGCTCTCGAGCCGCGCCTCCTCCTGCATCGCCTTTTCCCGGCTGAGCACGCGGGTGCCGTGGTTGCGGAACATCGCCAGCATGTCGTAGAGAAAAACACCCGCCGAGACGGCCATCATGCCGTGCGGGCTCCAGGGATACACAGGGATCAGAAAGGGTACGGGCTGCGCTAGATGGGGCGCCAACAGATCGCTATGCAGACGCCGCTCGCGGCTCGCCTCGAATACGAGCGAGAGCTCGAACTGCTCGAGATATCGGATCCCCCCGTGCAGCATCTTGGAGCTTTTCGAACTGGTACCGGAGCAGAAGTCGCGGGCTTCCAGCAGGGCCACTGAGAGCCCCCGCATCGCGGCGTCGCGGGCAATTCCCGCGCCGATAATGCCGCCGCCAATCACGAGCAGGTCGAACTCCTTCTCCTGCAAGCGCGCTAAATGCTCCGTCCTGGAGAATACGGCCATTTGATTATTTTATGCCAGCCCCGGGCCCTTCCCCAAAAGAATCTGGAGCTCGGAGAGTAGCGCTGCCAGGTCAAGGCGGAGGTTGCCGTTCAGGCGGCGGTATACACGAAAACGGTTTATGGCGGAGGAGCGCTGGGCGATTTCGTCGACCGACGACGCCTTGCTGGCCACAGCCTCAAGCCGGGGGTGGCAGTCACGGAAACGTAAATGCCCGGCGGAGGCCCCGCCTTTGACGAAAGCCAGGTCGCGCAGCAGAATTTCCCAGGAATCCAGCACCACCTGCACGCGCTCCTCGCCCTCGATCTTCTCCACCCAAAGCGCGGCCTTCGACGGAATGCGTGGCGAGGCTTCCCATAGCTCGAGAAGGCGTTCGCAGGCTTCCTTCCTGAGCGCAAGCAAGCCCTCATCGGCTAGCAGCAACTCGGCCCTTTCGAGCGCGCCCTCACTGAACGCAAGTATAGCGTCCTTGGCCTCGCCTTCCTTCCCTTCGAGCTGCGCCAGCAGTTCATCATCAGAAAGGGGCGCGAAGCGCAGCACCTGACAGCGGGAAACGATCGTTTGCAAAAGCTCCGAGGGCTCGCGGCAGAGCAGGAAGAACATCGAGTGCGGGGGCGGCTCTTCCAGCGTCTTCAGAATGCAATTCGCCGCCTGCGCATTCATCGCCGCAGCCTCGGGCAGCACGACCACGCGACGTTTGGCTTCGAGAGGTGCGAACGCCAAGATCCGTGGCAGCTCGCGCACCTCATCGATTCCGAGCTTGCCTTCCACGGCATCCAATCTCGAAAAGTCGGGATGATTGCGCCCCTGAACTCTTTCGAGCTCGCGTCCCGAACTACCGCCGGCATTTCCGAACAATCCTTGTTCCCCACTCTTGCTGAAAATTTCCGCAGCAAACATCTCCACGCACTCGAGCTTGGCCCGGCTCGCCGGTCCCGCCAGAATATAAGCGTGATGCAGGCGGTTTTCCGCCTCGGCCGTGAGCAGTCCCTGGAGAATTTTTTTGTTGTGGCTCATTTCAGCAGCCCCTCGACTCCTCTGAGAATGGCCGCATGGATGTCGTCGCGGGAGCGGCTGGCGTCAACGATGCGCACCCGCCGGGGATACGCCTTCGCCAGACGTTTGTAGCCCGCACGCACGGCCTTATGGAAACTCAGAGCTTCCTTCTCCATGCGATCCAGAACCCCGCGCGATCCCACCCGAGCGAGTCCGATGCGGGGATCGAGGTCCAGCACGAATGTCCTGGCGGGACTCAAACCTCCCGTGGCCAGCTCATTGAGCTTTCTCACCAGAGGAGCAGGCAGGCCTCGCGCTGCGCCCTGATACACCACGCTCGAATCGGCGAATCGATCGCAGATCACCACATTGCCTTTGGCCAAGGCGGGAAGAATGGTGTCGTGCACATGCTGCGCGCGGCTCGCCTCGTAGAGAAAAAGCTCGGCGAGGGAAACCAAGCCGTCGTTCTTCGGATCTAGCAGCAGGGAACGGATGCGGTTAGCGATGGCGCTGCCGCCGGGCTCACGGGTGACGGTGACCTTCTTCCCGCTCGCCTCGAGAGCAGTAGCGAGCTTGGCGATCTGGGTGGTCTTGCCCACGCCTTCCCCACCCTCGAAGGTGAGAAAGAACCCCCGCCTTTTTCCGATTTTCGCTTTGCGTCTAACCCCAGCCATGAGGCAAAACTCTAGGCGCTGTTCAGGCAAAATGCTATAGCAAAAACATGGAGAAAAAGCTGTTCGACCTTACCGTGATCGGCGCGGGCCCCGTGGGCCTTTTCGGCGTCTTTTACGCCGGGATGCGCGGCCTCTCGGTGAATGTGCTCGACAGCCTGGAGATGGTGGGCGGCCAGCTGAACGCCCTCTATCCCGAGAAATTCATTTACGATATGCCCGGCTTCCCCAAGGTAATGGCCAAAGACCTTGTGAAGCAGCTGTGGGAGCAGGCGGAATTCGCCAAGCCGGCTCTCCATCTCGGCCGCAAGGTGACCAAGATCAACCAAGTGGGCGGTAGCGGCAACCGAGTGCTCGACATTCAGTGCGAGAACGGTGAATCCTTCCACTCCCGCACCGTGATGCTGGCGCTCGGCATGGGCGCCTTCAAGCCACGTAAGCTGGAGGTTCCGGGACTCGAGCCGCGCGAAGGCAAAAACGTGCACTACTTCGTGCACTCGCTCGACCGCTTCAACAACAAAGACGTACTGGTGATTGGCGGAGGCGACTCCGCCGCCGATTGGACCTTGGCCCTCAGCGCCCCCGACGCCAACGGCAAGGTACGCGCTAAATCCGTGACGATGATCCACCGCACGGATCGCTTCGCCGCTCACGAAGCCACCATCCACCAGATCCGCGCGCTCTCGCACGCCAAGATCGTTACGCATACGGAGCTGCAGGCGCTCGAGGACGAGGGCAAAAGGCTGAAGTGCGCATTGATCCAGAATCTCACCAAAGAAGCCACCACTAAAACCTTCGACGACATCATCATCTGTGCGGGCTATCTCGCGAAATTGGATTTTGTAAAAGAGAGCGGCCTGGAGATGCACGGAAATGCCGTGAAGGTGAACGAAAAGATGGAAACGAACGTGCCCGGCATCTTCGCCGTGGGCGACGTTTGCACTCATGGCGGAAAATTGAAATTGATTGCCACGGGCGTGGGCGAGGCGGCCATCGCCGCCAACTTCGCCAAAGTATTTATCGATCCCACCGCCAAGGCATTCCCCGGCCACAGCACGACGATCTTCGCGAAGAAGGAAGAGTGAGTTCCGAGCTGAAGCTATGAGCCGGAAAAGCTTCGCTGGAACCACAAAGTCGGCAATCCTACACGCAAGAGAGATCACGAAAGAGATCCTGCGGGAGAATTCACTTTGGTAGAGACCCGTAACCTTCGTCCCGCACTCCTCTCCGATATTTCCGCCCTTGAGGCCCTGATCAACGGCGCCTATCGGGGCGACTCCAGCCGCCGCGGCTGGACGACTGAGGCCGATCTACTCGGCGGCCAGCGCATCGATGAGGAAATGCTCCGCGAGAAAATTTCCTCTGCCCAAAGCGTTCTGCTTGTTGCCACTCCAGAAGATCCATCCGAAACGATTCTAGGTTGCGTATATCTGGAGCGCCAAGGCACGGACAAATGCTACCTGGGCCTGCTTACAGTGAATGTGGATCTGCAGGGAAAGGGAATCGGCGACTTCCTGCTGCGCTCGGGAGAAAACTGGGCACGCGCCCATTTCCAATCGAAGCGGATGTGCATGACGGTATTCACCGTGCGCCCAGAGCTGCTCGCCTGGTACGAAAGGCGAGGCTACCGCGATTGCGGAGAACGCATCCCTTTTACCTATGGCGATCCGAAGGTGGGATTGCCACTTCGGCAGGATCTGGAATTCGCGGTACTGGTGAAAGACCTTTCGCCATCCTAATGAGTTCGGTCGGGCGAACTCACGGGCGGCGCTTCCTGGCCGCACTTACATTCCGGCAGATTTTTGTAGTCCAGTTCTTCCGAAGGACGGAATTTGCAGAGCAATTTGCCGTTCTTGCTGAAGCCGTAGGCGGTAAAGCGCAACATTTTGCTTTCGTGCTTGGGATCAATCAGCATATCCAACCGGTTTACGATAAAACCTCTGGCTTGTTCCATCGCTTCACATTCCGTGGTGGGATCTAAGTCCATATCCATAGCAAACGGGCCCTTTTCCACTTGCTGCTCATGGATCATGTCGTACTGCACGTAGTTCAGTTTATACGTGGAGTTGTTGATCGCACTGACGTCTGGATAAACTCTTCGGCAATACTTAATCGCGCTCTCCTCATTATCCGCTTCTCCGTCAATCTCCAGATCGGCGGAGGAAATTGAAAGCTCATTGGCAAAGGTTTCCACACAATTTAAAAAGGTAGAGACGTCCATCGTGAGGAAGTAGCGCATCTTTTTGCCGGGCTTTTCCATCTTAGTGCCAATAGCATCGTTAAGCACAGGCTCACCCATCGGGCTCGCAAAAAGCTGCTGGCAGTACGTTTCGGAATCCTTAAAAGACGACATTGAATCCACGCGAGTGCCTGCCACCGCCATCTGCTTTGCCACCTTGGATCGGCAATCCCCTTCGCTATAGTAGGTAAGAAACAATCCCATCCCCAAAGTATAGTGCTGGTTGGCGCCCACTTTGCGACCACTGGCAATGGAAAGGCCAGGGGCAATTTCGTGTTTAGGATCGTAGCCGACATTACCGGTGCTGGTGCTAGGCTGGCGCACGTCAGCCTCCCCCGGCTGTTGGACGGGCTGAACCACCGGTTGCACTACGGTCTGTGCAGGAGCAGCTTTGCCCGGCTTGATACCCGTCACGAAGGCGGGGGGCAGGCCCACGTTGGCCGCGGCCTTTTCGTCACAGTGATTCGGCTCGTCGGTGGAATTCCAAATCCCGCCCCGTGCCATACATTGCATCGCCGCCAGAGGCGCGCAGGAGGGCGGACCCTTCTGCCCAAAATCGGTGATAGAGTCCTTTTCGCAATTACTCTTGGCAGGAAGCAAGACCGTATAGCATTCCTTGGTCCAGGTGTCGTAGCCGAGGCCGGACTGATTGCACCTCAATGCCTTAGGGTTGTCCTCCTCGCTGAGGGTTCCGCTGTAGTTACGCACGACATAGCAGTAATCACCCTTTGCAAACCAGTTGCCCGACATGCTGTCGCAGGCATCCTTCTTATTGTCGAGTTTCTTTTCCCTCACATTCAAGGCATGCAGGCAAGCCCGGCCGCGCTCGATGGCGTCGTTGCCTCTGGCAAGAACGTCTCGGCTTTCCAGCTTCGTACGCGGGTTTGCCGCGAGCTTATTCCCGCGCACCACGGCTTCCCGACCGTTGGCGATCATCGCCTCGCAGTCTTTCTCGGTTTGCACCGCATACGCGGAAATCGAGGTGAGAAATAAGGCAGACAGAACAAGCGAACAGAAATGCGTCGTACGCATGATCCCCCCAAGGCACAAAAAGCCCAACCTATCTATTCTATAGAACTGTGGAATTCCCAACAATTGTATCCTGACGGAAACAGCCAAGACAAATCAGCTCAGCCCGCCTTCGCCATATCCAGGAAGTCCGCAAGGTTCGCCTCTTTTTCCGCCTCTTTTTCCTTGAGCTTCGCGAAAGCGAAGGGCTTGGTTTTGAGAGCGAGCTCGACGATGCTTTCCGGGTTCAGCACCAGGCCCACGCTCCCGTCCTTGCGCACGGTCGCGCCCTGGATGCCAGGTAGCGCGGCAATATAGGAATCCACTGACTGCACGATCGCCTCTTCGATGGAGGAGTAATCGTCGACGATAAAGGCGAAGCTCTGGCCCTTGGGGTCTTTGAACTTAAGGGCGTGATAGATGGAGCGGGCGCCTGGCTCTTCGGGCTGGCCCCAAAGCAACGACTTCAATGAGTAGAGCGCCACGAACTTTTCGGGATTCGCTCCCTCGGGCGGGCTGGAGAGCAATTCACCCGGCGAGAAGTCCATCGACTCGTTCACCTGGTCCACGGGCAGAGCGCAGCAGGTATTGTTCACTTCCAGGAAAAGCGAGAACAGCACCACCACGCTCATCGGAAAGCGCAGCTGGATGGTGGTTCCGCGGCCGACCTTGGAGTCAATGATCACGGTTCCCTTGAGGCGGTTGATATTGCTCTTCACCACGTCCATGCCCACGCCGCGGCCGGAAATGTCGGTCACGGTTTCCGCTGTCGAGAAGCCGGGGGCGAAGATCAGGCCGAGTTTTTTATTCTCGGTGAAGGTGTGCGCTTTGTCGGCGGGCACGATGCCTTTTTCGACGGCCTTTTTGAGGATCCTGTCGCCGTCGATGCCGCGACCGTCGTCGGTGATTTCAATGAAAACGAAGTTACCGCGCACGTAGCTGTTCAGGCGGATCACGCCGCAGCGGGGTTTGCCGGCCTTGATACGGTCGGAAGGAGACTCGATCCCGTGGTCGGCCGAGTTGCGGATGAGGTGGGTCATCGGATCGGCGATCGCTTCGACAATCGTTTTATCGAGCTCGGCCTCGCCGTTCATGATCTCCAGGCGGATTTCCTTGCCGAGCTTGCCAGCGAGCTCCTTAGCCACGCGGGGAAAGCGCTGGAACACCTGGTTCACGGGCACGAGGCGCACCCCGAACACCAAGCCGCTCAAAGACCTAGTAAGCCGGGAAAGCTTCGAGACTTGCAAATCCACTTCGAAGCGCAGGTCGGCGGCCACGCGCCCCAGGCTATCCATTTTTTCCGGGATCTTCTCCAGGGAATAGCGCATCAGCTCGAGCTCGCTTACGAGCGAGATGATCTTGGAAATTTTAGATTCATCCACCCGCACGAAGTTGCCGGTGGCGATCTTCGCGGCGGACGGGGCCGCGGCTGGAGTTTCCGCCCTGGGTTGGGCCGGGGCAGCGGGCTGCGCCTTGCCAGTCAGGATGGCGTTGATCCCGGCGATCGCGGCCGAAGGATCGAGACCGGTTTCCTGGTCGACGATCATCCGGTACAGATCGTCGAAAGCGGCGCGCACGGCGGCGACCAGTGCACCTGATACCGGAATTTCTTTTTTGCGGGCCTTGTCGAGCAGGGTCTCGGCGGCGTGGGCGAGGCTGGTGACATTCTTCAGCGAAAGGAAGCTCGAGTTTCCCTTAATCGTGTGCAGGCCGCGGAAGACGGCATTGATCGCCTCTCCGTCTTCGGGTGCGATTTCCATTCGGTCGAGGTCGGAATCCAGATGTTCGAGGATGTCCTGCGACTCGAGGTAGAATGCTTTGATGAGGTCTTGGTCGGCGGAAGACATGCTATGCCACCTCCCCGATCTTGCTCGCCATCTCCGCGCTCACGAAGAGGTCGGGGTCCACCTGCACGCAGAAGGTACCCGTGGGGCGGGTAGCACCGCTATCATCCACTTTCTCGAGCAGCTCGAAAGCCCCCGTGATGAATTTTTTATTGAACGTGCCATCCAGCGGCAAGGAGGCGATTTCCGCCTTGTCGAGCATGCGAAAGCTCATAAAGCCGGCCAGAACGGGACGATCGATGGTCACTGCCGTCAGGTTGCCGCGTACAAGGCAGACCATGAAATAGCCGCGGGTTCCGGGCTTCATTCCGTAACGGCGGGCGGCATCGATCACGCCCAACACCTTGCCGCGCACCGCAGAGAGGCCGAGGAGAAATTCCGGGGAATTTGGAATGGCGGTGATCACGTTGGAAGGCACCACCTCTTCCACAGTGGAGAGCGGGATGGAGAAATTCATCCCATTCAGCTCAAATACGAGAAACTCCTGGGTTTGCTGGCTCATGCAGCATCCTCTTCCTCCCCTACTACCGGATTGGCACCCGGAGGCAAGGGCGCGAGTCCGGAAACAGAGCCACCCGCGGGAATGGCCGGCATGGGAGGAGGAGGTGCGGAAGGAGGAAGATCTTCGGGGGCAACACCCACGGGAAGGGGTTTCGCCACCGGATTCATCATCGCTTCAAAGCTCAGCTCTCCGGGCACGTTCGGATTCACCGACAGGCCGTCCGGGCTCACCTGCGGAATCACTCCGCCACCGTCCTGATCCTGATCCTGCTCAGGAGCCGGCGCGGGTAGTCCATTGTTGCGTTCGAGGCGGAACTGGGCCACCACATTGTTCAGCTGGGTCACGAGCACATCGAGCTTGGAAACTTCGATCACAGTATATTCGGTGGCCTTGGTCACGCCTTCCATGTCTTGCTGGTTCTGGCGCACGGATTCAGAAACCTTCTGCATGAACTCCAGGGCAACCGTGGAGCTTTCGGTCTGCTTCGCGGAGGCCGAAGCGATCCGCTGGATGAGCGAAACCACCGCTTCCACGTCCTTAATAATTCCGTCCAGAGAAACACCGGCCGCCCGGGCCAGACCCACCCCCGCTTTCACGCGGGTGCTGGACTCCGTGATCAAGCCGGTAACTTCGCCCGTCAGTTTGCGGGCGCGCTCTGCAAGTTTGCGTACTTCCTCGGCTACCACGGCAAAGCCTTTACCGTGATCGCCGGCCTTGGTGGCCTCGATCGCGGCGTTGATGGCGAGCAAGTTGGTCTGCGAGGCGATCTCGTTGATGGAGCTCACAAGCTCTTCCACTTTGCGGGCGGACTCAGCGATTTTTTCCATCGCCTCAATCGTCTCGTGCACGGAAGCGCCACCCTGAAGGGCGCGGTCCATGGCGATCTTGGAAAGGCTGGCGGCCTGGCGCGTGCTTTCTCCGGAGTTCTGGATGAGGTCGTCGATGCTGCCCACGCGCATGGTGCATTCATCGATGTTCATCGACTGCTCCATCATGCTCTTGTTGATTCCGGCGGCGGCCACGGACATCTTTTCGGTATGCGACCCCACCTGGTTCGTGGTTTCCGTCACCGTGGAGCTGGCATTGGCGATCGTGGAAATAATGTCGTGGGTTTTATCCAGGAAAATGTTCAGCCAGTGAGCCAGCTCAGTCATCTCACCGCCGGCTCTTGTGCTCACACGCTTGGTCAGGTCACCGTCTCCGGTAGCAATGTCCTTGATCCGCATGAGCACCTTCATCACCGGATTGGTGATACTCATCGTCACGACAATGGCCGCCGCGACGCCGAAAAAGAATACCGCGATGAGATAGAACCCCAAAGTGCGGTTGGAGCGTTGCTCTTCTTCCTGGATTTTTCCGGTCAACGTGCTTTCGAAGCGGTCGTTCTGAGCCCGCATGCGCGCGATCAGGCCTTCCGCATCCTTGGCCACACTTTCAATTTCTTTGCGCGCCGCGGCTGTTTCTGGCCCATTTTGACGGCCAACCGCCTCAAAGAGTTTGCTCGTGGCGGCGAGGAACTCTTCATGGCGCTTGCCAAGATCGTCATAGGACTTACGGATCGAGGCATCCAGGCTGATGCCGTTCTCCGCGGCGATTGCCTCGAGGCTTTTGCGAGAATTGGCTACATCGATCCGGAATTCCTGAGCTTCCCCCTGCAGTTGACGGGCAAGTTCGGAACTCGGTTCGAATTGGTAGGCTAGGGCATGCAAACGCAGTTTCGCCAGAGTGAGGGTGGCTTTGCCATCGCTCACATGGATGCCGTTCCAGGTGCGCTGCACACGCTCTTTCGTTTCAGAAACCTCAGAGAAAACGCCGGAGACGGAGTACAATGCATAGGCGCTTACGAGAATGGGCAGGATGAAGCCTACGGAAATACGAAAGGCGATCCGTTCCCAGAAATAGATTTTATTTTTTCCGCCTGCAGGGGCGCTCTTTTCGCGCACAGAGCCTCCGTAAGGCTTCTCGGTGCTGAATGAAAGAAAGTTTAAAGATATCGGGGATTAAGTTACAATTGATCATGCCGAAAAGGGCTAGCGTAAGGGGAAACGCTGTAAACCGGGGTAAACAATGAATATCCTTATAGTCGATGATTCCGCTACGATGCGCATGATCGTAATCAAGTCCTTACGGCAAGCCGGGTACGAATCCGCTACCGTGATTGAAGCTTCCGGCGCAAAGGAAGCCCTGCAGAAAATCGCGGCCGGCGGAATCGATCTCATGCTTTCCGACGTGAACATGCCCGAGATCACCGGCATCGAATTGGTGAAAGTGGTGAAGGCCAAAATGAAGGACCTTCCCATCGTGATGGTGACCACCGAATCCAGCGCGGAAATGAAAAAGGAAATGATGGCTGCCGGCGCGAATGGCATCATCACCAAGCCCTTTCCGCCCGAAGAGTTACAAAAGATCCTCGGCCCCTTGATCAAAAAGTAAATGGAAAAACCTGTTCGTATCGCCGCTAACGAAAAGATCCGCACCTTCAACGAAAAGGTGCGCAACGGGCTCGAGCACGCTCTCAATTTCATGATGGACGAAGGCGTCAAAATGCAGATCGGCGTTTTTGATCCCTTCTTGATGCCGCTCCAAGCCTATCTCGGCGCCTATAAAAAGAAATCGATCATGATCAAGATCCACAGTGACAAAGCCTGGAAGGGCGAACTGTACTGGTTCTTCGAGCTGAAATCAGCGGTCGTGCTTGGCGGGATGCTGCGCCGGCTTCCGCCCTCGGCCATGCAGGAAAAGGTGGACAAGGAAACCTTTGACGATATGGACCAGGATGCCTTCGGCGAAGTGGGCAACCAGCTTTGCGGCATCCTAGACCGCGCCTTCCGCACCCTCACCAATAAAAATATCCACCTGAAGATGGATTTCAAGAAAACCGTTTATCCCGACGAAACCCTGAAGCCGGAGGCGTTCGTCGACAAAGAAGAGTTCGTAGTGCTTCTGAGCGAGGTCACCCTGCCCGTGTATGGCAAGCAGAAACTCACGCTCCTGCTGCCACGCTCCCTCTATGAGGTGCTGCTGAATCTCGAAATTCAACTTACTGGAATTACGCCTAAGGTGGTTTACATCTACTCCCATAGCGAAGACCGCCTGGAAAAGCTCCAAGCTGAGATGAACTCCCGCTATACAAAAGTGCTTACGCTGGAAAAGCCCGAGCAGATCCTGGAAAAACTCGAGACGCCCAACCTCGTGGCCGTGGGCCTCGACATGAAAACGATGAATTTCCCTCTCCCCCATGCCGACGCCATCCTGATCAAGCGGATGACCGCCAACCGCAGCCTGATGAAGATGCCGCTTTTCGTTTCCTGGGATGGCGCCAACGACGGCTCGGTGCTGGAAATGCAGAAGCTGGGCCTACAGGGAGCCACCAAGACCACGCTGGAAACCGGATTCCCTGCATGGGCGCAGACCTTCACCCAGGACCCGAGCAAAGTCCCCAGTAAATAAGCTTTTTTTATAGCCTGACACAATCTTGGCAATCCCGTTCATCTCCTGACTCAGATTCCGCGCGCTTTGCCGCTAATAATGGGACATGGCCCTGCCCCAAGCCATCCGAGTATTCGCCGAAACCCTTCGCCATATCAAAATGACGGACAACACTCTGCTTTCGCACGCCGAGATCAAGCATTCCTGGGCCACGAAACAGCTCGAGATCCTCGCCACACAGGTTTCCGTGATCGGAACTCCCACGACTCAGCGGCCGGCGATCTTCGTCGGAAACCACATCAGCTACCTCGATGTCCTCCTGCTGCTTTCCCAGGTGCCCGACCTTTCTTTCGTAGCGAAGAAGGAGCTTGCGAGCTGGCCGATCTTCGGGCGCGGCATGAAAAAAGCTGAAACGATTTTCGTGCAAAGAAACTCGCCCGAGTCGCGGGCACAGGTAAAAGAAATCCTGCGCAAGGCTCTCCTCGAGGAGCGCAAGGGCATGGCTGTGTTCCCCTCCGGCACAACCACCCTCTTCGAAGAGAAGCCGTGGAAGAACGGCTCGTTCCGATTGGCCGAGGAGCTGCAGGTGCCGCTCCAGGCCTTCCGCATCTCCTACTACCCGTTGCGCAAGGCCGCCTTTATCGACGACGACAGCTTGCCCGTGCACCTGATCCGCCTGCTGAACTACGGTCCGATCTACGCCACGATCGAGTTCGCCGAGCCAGTGATGGTGAAAAATGCGGTGGAAGCGCGCGAGTGGGCGCATCAGTGGTGCCGCAACGGCGGCATGGCGGCCGAAGAGCTGAGCCGGGCGCTGACGGCGCGGATCAGTGCGCGGCGAGGGTTCAAGCCGGTGGCTTAGGCTGATGCACGCCCAGCTTCACCAGCTTCTGGTGCAGATGCGACCGATCCACTCCTAACACTCTCGCCATACGACTGACGTTACCGTGCGCGCCTCGGTATGCGCGCGCCAGGAATTCCCGCTCACGGCTTTCCTGTTCATTCACAAATCCCGGAAGATCGTCTCCCATAGGACTGAGCTCTTCCTTCTCATTGGCACTGAACGACCTCAGCCCGCTCTCCGGCAGATGCTCTAGATCCAGGTTCAGGCTTCCCTGAGACAAAACATCCATCGCCTGCAGCAAATTGCGCAGCTCCCTCACATTGCCCGGCCAGGAATGGAGGCGGAAGAGACGCTGAACCCCTTCACTCAGCTGCCTTTCGGGAAGCATTGCTGCGACAAGTTCATCCAAATCAGAAATTCGCTCTCTCAAGGCCGGTACTTCCAGCGCCAGCACACTAATCCGGAAGAAAAGATCTTCCCGGAACTGTCCTTTGCGCACCAATTCCTCTAAAGACTGGTTCGTGGCGCAAACCAAACGGAAGTCCACCGGGAATTCCCGGTTCCCGCCCAGCCGGCGGATCTTCTTTTCCTGCAACACGCGCAATAATCTACCCTGCAATTCGAGCGGGAGGCTGTTCACCTCGTCGAGAAAGAGCGTGCCGCCCTCGGCCTCTTCGAATACCCCCGGGCGGGCTCGCTCCGCACCGGTGAAGGCGCCTTTTTCGTGGCCAAAAAAGAAAGAATCGATCGTGCTTGCGGGAAGAGCCGCGCAGTTCACGGGCACAAAAGCGGCGGCGGGATCCCTCCCCTGGGCATGTAGGAGCGAGGCCACGAGCTCCTTACCCGTGCCAGTCTCTCCCATGATCAGGACAGGAGCATCGGCAGGAGCGAACTTGGCGATCTTGGAACGCAGGGCCTGCATGGGAGCGGAGCGGCCCACGAGTTTTCCATCGGTATTTTGCTTGGTGGTTTTCCTAACAGCACCTTCGATCCGTCTCCAGCGGCGGCGTTCGACGGCACGGTCCAAGGCATGCAGGAGTTCTCCCCGGCCGAAACCCTTCGCCAGATAATCCCCGGCGCCCGCACGCATGGCCCCCCGCACGTCCTCGAAACGGCTGCTGCTGCTGAGTACGATGAGTTCCGGAGCGGGTTCGAAGGCGCGCAGGCGGTCGAGAAGGGCGAAACCGGTATTGCCGTCCCCCGCGAAATGCAGATCCACCAGGACCACCGTGAAGGCTTCCTGCTCCGCCATTTTCAAGGCCTCGGCAGGATCGCGTGCAGACCGAAGGGAGTAGGCCGAGTCCGCCAATACTTTCTCGAGCAGGGAATGTACGTGGAGGTCGTCGTCCACGGAAAGAACGGGAATCCGCATGGGCCCTCTTATGCTCCGGACCGGGCAATTTAGCAAACTGTTGGGTGCACCCCACAGCAGATCCGTGGGTTCCCCCACAACAGTCCCGGCAAAGTACCTGAAATTTCTAGAGCCGGCCCTGGGCATCCCGCTTGCTTTGGGGCGTGGACATTCAAAGGGGGACCTATGCACGCATATGAAGACAAAGAATGGCGCTGGCCCGGCCTCGACCAATGGCTGGAAAACTGGGGGGAAGACTGAGATGGATTCGTTCACGAGAAAGCTGGCGGCCACCCAGAACACCATCCTCATCACCGGCCCCACGGGCACGGGCAAATCCCATCTCGCGCGCGAGATCCACAAGGCGAGCCCGCAAAGAAATGGGCGCTTCGTCACAATCAACCTGGCCACTCTCAGCGAGAACCTTATTGAGAGCGAACTATTCGGCCACGAAAAAGGCGCCTTTTCGGGGGCGGACCTGAAACGGATCGGCAAACTCGAAAGCGCCAATGGCGGCACCGCCTTTCTCGACGAGATCGGCGAGCTCAATCCCCGCCTGCAGACCAAGCTGCTGGAAGCGCTCAACAGCCACGTTGTCTCACCCGTGGGCTCAAACCGCGAGGTGCCGCTCGACATCCGGGTGGTGGCCGCTACGAACCGCGACCTGCGAAAGCTGGTGAAGACCGGCGAGTTCCGCGAGGACCTCTACTTCCGCATCAATACCTTCCAGGTGGAGCTGCCGGCGCTCGCCTCCACTCCGGAACGAATCCCGTCCCTGGCGGCCGAGTTCGCCGTGAAGGCCGCCGAACGTCAGGATCGTCCGTATACCGGCATGAGCCAGGAGTTTCTCCAGGAGCTGAAGCACTTTTCCTGGCCCGGCAACCTGCGTGAGCTCAAAAACGCCATGGAGTTCGCCGTGGCGATGAGCCCGGAAGGAACGCTCACCCCCGCCTGCCTGCCCTCCTATCTGGAAACGGTGACGCCGGAGCGGGAGGCCGCCTCGATGCTCGCGGCTTTTCCCACCGACTATCGCCAGGCCAAATCGCTTTTCGAGCGCTCCTACTTTCACGAGGTACTGCAGCGCTTCGAGGGCCGGATCAATCTCACGGCACGGGAGGCCGGACTTTCCAAAGTGACTCTGATCGAAAAAATCCGGCGTTATGAGATCGATGTCCGCCGCATCAAGCACAAATCCTACGCCCCGGTGAAGGCATGAAAAAAATCTGGATGGCCCTACCTTTTTTCCTGTGGGCCTGCGGAGACCATAAAAGTGCACCCGCCAAAGCCGAGGTGCAGCCGGAACCCGTTTCGCTCACACTGGCCGCTACCGAATCCTTCGATGAGGAGACCGTGCTTCAGGCGGCCGGCCGGCTCGTGAGCGCCGGTGGCTCCCTCCCTTCCAAGGACGCCGAGCGCTGCTGGAAGGCAGAGGGGAAACGCGCTCTTGTGCGCGATGCCTGCTTGCTCGCCTGGTCCGCGAGTGAAGAGCGTTCCGACCTGCTCGGTCCCCTGCTACGTTCCCTTCTCCTAACTGGCGCCTCCAAAATTCAGGCCGTGGCCTGCGTGCGCAAGCCCGGTCTTGTGGAAAGCCTGGAAATGGCCGAGCTACAGCGATTGCTCACAGCTCTTTCCGCCGAGTCACCTTGGATTATGGCCCTCGTTGTACGTAAATGGCTGGCAGGGCACAGCCTTCTTGGCCCCGAAGAAACCCTTTCACTTTGGAAATGGCTGAACCCGGAAGCGAAAGAGCTCGGCCCCGGAAGCCTCGGCGCTGTTTATGCCGTCGCTTCAATGTTGGGAAGGTCCTATAGCGAAAGAGTATTGTCCGTCTACTGCCCTCCAGGATTGTTCGGCCTGGCGCAAAGCCGCTGCTGGCGGTTTCTATCCACCCTCGTTGACAGCCACACAGGCCAGGGCCTCGACCGCAGCCTCTTGCCCTTCCTTCCCGTCCGGCCCGATAGCGGCTGGGTACTATTCGAGCGCAGCTTTCCGGAACGTGCGCTGCTCCTGCGAAAATATTTCTAACCCCAAGAAAGGAACCCCATGCTGCTTACGCTTCTCTTCTTCTGCATCCTTCCCCCACCGGTGCTGGCCGACCGGCCCGACAAAGAAGTCCGCCCTCCCCGCTGCAATATGGGCTTTGTAAATTCCTGCATCGAGGAGTACCGGATCGAGGCGCAGAAGGCGCGGGCGTTCGCGGCCTCGCTTTCGCCCAAGGTCGCGGCTCTTGCAGCCCAGCTCGAACCGCTTGCCGAGAGCCGCGACAGCCACCAGCACAAGCTTTCGCTCCTGCGCTCCGAACTCGGTGTGCTCGCCTCCGAGATCCGCTTCCTCGAGTCTCCTTCGCTCGTGGAATCCACCCCTCTTTTGCCCGGATTTCCCTCCCTTGAAGATCTCTTTGCACTTCATCCGCTGCAAAAATCCTGGCACGAGCATTATCCTCAGGAACGCGCGCAAAAGTTGAGTACACGTCTCCGTGAAGCGAAGGCGGAAGAGACCGACCTCGGCACTCGTTTTGAAAAAATCTCGGGCGAAATCGAGCGCTTGAATAACGAATATCAGTCAGTTCAGGGCCAGTGGAACAACCTGATGGCGGCTGCCGAAAGACACGATGCCATGTGCAGAGAGGGGTGTCTGGAGCGAGGCTGTCCGACCAGGAATTAGCAGGTAAAACCACAATCCAACCCCTGATTCCTACTCAAGTAATAACTTCTCAAGCCTCCGCGAATCCTCTCCGAAGAGCCTTTATAAGCGCTACTGCTCGTAGGAGAGGAAATGAACAACAAAGATCTGGCGAAATTCAAGAAGGTCCTGATTGCAGAGAGAGCCCGGCTGCTCAACACAGCGTCCTCCTCGCGCAAGACGGATTTTTCGATCGCTACAGATGATCTTGCGGACGAAGCCGATCTCACGAGCGTGGAGCTTTCCCAAGGCGTGGTTTTCACCCTTCGCGAGAAGGAACAGAAGACCCTCGCCGAAATCGATGAAGCTCTCCAAAGAATGGAAGATGGCACCTACGGGCACTGCGAAGAGTGCGAAGAGGCCATTGGAGCGAAGCGTTTGGAAATCTTTCCGACCGCCCGCCTGTGCATTACGCACCAAGAAGAAGAAGAGAAGAAGAAGAAGTTTTACGCTGCTTAGGTTGCTGTACGTTCGCGGTTGATGTGGTGGTTAAGGTTCGGCTTTTTTGGGAGACGCTATGGTAACGAATTACGAAGGTGAGCAAATCCAGATTCCGGAGAATCTACCGATGCTCCCGGTCCGGGACATCGTGATCTTCCCCTTCATGATTCTTCCCCTCTTTGTGGGACGCGACAGTTCGATCAAAGCCGTAGAAGAAGCCCTGGCCCGCAACGACCGCCTGATTTTCCTCTCTTCGCAAAAAAACACCGCTGACGAATTCCCTCAACCGGACGGCATCTATAGCGTAGGCACGATCGCCATGATCATGCGCATGCGCAAGCTTCCCGATGGCCGGATCAAGATCCTGGCCCAGGGCCTGACCAAAGCCCGCACCAAAGATTTCACCCAGAGCGAGCCCTTCTACCGCGTAAACATCGAGAAAATCGAAGAGAAGGTGCTCGACGGTAAAGACATACTCGAAGCCGAAGCCCTGATGCGCAATGTGCGCGAGAACCTCGAGAAAGTGATCTCGCTCGGCAAGGTGCTCTCACCCGACATTCTGATGGTGCTGGACGATGTGAACGATCCAGGCCGCCTCGCCGACCTGGTGGCATCGAACCTCGGCCTGAAGATGAGCGAGGCCCAAGGCCTGCTCGAAACTTTCGACTCTCTCGTTCGCATCCGCGGAGTGAATGAAATCCTGATCCGCGAGCTTGAAGTGCTCGCCATGCAGGCCAAGATCCGGTCCCAGGCGAAAGATGAAATGACCAAGTCGCAGAAGGAATACTTCCTCCGCGAACAGATCCGCGCCATAAAGAATGAGCTCGGTGACGGCGACAATAAAGGCGAAGAGATCGCCGAACTCCGCCAAAAAGTTCTGGATGCCAAGATGAACGACGAGAACGAGCAGGAAGTGCTCAAGCAGCTCAGCCGTCTCGAACGCATGCATCCTGACTCTTCCGAGGCCTCGATCCTCCGTTCGTACCTGGAACTGGTGGTCGACCTGCCGTGGAATAAGTCGTCCGAAGACAACCTCGATCTCAAGCACGCCAAGAAGATCCTCGATGAGGACCACTTCGACCTGCAGAAAATCAAGGAACGCTGCCTGGAATACCTGGCCGTGCGTAAGCTCAATAAGACGATGAAGGGTCCCATCCTCTGCTTCGCTGGCCCTCCCGGCGTGGGTAAGACTTCGCTCGGAAGATCCATTGCGAGAGCTTTGGGCCGTGAATTCCTGAGAATTTCCCTGGGTGGCGTGAAAGACGAGGCCGAGATCCGTGGTCACCGCCGTACCTATGTAGGCGCGATGCCCGGCAAGATCATTCAAGGCTTGAAACAGGTGAAGACGAAGAACCCGATCTTCATGCTCGACGAGATCGATAAGCTCGGTAACGATTTCCGCGGTGACCCCAGCTCCGCCCTGCTCGAAGTGCTCGATCCCGAGCAGAACAACTCTTTCCGTGACCACTACCTGAACTTGCCGTTCGATCTATCGAACGTAATGTTCCTGGCCACCGCCAACGTGCTCGACACGATTCCGGCCGCCTTGAGAGACCGGATGGAGATCATCCAGCTCTCCGGCTACCTTGACGAAGAAAAGCTGAAGATTTCGAAGCAGTACCTGGTGCCCAAGCAGATCAAGGAAAACGGCATCACCGAAAAACAAATCGACATCACCGATGAAGCGCTCGTCTACACGATCGAGCACTACACTCGCGAAGCCGGTCTCCGAAATTTAGAGCGCCTGATCGGTACCCTCTGCCGTAAAGTGGCCCGCAAGGTGGCCGAGGGCGATAAAGATAAGACCAAAGTCACCACGGAAGTGGTGGGCAAGTTCCTCGGTCCCGCGGCTTATACCCGCGAAGACCAACAGGACCGCGACGAAGTGGGTATCTCCACCGGTCTCGCGTGGACCCAGGCCGGAGGCGAGATCCTCTATATCGAGACCTCGATCTCCAAAGGCAAGGGCGGCGTGATTCTCACCGGCCAGATGGGCGATGTGATGAAGGAAAGCGCCACCACCGCGATGAGCTATATACGCGGGAATGGCGACCGCTACGGTGTGGACGAGAAGACCTGTGCCGAGCACGATGTGCACGTGCACATCCCCGCCGGCGCGATCCCGAAAGACGGCCCGAGCGCGGGCATCGCGATGGCCACCGCCATCGTGAGCCGCCTCACCGGAATTCCCGTTCGCAAGGACGTGGCGATGACCGGCGAGCTCACCCTGACGGGTAAAGTGCTTCCGATTGGTGGATTGAAGGAAAAAGCCCTCGCGGCCATGCGCCACGGGATCACCAAGATCATCATTCCGTACAAGAACCAGAAGGACCTCGAAGACATCGCCGAGGAATATCGCGAAAAGCTCGAGTTCTTCCCGGTGAAACATATCGACGAAGTGCTGCAGTTCGCCCTGGCGAAGAGCACCTCACCGGCGAAAAAAGAGAAGAAAGGCTCCGGAGGCGGCGCCCGCTCCCGGGAACGTCTCTCGGCCAGCGAAAGAGCCGCTTAAGTTCTCGGATTTCGCAAAGCGTTAAAATAAGAGAGGGGCCGCAATAAGCGGCCTTTTTCTTTTGTAAAATGACGGGCCCGAGTTAGAAAAAGGCCCTATGAAAACCCTCTTTTTGTTCGCTCTTTCCCTCACCACTTCCCTCCCCACTTTTGCCGCTGATATCGTAAAAATCGGATTCGTACTCTCCACCCTTCAGGAAGAGCGCTACCAGAAAGACCAGAAGTACTTCATGGAAGAGGCCAAAAAGCTGGGCTTCGAACCCGTGGTGGTTTCCTCCGACAACAATCCGCAGACCCAGGCCGCGAAAGTGGAGAACCTGCTCACCCAGGGCGTGAAGGCCCTCGTGATCCAGCCGGTGAACTCCGACGCCGCCGCCTCGCTGGTGAAGCTCGCCCACGACGATAAAGTGCCCGTGATCGCCTACGACCGGCTGATCAACAACTCACCCGTTGATTTCTACGTAACCATGGACTCCTTCAAAGTGGGCGTACTCCAGGCGGAAGCCGCCGTGAAGGCGACCAAGGGAAAAGGCAATTACGTAATCCTGATGGGCCAGGCGGGACATTCCGTGGCCAACGAGATCACCCGCGGAGTGGAAAGCGTGCTCAAGAAATTTCCGGAAATCAAAGTTGTGGTGAAGAAGAGCCACGATGCCTGGAGCCAAAGCGCGGCCATGGCCACCACCGAAAACGCCCTTACCCAGTTCCAGAACAAGATCGACGCGGTTTTGGCCAATAACTCAGGCATGGCGCAAGGCGCGGTGAAGGCGATCCAGGAGCAGAATCTTTCCGGCAAGGTGTTCGTGGCCGGTGCCGACGCTGATTTAGCTGCCATCAAGAGCATCGTGGCCGGCCGCCAGCAGATGGAGGTGCTGAAAGCGATCGCCCCGCTCGCGCAGGAAGCCGCCAAGGTGGCTTTTCAGCTGGCGAGCGGAAAAAAACCTGCCACGAAAACCTCGGTTTCGAATGGCTCTGCTCAGGTGCCGACGATCGCCACTCCCGTATATGCCGTGAACAAGGACAATATCGAAGAGCGCATCATCAAAAGCGGTTTCCATTCGAAATCCGAAGTCTACGGTAACTGACGTTGCCCACCGCTCCCCTAGCCCGCCTCGAGAACCTCTCGAAAAGCTTTGGCCCCGTGCAGGTTCTGCGCGGTGTGAACCTCGACCTTTTCCCCGGCGAGGTGCATGCGCTCATGGGCGAAAACGGCGCGGGCAAGAGCACGCTCATGAAGGTGCTGAGTGGCAGCTATCCCTTCGGTTCATATGAGGGGCAGGTATGGGTGGATGGGCGTATAGAGCGTTTTTCCTCTCCTGCCGAAGCCTCCGATGCCGGCGTATCCATCATCCACCAGGAACTCTCCGCCTTTCCCGACCTCACGGTCGCGGAAAATCTTCGTGTGGGGATCTGGCCGAAGCGCCGCGGCCTCGTCGACTGGGCGAAGCTGGAATCCAACGCAACAGAATGGTTCAAAAAAATCGGCATCCAGATCGATCCCGCGAGGCGCATGGGCGACCTCTCCGTGGGCGAACAGCAGCTCGTCGAGATCGCCAAAGCGCTCTCGCGTGACGCGCGCATCCTCATCCTCGACGAGCCCACCTCCTCGCTCTCCCCCCAGGAGTCCAAGCGCCTGTTCACGCTGATGCGTGGCCTGAAGGCGGAAGGGAAGGCGCTCGTCTATATCTCCCATCGGATGGAGGAAATTTTCGGCCAGTGCAACCGCGCGACCGTGCTTCGCGACGGGCAGAGCGTGCTCACCTCTCCCCTGCCGGGCATCACTGAGGCGGAGCTGATAATGGGCATGGTGGGCCGGCCACTCAATCGTCTTTTCCCCGAGAAAAAAATCCGGATGCAAAAAGACTCCCCCAACCTGCTCGAGGTGGGCGGCTTCACGGCCACCGAGAAGTCCACGGGACGAGTGCTGGGCCCCCTCAGCTTCACGCTGGCAAAGGGCGAGATCCTCGGATTCGGTGGCCTGCTCGGCGCGGGCCGGAGCGAGCTGCTGCAGGCGCTGCTCGGAGATCCGCGCTTCCATACCGGCGGCTCCGTGATCTTCAACAAAAAGAGCCGGAGCTGGGGCTCGCCCCGCTTTGCGTACTCCGACGGTATCGTGCTCGTGGGAGAGGACCGCTTGCGGCAGTCCATTCTCCCCAACCGGACTATCGAGGAGAACTCCTCGGTGCTGCGGCTCAGCCTGCGTGGTTCCAAGTCCCTGGTGAACGAACGCAAGGAAAAAGACCAGGTGCTTTCCGAGCTGAAAAAGCTGCGCACGAATTTTTCCAGCTTGGAACAGCCGGTCACCGAGCTGAGCGGCGGCAACCAGCAAAAGGCCATTTTCTCCCGCGTTCTGCAGGTGAAGCCATCCGTGCTCATCCTCGACGAGCCCACTCGGGGCGTGGACGTAGGCGCCAAGCACGAGATCTACCAGATTTTATTCGAGCTGGCGGGCGAAGGTCTCGGCATCCTGCTCGTGAGCTCCGATTTACCCGAACTCATGGCGCTGAGCGACCGTGTGACCGTATTGAGCGAAGGAAAGCAGAAGGGCACGCTCGCCCACTCGGAAATTGAAGAGAATCGGATCATGAGCCTCGCGGTAGGAGGGCGCAGATGAGCAATGACAGAACAAAAAAAATTCTAAAAACCAACGGTGCCTGGCTGGGCTTTCTTGCCCTGCTCGCGATCTTCAGCTTCCTCACCAAGGGCGAGATACTCTCCCCGCGCAATCTCACCAACCTTAGCCGGCAGGCTTCGATCAACGGAGTGCTGGCGGGCGGGATGACGCTCGTGATTCTGAGCGGGGGCATTGATCTTTCCATCGGCAGCATCGTGGCCGTGGCGGGAGTGCTGGTGGGCATCTCCCAGACGCACTGGGGCTGGGGCAATTCCGGGTGGACGGGGGCCGTGCAAAGCCTGTTTCTTGCTCTGGGAGCCGGACTGCTGGCTGGGTTGGTGAATGGGTTGCTGGTGGCCTGGCTGCGGATCGCGCCTTTCGTGATTACCTTGGGCATGATGGTGATCGCGCGCGGGCTGGCGATGATCTTATCCGGAGGCTCGTCGATCTCGCCCATGGGCGAGGTGCTCAACCTCTGGGCGGGGGAATTTCTCGGCTTCGTTCCTACCGTGATCGTGCTTTCCGTCGTCGGGTTCTATTTTGTGGCTCTCCTGTTCCGGAAGAAAAGCGGGCTCCTTCTGCCGCTGCTCGTGCTCATGCTTTTCGGCTGGGCTTTTCTCACCTACCGTGGCTTTCCGACCATCGCCCTCTTTTTGCTCACGGTGCTCCTACTCCTCGCGTTTCTGCTCCGCTACACCGTATTCGGCCGTTCGGTGTTCGCGCTCGGCTCCAATGAGCGCGCCGCCTACTGGGCCGGTGTCGAGGTCTTCAAGGTGACCACGCTGATCTATACCGTGATGGGCCTGCTGGCAGGGCTTTCCGGCTTGCTCCTCACCGCCCGGCTCAACGGGGCGGAGCCTAATGCCGGGCAGCTGTTCGAGCTAGATGCGATCGCCGCCGTGGTGATCGGAGGCACCAGCCTCAAGGGGGGCTCGGGCTCGATTCTCGGCAGTCTCGTGGGAGCGCTGATGATCGCCCTGCTCAACAACGGCATGGACCTTCTGGGAGTGCCGAGCTTCTACCAGATGGTCTTCAAGGGCATGATCATCATCGCCGCGGTTTCCCTGGATCAGAGCCAGCGAAAGGCAATCTGAGCCGACACGCTGCCGGATAGCGCCCCCCCTCCCCTAATGCTATAGTGAGGGCATCGTGCTCCCCGACAGTTTTCCTCTCCTTCCGGCCCTAATCCTGGTGACAGTCACGGCTTTCTTTTCTGGAACCGAGACCGCGCTTTTCAGCCTTTCCCGCTTCCATCTGCGCCAGCTGCGGCAGGCCAATGTGGACCGCTACAACCGGGTTCGTTTCCTTCTCGACCGGCCCGCCGCCCTCGTGGCCACCGCGCTTCTGGGAAATGAGCTCGCGGCTGTGGTCCTTTCCCACCTCACCGCGCTCTACTACAAGAGCCTCGACCTGAGCTCCTGGCAGGTGACGGTAGTAAACCTGCTTACCGTTTTGCCCGTGACTCTCGTGTTCGGAGAAATCACGCCCAAGGTGATCGGCGCCAAGGCGAACCTCTCCATCCTCAGCATCTGCCTCTCACCATTCTGGTGGTTCTACCGCCTCTCGTTTCCTTTCCGCTTTCTGATCGAGCATACCGTGGATCTCCTCACGCGGCCCATGCGCCGCCGGCAGCCGCCCGCCAAGGACCAGGTGAATGAAGAGGACTTCCGTATGCTGCTCGACGAGGGCAAGAAAAAGGGCGTGATCCACAGCGTGGAACAGGACATCATCGAGAACCTTTTCGAGAGTGACGACGACAAGGTGATCGATCTTGCCACTCCCCTGCATGACTGCGTGACGGCCGGCCTCGACGACACGCCCAAGGAAGTAATCGAGCGGCTGAAGAGAAAGTTCTATGCCCGCATCCCCGTGATTGGCGACGAGCCCGAAAAAGTGGTGGGCATCCTTTACGCCAAGGACCTGCTCAACTACATCAACCGGGAAGAAACGGAGATGCTGGTACGCGACCTGATGAAGGATCCTCTCATCGTGGAGCCGCAGATGAAGTCCGAGGTGCTGTTCCGCCGCTTCCGCCAGATGAAGCGGCATATCGCCGTGATCGAAGACCGGCAGGGCCGCTGTGTCGGGGTGATCACGATGGAAGATCTTCTGGAACAGTTGTTCGGCGAGCTGTGGGGGGAACGATGACAATCATCGGCTTCCTTCTCCTGTTGGGAACCTTCGTAAGCATGCTGGGCACGGCTTTTTTCGTCGCCACGGAGACCGCTCTGATCAGCAGCGACAAGGTGTACCTCGACAAGCGGAAAAAGGCTGGGCTGCGCAGCGCCACGCTCGCCTTGCAGCATCTCGAAAATCTGGATTATCTGCTTTCCACCACGCAGTTCGGCGCCAACCTCTTCTTGGCCGCGGCCACCACACTCGCCACGCTCTTCCTCAGCAAGCTGAACCAGGGCGCCGGGTCTCCCTGGTTTTTTGTCTTCGCGCCCTTGATGCTGGTGTTCTCCGACAGCCTGCCCAAGGTGATCGGCCGCTCATTCCCCGAGCGCATCAGCCTGCTGGCCTCTTTCCCGCTCTGGATGTTCGGGCGAATCTTCGCTCCCGTGCTGGCGCTGCTTTCGATCTATACCACCCGCCTCTCCCGCCTGGTGGGCCTGGGCCGGCAGGACACTCTGAGCCGCCGCAAGAAAACCCGGGAAGAGCTGCATGCCCTGCTGGCGGAGAACGATAGTGACAGCGAGATCCGGCTCGGCCACAAGCGGATGATCCGGAGGATCCTGGAGTTCTCGCAACAGAACGTGAAAAAGGTGATGCTCCCGTTCGTGAGCGTGGATGCGATCGAGAAGGAAAGCACGGTGCAGGAAGCGATCGACATGTTCGAGACGCTCCGGCACTCCCGCCTGCCCGTCTACGAGGAACGGATCGACAATATCGTGGGCATCCTGCACTTCCCCGATGTTTTCAAGTGCCGCGATCCGGACACAGAGAAGGTGCACCGCTATATGCGCCCCGCTCTCTTCGTGCCGGAGATCCAGCAGCTCGAAACCCTCACGAATGAGATGACGGAATCCGAGATGGCGATCGTGGTGGACGAATACGGCGGCGCCGTGGGCGTGGTGACCCGTGAGGACGTGCTGGAGGAAATCGTAGGCGACATCAGCGACGAATGGGACGAGCACAATCTTGGCGTGACGGAAATTTCCCAGGACTCCTATCTGGTGCATGTGAACCTGGGAGTGCACGAGGTGAACGAGAGACTCGGGATCGCCGTGCCCAAGGGTGAATATGAAACTCTGGCGGGCTTCCTATTGCAGCAGTTCAACCGCATTCCCAGCCAGGGAGATGAGCTTTACTTCGCCAACTTCAAGGTGAAGGTGCACCGGGCCAGCGAGAAGGCGATCGAAACGGTGATCATCACCGTGCACCGGGATAAAGCCGAGCTGCATGAGGAGGAGCCATGAGCGGGGTGTTACTGGTTACCGCGGACAAAGAGGTTTCCCGTTTGGTCAAGCTGGCCATTAGGGACACCCCGGCCAGACTCACTCATGAGGCCCATACGGCCACTACGGCGATCGAAGCCTTCGCACAGCTGTCGCCCAGGATCGTGATTGTGGACCTCTTCCTGCCGGAAAGCTCCGGGCTCGATGTGTTGAGCCGGCTGCATAAGGTGAGCGATAAATGCATTTTCATCCTGCTCACGAGAATCCAAACCCGCGACACCCTCGAACGGGCCTTCCGCATGGGTGCGCACGATGTGCTTGCTTATCCCCTGAAAATCGAAACTCTAAAAGACACTATCCTGCACAGGCTGAGTGCACAGCCCATGCAGGAAGATCTGGAAGAATCGGATCCGACGGCTCGTTAGAGAGCGTTGGTGCTGTCTTTGGCTTCTTCTTTATCCGCTTTGGCGGGGGAAGCGGCTTGGGGTTTGCCGGCGGGCTTGCGGGCGCTGTCTGCCAGCTTCTCGCAAAGCTTGCTGCCGTTGACGATGCTATCGCCACTATCTCTTCCCACTTCAGCTTGCGCGGAATGGACGAACAGAGCGGAGAGCAGTGCCACCATCGAAATCAACTTGAAGAGCTTCATTTTCATCTACCTCACATCTACAGCTAGAATGCCTTTCGCATTCCGGGGGCTATCTCCCCTACTAGTGCAAGGTACTTGCCAACTCAGTCCGGGCTGATACAGGAAGCCAGGCACCTGCGATATCAATAACTTATGTTGTTATTTCTTCTTGTGACCAGAATGCTGACAGGGCCTTTTTGTAAACACTTTGTACAGAGGTCAGGATTCGATACAGCCTATGTAGCTGAATAGCGGACGGATTTTCGAACGGACAGCCAGGACGCAAAAAAACCGGAGAGCGCGCGAGGCGGTCTCCGGCTTTCGCCAGAAGGAGTGGGGGCGGGCGATTACTGAGCGGAATCGGAATCGGGTTTTTCTTCCGAGGAAACAGGAGTCGCGGGGGAGGCCGCACTGCCGTCTTTCAGGCTCTTCTGAATGGCAGCGATCACCTTGCTGCAATCAGGTTTCTCTTTGTCCTTGCCCACGTCCGCTTGAGCGGCAGAAGCCACGAAGCAGGAAGCCAGGATCATCGCTAAGAACTTCTTCATAAACACTCCTTCAACTAACTTAAAGCTACACGTCCCTTAGAGCAATCGGTGTGCCAGCCATGATACAGGGGAAAGCCCCCGTATTCCCTGGGCGTTCCACTTTTTGACAGTGCCAAACTGTATTCTTTTTAGACACCGTGCCCGGAACTTCAACAAAATACCCTCTATTTATATCGGCTGGATCCCCGCCGGCTTGATGATTTCCAGAAGGTTCTGAAATGCAGCCGCAACGGAGATCGCGATCTGCCGCCCGCCCTTGCTCTTAACGTCTTTGATCTGCCCGGTTTTGTCGTAGGTCACCTGGATCGATCCTACGCCCTCCTGGATGATTTCGGAGGGTTTGGCGTTGGTGTCATAGCGGAACACGATCTTGCGCTTGTCCTGGTCCACCATGCTGGCGATGCGTCCGGCATTGTCGTAGATGAGAAGGATCCCCTTGCCGTCCGAGGTGCGGGCCTTCATCAGCTGGCCTTTTTCCTTGTCGTACTCGAACTCGCTCGACCGGGCCGATTTGGCGGCCTTGTCGTTCACGACCACCTTCGTAATTTTGCCGTGGAACTTCGGGTGATACTCCCAGTGCACGTTTTCAGTGGGGCTGTCCTTCTCCATGGGGAGGCCGGTGCCGGCGTAGTATTCATACTTCGTGGTTCCGGCGCCCGAGGTGATCTGAAGAGGCTGGCCGCAGCACTCGTTGTAAATGGTCTCGGTTTTCTCATCGTCCACTACGGAAACCATTTTATAGCGATAGTGAGAGCCATCTGCCCGCTTCTTCTCCCAGTACTCGTAAGACGTCTCCGTCTTGCGCCCGCTCCGGTAGGTGGTGGTCACATCCGTCTTGTAGTGGTTGTCTTTATCGCGGGGATCCTGCCAGTACTTGTACTCCACCAGCACTCCCGTGGGCTGCTTGATGGAACGCACTCCTCCCTGGCCGGCCGAATCGGGCTGCCAGTACGCGATTTCCTCGAACTCCTGGTCGGGCTTGCCGTTCTTCGGGCTGCCGATGCGCACCAGGTTGTGAACGGAATCGTACTGGTAGGAGTAGATGCCGCCCGCGGTATCACGCGACTGCACGAGGTCGCCACTCCCGCACTTCCGGGCGCTATTGTAAGTGTCGGCTTCGCAGTACTTATAGGTGGCTTTATTGCCCTTGGCGTCGCTTACCTCCACCACTTTGCCGTTCTCGGCGTGGCGGAAACGCAGCGTCTGCGCTTTCTTATCGGTCACGGTAATGAGCCGGCCCTTTTTGTCGTAATCATAAAAAATCTGCGACTTGTGCACGGGATCGGAAACCTGATTGATCTTGAACACGCCCTTGAGCACGCGCCGTTTTGAAGGATCCACGCCCTGGTCCACCACATCGGCCTTCACATTGAAAAGCTCGCGCTTCCCATCGGCGAATTCGCGCAGATATCCCACCTTATGAACCGTTACACTCTGCTTATCGCCCCTCTGGGTGCTGAACAGCTTCGTGCCTTCGGCGAGAGGAGGAAAAATGCCGAGGCTGCGTGACACTTCATCGCGCTCGTTGGCGTTGTTCATCAGCTTTTCGCGCAGTTCCGACATCCGCGTGCCGGGATACTTCTTTCCGTAGGCCTCCACGAGACGGTCCACCTGTTTCTGCAGGTCGGACTTGGAGAAATCGGCGGGAGAGAAGCGGGTCTTGTCGCCGCCTCCGCTCTCTTGAATCACGACTCCTCCGTCGGCGGAGGGCACGAGGTAGGCTTCGTAATCGGTGCCCCAGCCGTAGCCGAAAAGGCCGTCGAACTGTGAGCGTGAGTTGTAAGACCGTTGCACCTTGAGCACGAAAGTGTTCGGAGCAGAGTTATGCTCCACATCGGTGAAACTCACGAAGTAGTTTCCGTTCCCGATGGCCACCAAGGCATGCGATTCGGGGGGAAAAACCAGGGCCCCCAAAAACAGTAGACTCGCCAAACTCAATGCTTTCATATGCGAAACTCCTCGAACGACTCCAAAAACTATACCTTGATTTGCACTACTTTATAAATCGTCACTACGCCCAATACCCAAAAGATAAAGGCCACGGCCAGCAGGGCCCAGCCCATCGGCTCCTGGAACATCGGCATCAGGAAGCCTTCGTCGGAAAAGTAGAACATCGCGAGGAGGGCGAAGGGCATCATGGCCACGATCGTGCCCTGCGCCAAGTTTTGGCGCATCATGGCCGATATCTTTTTCTCCACTTTGATCCGCTCCCGGATAACAAGCACGATGGTTTCGAAGGTTTCGGCTAAGTTACCGCCCGTTTCTTTCAGGATCACTACGGCGGTCACGAACATGTTCACGTCTTCGCTTCCGATGCGGGTGGCGAGGTTCTGAAAAGCGTCTTCCACGGAAATACCGAGCTGGTTCTGCTTGAGCACGTAGTCAAGCTCCTGAGAAAACGGGTTGGGCATCTCGTTCTTCACCATGCCGATCGCCTGCACGATCGAAAGGCCTGATTTCATCCCGTTCGCCATCAGACCCAGACCGTCGACCATCTGGGTGTTGAAGAGCTCCACCCGCCGGTTGAACATCATGTCGGTCACCGCTTTCGGCACGAACCACATGGCTACCGCCACGGCGAGCGCGATGATCACGGCGGGGATGAGCGTGGGCATCACCAGCCAGAACATCAGCAGGGCCGGGAGAAGGGAGGTGGCAATCATGATGAGGAGCACCCGGTTCGGCGTGACCTCCACAAACATCAGGCCCCATTTTTCCACTATATAGTCGCGGGTGCCGATCGATTGCCAGCGCAGCCACTCGAGAAAGCGGTTGGCGTTCATGTAGGCGACCGTAAACACCATGATCCCGAAGACCACCGAGATCGAGTATTTATTGAATATCTCGTTCATGCCTGCCTCATTTCGTCGTGAAGAGGGAGCGCGGGATCTTGAGGCCTTTGGCCTCGATCTGCTCTACGAATTTGGGAATGAAACCGGTGGCCACATACCGACCTTGCACGCGCCTGCGCTTGTCGAGGCCGTCCTGCTTGAATACGAAGATGTCCTGCAAGCTCACCACATCGCCCTGCATGCCCACGACCTCAGTGATGTAGGTGATCTTGCGGCTACCGTCGGAAAGGCGGCTCTGCTGCACGATCAAATGCACGGCGCTCGCCACCTGCTCGCGAATGGCTTTCGCGGGCAAGGCCATACCGGCCATCAGCACCAGAGTTTCCAGACGCGCGATGCAGTCGCGGGGCGTGTTCGCGTGCACCGTGGTCAGGGACCCGTCGTGGCCGGTGTTCATGGCCTGCAACATGTCGAGCGCTTCCCCGGCACGGCACTCACCCACGATGATGCGCTCGGGGCGCATCCGCAGCGTCTGCCGCACGAGGTCGCGGATCGTCACTTCCCCCTCGCCCTCGATGTTTTTCGGGCGGGTCTCGAGGCGCACCACGTGCTCCTGCCCGAGCTGGAGCTCGGCGGAGTCTTCCACTGTGATGATGCGTTCGGCGGCGGGAATGAAGTTCGAAAGCACGTTGAGCAAGGTGGTTTTACCGGAGCCCGTGCCCCCGCTCACCACGATATTGAGGCGGCTCTCGATGCAGAGGCGCAGGAAGTCGGCGATCTCCTGGGTCATCGAGCCGTACTTCACGAGATCCTGCCACTGCATGCGGAACTTGGGGAATTTCCGGATGGTGAGTGTGGGACCGCGGATCGCAAGCGGCGGGATGATCGCGTGCACCCGGGAGCCGTCGGGCAGACGGGCGTCCACATAGGGTGATTTCTCGTCGATGCGGCGGCCGAGAGGCATCACGATCCGCTCGATCACGTTCATCAGCTGCTGGTTCGAGGAAAACACCACCTTTGAAAGCGAGGGCTTGCCCGCTTTTTCGATATAAATCTGGTTCCAATTGTTCACCATGATCTCGGTCACAGCGTCGTCGGCGAGCAGGTCTTCGAGTGGTCCGAAGCCGAGGGCCTCGTCGAGAATCTCTTTCACCAATTGCTGCAGGTCGTCCCGGGTGGGAGCCACTGAGGCCGTGTCTTCTTGGTTGAGGATCTCCACCACGGCCGTACGGCATTTTTCCCTCAATGCCTTCAGGCCAGCTTGGTTGTTGCTCTCTTTCTTGAAGTCAATTTTCTCGACGAGCTCCTTGTGCACGCGGAGCTTGAGGGCGCTCCAGGGATCCACGTTCACGATCACCTGGCCGGGAATGCGTGGGGCGTCGGGCTCCTTGGAGGCAACTGGTTTGCCGCCTGCCGGGGCCGCGGCCACGCCGCCCACCACTTTCTGCGAGGCCGCCACTTGGGCGCGCGAAGGTTTCTTGAGCTGCGAAAGCTTCTGCAGCAGCTGGTTCTGCTGCATCTTGCGCACCATCTCGTGGATGGCGCGGGTGCTGGGCGCGGAGGGCGCCGCGAGCACAAGGGGCTTGCCGCCCGTGAGCGCAGCCGCGTGCGAGGCGGCGTCTTCGGGGATAGCGGCATATACCGGTTTGCCCAAAGTGCGCTGGATCGTGGCCGGGGCCACGGCGGCGTTTTGCACAAATCTATTTAGCACCACCTCGATCATGTCGAGGGGAAAGAGCTGCTCCACCATCTCCGTCATGATGCGTTTCGTCTGGTGCATCACGAGAATGTCGGGCTGGGTCACTAGGCAGATGAGGGTCGAGAATTCCAGCGCCTTGATGGTGTACGGGTCCACGGCGGAGCCGCAGTCGATCACTGTGAGCGGATAAACGTTGGGCATGGCTTTGTAGAGCTTGCCGAGCATATCGGGCATGATTCCCTTGGCCGCCTGGAGAGTGGGTGGTGCCGCGAGGTAGTGCATGCCGCTCGGATGCTGGGCCGCGAGCCGGATCATCGCGGGCTGGTCAAAGGCGCCGGTATTCTGCAGGGCCTCAAGCAAACCTTTGGCCGGTTTCATGCCGAGGATCACGTTCTGGTCGCCGCAGGCCGAGAAATCCTGGTCGACCAGCAGAGGCTTGAGGCTGAACTCTTTCATGAAGGCGAGCGCGAGGTTGGCGGCGAAGACGCTTTTGCCCACGCCACCTTTACCCCCGATCACCGAGATTACGAAACCCGCCATCCTTGGCCCTCTGCGAGAGGCGGCTTTTAGTGAATTACGCGCCTTCTCTTCTTCGTACTATTATTGAGGATTTTCGCCTTAATGTCAGCGGTTCCTTCGGAGGCGTCTTCGACTATCTTGGGAGTGATAAACACGACAAATTGGCTTTTGCTGGCGCGGAAAGCTTTCGACCGGAGCAGTGTGAAGATCGGGTTTCCTCCACCTTGCTGCGCGTTCTCGGGATCCTTATCCACCGTTTTCGAGGTATCACTCGAAATCAGGCCGCCCAGGGCCGCGCTCTCCCCGCTCTTGAGGATCACCTGGTTTTCGGTAGCCGTGCTGATCACCCGCGGGCGCCCGCCCGCCCCGTTCCCGACTGCCGTCTTGAACTGCACGTTCGCCAGCACGCGCACCTTGTTGTCAGCGAGGATTTCCGGAGTGCACTTCACGGTGATCCCGGTATCTGCCAGCTCGCTCACGGGAACTCCGTTCACCACGGCGCCCACGAAAGGAATCTGCTCCGAGCGCACCAGTTCGGTCTTGATTTTGTCTTCCGTCATCGAAACGGTGGAGAAAAGGATGCGGGCGAAGCCGCCGTTTGCACCGCTCTGCAGTTTCGGGATCAGGTTCGAAATCGTTCCCGTGAAGGAACCATTGCTCGTGGCGGCCGTGCCACCGGTGGTGCTCTGGCCGATGGTGATGCCGGCGCCCTCGGTGAGGAAGGGCACCCATTTGAAGAACGAGCTCTTTAGATACTCTTTGCCGATTTCGACGAAGTGGTAAGTGATGCGCACCATCTTCGGCATCGGGGAATCGGGCGGGGTCTCGATCTGGATCATGTTGCGGATCGAGTATTTCTTGGCGCCCGCGCTGATCACGTTCTCGCGCATGGCCGGGCTTCCCATCAGCTCGGGAAGATAGGTTTCCGCGATGGTGTTGGCGCGGTCGCGGTCGGCCGTGCTGTCGACCTTGCCGAAGAGGAAGAAGGTGTCGTTGATGATGCGTACGGTTACGTTCACGCCGCCTGGATCATCGTTGATCTCCTTCTGCATGCGCTTGGCGATCGCCTCGCGGGAGATCTTGCTCAGGGTCACGAGGTTGAATACGACGTCTTTGTAGGCTTCCTGTACCTGGAGGATGCGGTCGAGGTCACGGGGCACCACGATTTCACCGTCGATCACGATTTTGTCGTCGACGATCTCGATAGTGATGCCCTCGATATCGGAGAGCAAGCGGCGGATCGTGATCCATTTCCCGGCGAGATCGCTCTTGGTCACGTTGTAGGTGATCTTGCGGCCGATCTTGCCGTTTTCCTGGTAGAAGATGACGTCGGTACTGCCGACCTTGAGGCCCATCACCTTCATCTGCCGGGGCGAGCCGCCCGGCTGCACTTCGATGATCGTTTTATTCCCGAGCGCGGGGTTCGGGGCGGGAGTGAAGTCCAGATCGAGAGCGTCGATGGCGCCCATCGCGATGGTACGCACTTCCGGTTCACCTGGCACGGGCGCCGCAGGAGCGGTGGCGGAGCTGTCGCTGGGAGCTGCTTCTTCCGAATGCGCCGAAGAAACGCTGGCGAGCGCCAGGCAAACCGCTAAAGCCCACGGGGAGATCCGTCTCTTCCAGCCCTCTCTAAGCACCATCGCTAAAATCGTACCAGATAGCGGATAGCCGCACCAAGGCAGAAGCTCACCTGGTAGCGTGAGCGGTCAGTGTTTGGGAGTGAGGTTGGCGGGAGGGCCCCGGTCTTTGCCGGCGCCGCCCTGCACGTTGGCGCCGTCTTTGCCCATCAGGTCCTTCATCATCGTCTTGCCGAGGTCTTCCTTCACGTTGTCGTCGTTATTGCGAAGGGCGACGTAAATATCGAGGTTCTTTGCCGCGTAGACGAGGGTCTGGGCCTGGAAAGGATCCACTTCGAGGGTGATATTCGCATACTGGGTATAGGTCGAGAGGTTCACCTGGTTCTTCGCGCCCTCTGGTTTGTAAGGGTCGGTCTCAAGGATGCCCGGCACGGTATTGGTCACGAATTTGCCTGTGGCCAGTATCAGCACGTCCTGCAGGATGGTGCGGGTCTCGAGGAAGAGCTTGTTCCCTGAACCAGAAGGATCGATGGTCGAAAGCACATCCACGCGGTTGCCGGGTTTGAGCAGCTTGGCCACTCCCGTTTCGTCGTTCACCCGGATGGTCACGGCGCGCTTGCCTACGGCGATCTGGCGGTCGAGCCCGGTGCGGGCGCCCAGCATGGTTACCTTGGTGCGGGTGATCTGCTCGCCCTCGGTGATGGGGGCGATCGCGAGCCCGCTTTTGAAATCTTCGAGTTTATTGCCGGTACCCGGCTGCACGAATTTCGCCGGAACGTTCACGAGGGTCAGGTTGGTTTCGTCGAGCACGTCGAGCTCTTTGATGTTCCGCTTGGCCACCACCACGGCCTTATCTGTGCCGTACATCTGCCGGTAGGATTCTTCCGTGGAGCTTACGTAGGAATAGACCATCATCACCGCAAGGGCGGCCACTACGAACGAGATGGTAAAAGCACGGTTGTTCATTTCCTCCCCAGTCCCTATCCACTAGATCGGCTGCGGTGCGAAATTTCTGCAGGGATTTCGATAAGGAAACCGGCTAATTACCCTGGTTTTCCGTGGCGCAATAGTCGGAAAGGCCCGAGGGGGTTTTCTTCCGGTGCGTACAGATCCCGAATACGGTGCGCACGCGTACACGCTGACGGGGGCTGTTGGCGGCCGGCTCGCCGGCTTCGTCGTTCACGTCTTTGAACATCCTTGGCGTCGGGCCCACTCCCAGCATCTCCGTAGGCGCCTCGGGGCGACCGTCGTTGGCCATCACCTTGGAAGAAACTCCGATATAGAAGTGCGAGCGCCGTGTCTGGATGAACTCGGCGAGCATGGGACCGGAGCGGTGGTTGAACATTTTCAGGAAGAGCTGCGAGCGGGCGTGCTTCTGCCCGACGATGGATTTGTTGATCGCCAGATTCACGTGGATGAGATACCACACGAGCATCAGCACGATCGGGATCAGGATGATGAACTCGACCAGCGCCTGGCCGCTCTCCTGATCAATGCCTTTTCCTTTTTCAGCAGCCATTGTCTTCGACGAAAATATCGTTGTCGCCCCTGTTGATTCCCGTGGTGGTGGAGAGCTTCACCATGTCCTCGAAACATTCCGACACGCTTCGCTCCCGCCCGAGGAAGGAATCGCTCGTCATCGGAATCAGGCCCTTGAATGTGATCGGCTGCCCTTCCATCCCGCCCTCGCCCGGCCGGATCGTCGACGAGGTTCCTTTGTCGCCCACGAACACGGAGATCGGCAGAAGGAACATCTTCAGGCCGAAGTTGTACTGCACCCCCTCCGCCCAGGAGAAAAGGCGCGAATTCTCTTTCCCGATCGCCTCGGGATGGGTTCCGACCATGGCGCCGGGAGTGGGCTCGGGCCCGGTGGCGTCGCGTTCCCCGCCGGGACGGGCCGGCGCGAGGAAGGGGAAAATGTCCTTGCCGCCGATCTTCACGGTGGATTTGAGCACGGCGCCCGCCGCCTCATATTGGTCGCCCTGGGTGAGACCGGCGGCCATATAGGCACGCGACGACATGAAGGTGGAGTAGTGCACGTAGTGGCCCCAGGCGATCCCCCAGCTCATGTTCACGAACAGGAAGATCAGCCCGAAAATCATCGCGAACACCAGCACGAACTCCACGATCACCTGGCCACTCTCGCTATTTTTATGTTTCCTGCGTGTCATCCCCTACTCCTTCGGCTGGAAGAGCCGGAATGTCTGCCCTTCGTTCGGGCGGGAGATCTGGATGTGCAGCCGGGGCGAGCCCTCGTCCCATCCTTGGGCCCGCGGGTCGGCGTATTTGTAGTTGTAGACAATGTGCTTCACGATCGGCTCCGTCACGCGCTTGTAGAAGAACTTGCTCTTCTTCAGCAGATTGAGCAGGAGCAGCACGCCGGCGACCACCACACAGAGAACCAGCATGTATTCGAACACTGTCTGCCCGCGCTGGTTGCTTTTCTTTCTGAGCCTTCGTATCGCGGCAATCATGAAATCCTCCCGCTATGCTGCAGATAGATCACGCCGGCCACCGATGCTGCGATACAGATCCCGAATGCGAACTTGCGTTGTTCATCCACGCGCAGCCGCTCGGCCACGAGTCCTGGCAAAAGGAGCGCCCGGAGAAAAGAATAACCATTGCGAAAAACCGCGACGAGCCTTCCCCTCGCGATCACTTCAAAAAACGCATATACCCCGCCCACGATCACAGCCCCGAACGCCACGTGCAGCGCAAGCCACCAGCCCATCCAGGCACCAACCACCATCTGCAGCTTTACATCGCCGGCGCCCATATAGCCGCCGAGGTAGATCGGAAAGAAGAGCGCGAAACCGAGCGCCGCACCGAGCAGGCCATTGAGCGCGCCGGCCCAGCCCAGCAGCCAGAACTGCGCGGCCAAACCGAGGCCGAGCGCGGGAAAGGTGAGCCAGTTGGGAATGCGCCTGGTGAGGACATCATGAAGGCCACCTACAAGGCTGATCGCGAATGCGGCATGGCTCAGTTGCTCCATCGGTCGGTTCCCGCATAAGGATCGAGGGAGAGCTTGCCATCGCTGCCGCCCACCTTGGTGCCTGTTTTGAGATTCTGTTCGAGGAAGCTCCCGAGCCGCAGCATGGTTTTCTGCAAAACGCCTTTGAAGCCCCATTTTGAATTGAAGAAAACCTGATGGGTGAAGGTGAAGGCAATGATGAGAACGAGAATGTATTCGAGGATTGATTGGCCGCGCTGGTTGCGAACGGAGGGCCATCTTAAACGACCCTTCAGGCGGGCAAAGATGCGCCTAAATCGACTTTGTTGTGAGACCCGCATACTGCGCTCGTCCATGAGCCACCCTTGTCACAGGATAGCAAAGGACGACGCAAAAGGATTTCCGTTTCCGGGTAAAGCGTGGAATGTCAGGAGTAAAAGACTGTCTATTTTCCGCTGTCGAAGTCTTGGATCGCGTCGTCGGTGGCGGCGTCGAGTTTGCCGAACAGCTTGGTGATGATGGCCAGCAGGCGTTTACGGAACTGCATGAAGATCGTCACGATCACGGCGAGAATGAGAATGTACTCGGTCGTGGTCTGACCCGACTCGTCTTTTAGAAACTTTTGAATAGTCTCTAGATTCTTCATACCCACTCTCAGCCCCCTGGTCCTTACGTTCTCTATCGGACGGAAAAACCAGAACCTTTATGGCTAAATAACCCCTATAGTTAAGTTTAATCACCTGATGGTTATTGTCAAGCTTTGGGGGCTCGATTTTGGCAGTTAACCATTTGATTTCTAAGAATTTTCTGTATTTTCGCCAGCCCCCTCCGGAAGAGGAGCCTATAAATGGCCTAATTTTCAGCTGAGCCCGAACTCTAAAATAGGGACTCTACTGCAACAGCCGTCTGGTTCCAGGGAGCATCAGCCCCCTCTCCTTCTACGGCCATGCCTACCACCGAGGCGAGATCGCTTCCGGGAACCCGCAAAGCCAGCTGTCCGGAAAGATCCGTGAGAAAAGGTTCGCTATCCCAGGCCAGCCCGCTGCTGAAAAGAAAAAGCAGATCGCCCGGCTCCCAAAGAAACGAGCGGCTTTCCGGGTTAAGTTCACGACCAAGACCCACGGCCTGGGCAGGGAACATCGGATCGGAGGGGAGCACGCGCGGAGCCGCCTGGGCGGAAAGCAGCGGGAGCCAACGGCCGGAGCGCACCAGAAAGGCGCTGCAGGCGCCGCAGCCTGTCACGGTGAGCTCCCGTTCCCGCTCCACGCTGGCCACGATCAACGAGCAGCCGCCCTTTCCGCCCGGGGGTCGCTTGTCGCTCCACTGTAAAATTTTTTTATTTACCTCCCCGAACAGCTCGCGGTGCCAGGCTTGGGCGGGAGTATAGATTCCGCCCTCGCGTGGGGAGCGGTCGCCTCCCTCGTTACGCACCTCTTCCAGGGCGATCTTCGCAGCGATGTCGCCATTGCCTCTTCCGCCAAAGCCATCTGCAAGTGCGAACACTCCATGGGCAGGATCGGCGAAGTAGCCGTCTTCCTGCACAGGCCAACGGCCCTGGTTGGTGGCGACTCCGTAAGCAAAGGTACGTCTCATGCGGGCCTCAATTCTTTCCGGAACTCTCGGGGGTGAATGCCTCGAAGCGCACGAGCTTGCGGCGGCACCGGGCCCGATAGTCCTGGTTCGGTGGAAGATTTTGATCGTCGGGAGCGACATGCAGGCACTTCTCGTATTTTTCCTTGGCCTCCTGCAAGTCGCTGATGCTTTCTGCGAGAATGGCCTCGGCATAGAGGCGTTTTGCCCGCAGCAGGAGCACCTGGCGGATATCGTTGAGGCCCTGGCGGGCTTCGAGATTATCGCGGTCGATTTGCAGAACCTGATTGTAGGCGTTACGTGCCGCCACGAGATCCCCGCCTTCCTGACGCTGGTTGCGGGCCTCGGCGAAAAGAGGTTCGAGCACGCTCTTGAGCGCGCCACGAATTTCCTCGCGCAGCTTATCGATCCGCTCGAGATAGTCTTTCTCGTTCCAGCCGACGTCTACGAGCGTATCCACGTCTTTCAGCGCCTTGATATAGTCTTTGCTCTTGAAGGTTTTCTCCACGGCGGCGAATGCTTCTTCGGCCTTCTGGCGGAGTTCTTCCTTCGCCTTAGCTGCGGCCTCCTCACGCTTTTCCTCTTCGATCTTGTCGCGGATCCTTTGCTTCCACTCGGCGGCCAGGCGATTGTTGGGGTCCTTGGCGTAGACTTCCTGGATCAGGGCCTCAAGTTCAGGGCGCACCTTGGGATCTTTCAGCGCCCGCTCGAACGTCTCCTTGCCCTTCTCCTCCAGTTTGGCCACCTCTTCGCGCACCCTGCGCTGCTTCTCCTCGAGCTCCTTGCGCTTCTTCTCCTCCTCGATCGCCTCGAGGCCCCGCTTGGCGATCGATTCGTAGCTCTTGGTGTCGTTGTATTCGTCGACAAGCGAGAGGATGTTGCGGGCGGATTCGAACATCTTGGTGAAATCTTTCCGGTCGTGGGCGGAGAGCAGCTCTTTATAGTTGTCCTTCACGAACTTCTGATTCTTAGGCGTGAGATCCTCGAATCGCCGTACGAAGGAGCCGTCGGTATTGCGCGGTTTTGGAGCGGCCTTCTTCACTTCGTCGTCAGGCGTGCCGAGCATCGCCGTTACCACCGCGAAAACCACGAGGATCACGTAGTAGCGCATCCGCTGCGCTTTGGGCACGCTCATCCATTTGTAGCGTGCCCACCCGACTATATCGCTGCTGGAGTTGGGTTTGGGCGGTAGCGGCACCCCATCGGGTCCCAGCTCCGGACCGCCTGCTGCTGCACCTTCCGCGCCCTCGGCGGGAACTTCGCCAGCACCCTGCCCGAGCGCGCCCATATCCATGGCCTGCGGCTGGGAAAGGTGGGCCGGAACGGGCATGAAGCTGTCCTGCTTGGCGAAGAATTCCCTGTTCTCGATGCTGAACTGGATCTTGGATTCGCCGACCTCGATCACGTCGCCTGCCACGAGTTCGGTTTCGGTCACGGCGGCCCCGTTCACTACCGTGCCGTTGGCGCTATTGAGGTCTTTCAGGAAAAACGAAAGCCCCTGCCGCCGCACTTCGAAATGTTTGCGTGAGGCTTTTTTCTCCGTGAGCACCACGTCGCAGTTACTTCCGCGCCCGAAGAGCACCACGTCTTTTTCCATGAGGAACTCGTCGAGGTTCGCGCTTCCCGGCTGCATCCGGAAAAGCGCGCTCACGCCGGCGGAGACGAATCGGGTGCGGCCGTCGCCTTCATCCTCGGACGGAACGAGCGACCTTGAACTGGTCACGGCCCGCGGCGGCTCTGCCACGGGCGGCGAGGCGCCCGCATCGAGCTGCACGCGCAGGCTGAAGTTGCCGATCTTGATTTCCTCTCCGCCTTCGAGCGGGGCATTCTCCACTTCGGTGCCGTTCAGCAGCACTGCTCCGAAGTTGGCCTTGCGCTGAAGGGTCCAGCCGCCATCGATGGGAAAGATCACTGCATGCAGCCGGCTGATGCTGGCTTCATCGAGCTGGATGGAACAGCCGGCGGCGCGGCCGATGGAGATCTCCTTGTCTTCGCCGGACTCGAACTCCTTGATCAGGCTGTCGGCGTTATAGACGCTTATCCTGATCATTTGTCCTTGTTCTCCATCTTGTCGATCTCATCGAGCTCTTTCTTGGCGTCGCCGTAGAGCTCGCGAAGCTCCTTGTTCGCCTCGTTCTCCATCGAAGTATTACCACCGGTCTCATTCTCTAGATAGCGCATGATGTTTTCGAAATGCATCCGCGCTTCCTTGTACCGAAGCGACGACTTCGCACGGAGCCCGGCAACCTGGCTGCTCCAAAGCTCGGAAAGCAGCTCCATCTTGGCGCTCTTTAGGTAAATTTTGGCCAGCTCGTGCGTCGGGTCCACGGTGAGGGCGGTATCGAAGGCAGTGAACGCGCGCCGGTAGTTCTTGTTCTGCAACTCGCGCACACCATTGCGGAAAAAGACCTCGGAGTCCTTGCGCTGGGATTTGTCGCCTGGAGCGCCCGGCTCCATCAGTGCATCCTTGCCGAGCTCCTTCATCGTCTTGGCCCGCTCCTCAAGCCTGGCCTTTTGCGACTGCAGCTTCACGAGCTGGGTCTTCATATCCTGGATCGCTTTCACCTTCCGCTCGAGCTCGGCCTCGGTGCGGTCCACTGGTTTAGCGGTTTTCTCGCCCGGCTCC
>DATBTF010000017.1:0-21412 GCA_036559405.1 Bdellovibrionota bacterium
TGGGCCAAGACACTCTCAACCGCCTCGCGATCGATCCCTACTTCAAGACCCTGGAGCGGGCCAAGACCGACGAAGAGAGCTACGTTTACAGGTTCGCCAAAGAAATGTTTCCGTCCCTGGCGGATGCCAAGATCGTCGAGAAGGCCACAGACTTTCTCGACGACCATAAGGATTTCCCGGTCTACGTGATCAAGCCGCTCAAAGTGGGCCGGCAGATCACCGAGCAGATGATCCGCGGCCAGGAGCTCAGCCGCAAGGTGGGCTGGAAGTAGGGGTCAGCAGCCGAAGTTCGGCACTTCTTTGTATTGGCTCCAGCGAACTTTGCAGGCATTCGCCTTCGCTGGCAGCAATTTGTAGACGCTATTGGCGGGGTCTTTTCCGCTGAAAGAAACCGTATCATCTGTATGGGGCTGGTCGGGATCCGCGCCCTTGCGGAAGAAAGGGAAATAGTAGTCGGGCGTGACCGCGAACTCCACGCCTCTGTCTCCGCGGCGGAGTGAAAACGAGCCGCCATCGCATTCGATGAAACAAAACACCGAGCCATTCGCCTTGTACTCGCAGGTGGCCGCATTGCCGTAGAGCGTGCCGTTCTTCGCTCCCACGAGCTTGGCGCTGATATAGCTCGCGACTTCGCTATCGGGCGGCGCCACGATATTTTCCACCAGAATGGTGAGCTCGCTGAACTCCTGCTTGGGATTGTTCCTTCTATGCTCCGCCGAATAGACGCCCTGGAAACAGGCGCTTTCGTTTCCCTTAGGCTGCAGGTTGATATTGGCAGCTTGGGCGGTAGGAGCGAAGGCGAGCAGAAAAAGGGGAAAAATCATAAGCACCTCTTGGGCGGGAAATTAGCCCAGGGCGAGTGCTTTTCGGAGTGCAAAACCGCCGCGATTCGCGGCGAGAAAGTCTACGGTTTCTTCCAGATCGTGGTTACCCCAATCCATGCTTCTCTCAAGCTAATCCGCCAGGTTCTCCAGGGCCACGATCTTCCCTTGGGCATCGAGGCGCAGGCTGAGAGAGATGCTCCGGAAGAATGCGGGCTCATAATAGAAGTGCAGAACGGGGCAGCGCCGCCATTCCGGAAGCAGGGCGGGCAGGATTTCTTCAGCCCTTGTCACGGAAAACTGTTTTCGCAGGTGCTCCCTGTCGAAAAGGCTGATCTGATAGCTGGGCTGGTCCAGGGTTCCCTGGTCCACCGACGACACAAAGGCGCAGCTTTGGCCGCCCCCGCCTTCGTTCAGGCGCACGTGGCGGAAGTCGCTATGTTTGGAAAGGATTTCCCCGGCGGGCGCGCCGGGCGTGGCTTCGCGTTTCAGGGCTTCAAAGAGTGCGCGGGATTTGTAGGCGCTGACCAAGGGGGCGGAGCAGACGCCCAGGAGAGCCGCCAGGGCCAGGATGCCGACAAAGGGGAGGAGGATCCGCGAGAGCATCCTTCTATTGGAACGAAAAAGGGGGCGCTTGTCACGCCCCCTTTCCTCCTAGTGGTTGTTGATCGCGCTGCTTACAGTACTCGCGTCCTGGGGGGAGTAGGGTCCCATCTCAAGACCGTTTCCCGTGATCGGTTCCTTGAGCTGGAAGTAGGTGTTCACACCCCCGATAGTGGCGTGTACTTCCTGGCCCACGGATTCCTTGTTCCACTTTCGGAGCTTGGCCTTTCCCGACTTGCTGAGCTTCACGCTGAGAACATTTTCTCCGTTGCGTGAGATCCGCTCGGCGGAAATGAAGTCGCCTTTGTTGAGGGCGAGCTCGTTTTTCCTGGCCGAGGCCGAGAGGGGAAGGGACGAGATCAAAAGTGCGTACGAAAAAAGACGAATGTTCATAGAACCTCTGTAGTGAAGTGAATGTTGTTTCTGATTTTTATTTCTGGAATTTCTGGAGAACTACAGAGAAAAAGGCGGGCTGAGGCCGGAGTGGAAATGGAAGTGCTTGGCGCCGTAAAGGAGGGGGGCGCTTTTGCGATCCAGGATAGAGATCGGGTGGAACGAAAGTCTGGCTTCATGAAAAGCAGGAAGGCCGGAAGGAAGCCATTTTTTGGCTTCCGGATTCTGCGCTTTGTCCGAGCAGCGGAGAGCGTTGCATTCCTTTTTATAGGCAGGAATATCAGTACGCGGGCTCGCTTTCGCGCCTGCGCAGGCGGCGATCGAGATGCAGTAGATTGGAAATAGGGCGGTAATCAGCTTCATTCGTTCCTACTCTCAAACTGTAAGATGGGAGCGGAACGAGAACTGTCAACAGGGGTGCTTACTTCAGTAGCGAAGCCGCGATGATCTTCCAGCCGCCGTTTTTTTTGCACCAGACGCGCATAAATTTGAGAGCACCCGACCAGGCGGGGCCTTCATAGGTTCCCTTGCAGGTCACCACCACTGCATTTCCATGATCCACGAATTGGAAATCGCTCATTTCGACCTTCGTGAATTTTTGCCCTTTGCCCGAGCCAGGGGTATGCGCGGCCACGATCTGTGCTTTGGCTTTTTGCCCGTCCATCAGGGCGTCGTCATCGAGCATTTCAGCGAAAAAGGCAGGGTCGGGGCCCAGCTCGGCCAAGCGCAGTTTTTCCTCGAGTTTCTGCACTTCAGAGACATTGTCCATCGACTGCAGTCTAAGTCCGAAGTTATTGAAAATAAAAGAAATTTTTCTCCTAACCGGAAACTTACAAAACGCCTCTTGCTTAGGCGCGGCACGCCCTGCTACCCAGCATGTATATGAGGACATTTCTAGCTCTATTCTTGGTGGTTCCTAGCTTTTCCTTTGCGGAAAAAAACATAGACCTCCAGTGGTCGGTCTGCAGCCGCGATGCCTACGCCGTGGCCTCGGCCCTCGGGGCCGACAGCAGCCCGAAGTCGGGCTCGATCACATATTACGACTCCGCCTCGCCCCGCTTCATCGATCTTGGCACGACCTTCCGGGTGAAAGAACAGGATGGTTTGCTCGAAAGTTCAGTGAAGATCCGTTCCCGCAACAAAGACGGGATGAGCGGAGACGGAGCGGAGTGCGAGTGGGACCGCTACGGGGACGATGAAAGCTATACCTGCGAAGTTTCCGCTGAAGGCGTGACCGGCAGCCTGCCTTGGACGGGAGCGCAGACGAAGTTCATGGCCAAGCACGGCTTCACCGACTGGGCCGACCTTCGTGCCTTCGGTTCGTATCGTTCGCTTGGCTGGAAGATCAAATTCAAGGGTTACAAGGTGAAATTCGACTCCGTGACCCTGCCCGGCGTTCCCGATCCGATCATGGAGATCTCGATCAAAGTTCCGCGCTCGGAAGGCGACGAGGTTTACCGCGAGATCTCCTCGGAGCTGCGCCAGCGTAATGTGGAATTCTGCCCGAACCAGGAATCGCGCACCATGCGCATCTTCCGCGCCCTCGGCTATAAGTAATTAAGCGTTGATTTTTTCCTGCGACTCGCGCGCCTCGTGCAGCTTCGGCCGCTGCGGCAGAACGCATTTGGCCACCGGCGGTTTTTGCCGTGCGACCTTGCGGCTCACCTCGCGCTCGTATTCGAAGCGCAGCTTGCCCAGGAGATAGCCGAAGGTCAGGAAGAGCGAGTGGTTGAGGTTCAGCACCAGCGTGGAAAGATGGGAGCTCGAGAGCGCGAAGCTCGTGATCACCATCACCAGAAGCACGGCGAAGGCGATCTCGCGGTTGCGGCGCAGCTGGCAGAGCTGCAGGCCCGCGAAGGTGGCGAGCCAAAGCGATGGGCCCACATCCTTGATCTCGATCAGGCGGGCGAATACTTTGGGCTGGAAATATTTATAAGGGGTCACCAGCACGCACTGGTTGATGAGGTCGTCGAGCACCGAGGTGGCGATCACTGTAAAGGCCACGAAGCGCGAGGGGTAGCAGCGTTCCATCCAGCGGATTAAAATACAGAGCAGAACCACCGAGCTCGCGAGGTGGAAGAAGTTGAAGAAGAGGAAGTCGCTGGCGACGGAACGAAACGGCCACTGCCAGGCCGGAGCCGAGCCGCTGAAGCCAAGCTGGCGCAGTACGGAATCCGGCAGCGTGCCGCCACCGTTGATGAAGAGGAACGAAGAGGTAAACGCCGCCGCCGCAGCGCTGGTCACGGGATAGCGGAGCACCGGGCGCGATACCGTCCCCCAAAGCCACGACCACGAGAAATTGAACTTCGGCTTGAAGGAAACGATCAGCGCCGTGAGCGCCTTGATCCAGGCACTGGTGTCGCTCTGCTGCCCGCTGTGGTTCTTGAGGGCGACAGAAATATTCTCCCACACATGCGGCTTGAATCGTTTCCGGAAGGTCTCGAGCCCGCCCACGTTGTAGAACTTGCTGATGAACTTGGGAATCGTCACGAGCAGCAGATCCATGGTGCTCGGGAGATGGTGGCCATCCTCGATCTCGGTCATCGAGACCACTCCGAGGCTTGCCACATCCGCGCCGGATTCGGCGAGCGCTGTCATCGCCTCCAGGGTGAGCAGTTCGCCCACGCCGCGCGAGGATCCGGGCCGCATCACGAGGTCTTCCAGAAAGTAGCCGCGTTTTCCGGGAATCGGCGTGGCCACGAGAAATCCATCGAAGCGGCCTTCGGGCGAGTAGGCGAGGAAGTAGCGGCGGAGGTCCATATGGGCGAACGGATTCACCTTGTTGAGGAACTCTCCAAGGTCCACGAGGTTGCGCGCCTGCCATTCCGCGAGCACGGTACGCATTTCCTCCAGCCGCTCCGGATGCTTCTCGAATTTTTCCTTATTCCACTCTTCCACCTTCACGCCGGCCCGCAGCGCCTGGTTTCTCGCGGCGCGCACGCCCTTGCCGCTCTTTCCGGTAGGGATGCAGTCGGCGAGTTTCACATAAGGTTCCTTGCCCACCTGCAAGCTCTGGTAGCCGAGCTCTTTGAGGATGTTCAGGAAGGGATCGTAGACGGAGACGAAGAAGGAGATTCCCGGCTGGATGGCCTGTTCCATTTCGGCGAGCGCGCGCTTGCAGCTCTCGACGTTCAGCAGGAAGGAGGAGGAGTCTTCGGGAAAGATCGGCTCCAATGCAAACAGGGTGACCTTGCCTTGCTTGCGGAAGGCGAAGATCCAACCTTCCGAGGTCTCGAAAAATTCGAGCCCGGCGAGGAACCAGACAAAATGGCTGGAGTTCTGGCCGTGTTTCTGGAATTTGGCGAAGGCCGCTTCTTTGCTGATGAGACCCATAGCACCCCGGTTTGGCGGTTAGATTCAAAGATATGGATCGGCAGAAAAATGCATTGGCATTACACGAAAGCGATGGAAATATTGAAAGAAAGCATGCGTCTTTACCTTTTTATTCTGTTGCTCCTTTCGCTCCTTCCCGCGCACTCCCGTGCGGATCACTCGGTCACTTTGAGCCGGATCGAAGCGCTCGTGGACGAGGCCTGGAAGCAGGGGAGGCCTGCCTTCCCGCTGGCCGATGCCAAAGGCCCCGCGCTCTCCTTCGTGAAGCTCTCCCCGGCGGATCCCTGGCAGGTAGGCATTCTGCAGGTGGTGCCCGTGGACGCGCCCTTCGAAAAGCTCGTGGCTACTCTCGACGATACCGCCGGCTACGTGGGCCTTTTCCAGGACCTGAAAATCTCCGAGCGCCGCAATGAAAAAGGTCCCGACGACTTCGTTTTATTCACGGAAACGTCTATCCCGATTCCCTTCGTGGCCAACGATCGCACCTCGGCCCATTACACGGTAACGCGGGCGAAAAACCGGGTGAAGTACCGCTTCACTCTGGTCGAAGGCAACCACCTGAAGACGTTCACCGGCCTGATCGGCCTCGAGGCGAGGGAGGGCGGGAAGTCTGTGTACTGGGAATTCGACCTGATCGAGCCTTCCTACGGCGCCGGCCGCATCCTGCCGCCCAAGAAATTCTGGAAAGAAAGCGCGCTCTCGAGCGCCCAGTCCGACTGGGCGATCAAGCTCCGTACGGAGCAGCCCGGCCTTGCGAAAGAGAAAATTCTCGAAGAGAGCGGAAAACTCGCGGACAGCAAAGAGGACGAGATCGCCGAAGCCTACAAGCGCGCGCCGGATCTGGCGGGCTTTCTGGCCAGCATGAGCCCGCCGGCCCCGAGCAGCGTGGCCAGCCCGAAGAGCCCGAGCGGACCCGCGCCCTCGACGGCGAGGCCGAAGGCGAGCGGCCCGAAGAGCGAACCTAAACCATAAGCCCTGGTAAAGAGACCCGAGGCGAAGCCGTACTGCGACGGATGGCTGCCCTCGATGAGCCAGGCGAAGCCGGCCGGATAGATCCCTCCCGCGGCGATGCCGAAGGAAACCGCGCCCGCGACCATCACCCAGTCCGACGGCCGAAGCCACTGCGCGCCTGTGGTCGACAGAGACAGCAATGCGAGCGAGAGAAACACCCAGGAGAGAGTGCGGCGGGCGCCGAATTTATCGATGCTGGCGCCCCAGGCAAGTGAGGCGAGTCCGGCAGCCAGGATGAGCACGAGAAAAAGCGTTTCCACCTGAAGCTTGTAGTAGCCGGTGACGGCCGCCGCGAGCACCGCCACGAGGCCCGCTTCGAGAAATCCGTAGAGCACGGCCGCCATCGTCGCCTGGCGGTGTTGCATCTTCGTTTCTTTTTGCTCCGGCCACTTCGGCAAGCGGAAGCCGAGGCTCGCGAGGGCGAAGAGTGTCACCACGGCCGCCACCGAGAGCAGCGAGAGGTTCACGAGGCTGCCGACCTTCAGCCATTCGAGCAGCAGCAGGTAGCAAGGGCCGAACAGCAGGCCGAGGGAGAGGGCGAGGCCGTAGTAGGAAAGCCATTGCCCGCGGTTTTCGTCGGTGGACGTGCGGCAGAGCACCATGTCGGCGGAAACATAGATCGCGCTCAGGCTGAGCCCTTCGAAAAATCTCAGGGCGAAGAGCGCCTCTTTGGTTTTCGCAGCGGAGAGCAGGGCGAGGGTGAGGGCGTAGAGGAAGAGTCCGGCGGCGAGCAGGCGGAATACGTGTCCGCGATCGGCGAGGCGCCCGTAGAGGAAACTCGCGAAGAAAATCCCGGCGTACATCAGGCTAGCGCTGATGCCCGAATCCAGTGCAAGGCTGGCGTGGTCCACGAGCAGTTCGGGCAGTTTCGGGTTCACAATGCCCTGGCCCATGCCGCCCAGGAATACGCAGACTAAAACAAAGATTTTCACGGAATCCGCCTTAACTCTATCCTGCCACAAAGGTAGACTGGAGCGTAGGAGCCTTTCATTGGTTCGATTTGTTTTCTTGATTTTGCTGTTCACGGGATCTCCGGCCGCTCGGGCCAGGGAATATGACATCTATCGCGCGGACTATTTCAAGGGAGCCTTTTGCGCCGCCATTGGCGGAGCCTGCGCCGCCGACGACGACATGGTCTCCGGTTTTTTTCAAAATCCTGCTGCTCTCGCCACCGGTGAAGAGCGCTGGGATTTTGATGGGGACTACGCCAGCCGCTCCATCCTTGAGCCGGGATTGATAGGCAATAGTGGCGCCGCCGAAAGCTATGCCGCCGGCGGAATCGGCTATTCCCCGGGCAGCTGGGGCGCGGCCATCGCCTTCAACTGGAAGCATTCCGATGTGGACTCTCCCACCACGATCACCGACAGTGCGGGCGCCAACTTGAATACGCGACTATACGGCGATGCCTACATCATGAGCCTACGGCTGCCGATGGCCGTGCATCTGGGGAACGGCGTTTCGATTGGAATGACGATCTCGCTCAATTCCCAGTACCAAAGTCTCAGCCTGCTCGATACCGCCGAGGTGGTGAAGACCTCCGACCACGACGAGAGCTTGCGCTTCTCTTTGGGGACGCTTATTCCGCTTTCGGAGAAAGTGCGCCTGGGATCCTGGTTCCGTTTCCCGTTCTCATTCGAGGACGACATCCAATTTTCTCGCTCTAGCACGGGAGCCGTAACTTATCGTGAAGCGTTCAGCCTGCATTCTCCCTGGATCTGGGCGCTGGGCGCAGCGGTAAGCTCGGTGCCGCACTGGTTTTTCTACGCGGAGAACGATCTGGTTGGGCCCACCACCGGAGGCTATCTTTTCTCCTACCGCACATTTTCTTCCTCTACAGCCGCCGCGCCTCCCCGGGAAAAGGGCCGCAGTGTCGTTTTCGAGCCCCACCTCGGAGCCCGCTATTCGATCGACGACCGCTGGACGCTTCATCTGGGCAGCTACTACGAGAACTCCCGTTGGGAAAGCGTGCGTGCCCGGGTGCATGGCACCACCGGCATTTCCCGTAAGGTGGGAAACTTCGAGCTGATCGCCGGCATCGACGCGGCTCGCAGCTACAGCCAGATCTTCTTCACCTTCCGCTAAAACGCCTGGCCCACGCCGAAGGACAGGTCGAAGCCTTCGCGCGGGTGAACGGTATGGCCGAAGTCGAGACGCGCGATGGCGTCCGAAAATTTCTCTGCGATCCCTCGCAGGCCTAAACCAGCGGACACGAGGCCAAGGGAGGAGCGGGGGGTGCCGCGAACGGTGCCCGAAGCGCCGGAGATCAGCCCGCTATCGATGAATACGCAACCCTGGAGCACGATCCGGTCGATGTCAAAGAGCGGGATGCGGAAGGACGTGAGTTTGGGGCGGAACTCCACCTTGCCGTTCAGGTAGCGGTCGCCGAAGTACCTATAGGCGGAGAAACCGCGCACGGTATCCAGCCCGCCGAGGTGGAACTGGTAGGGGGTGGGGGAGGGGCTCATGATGCCGCCGCCCAGGAAGTAGGCGAAGTTGGAGTCGCCACTCCAGATCATCGTGCGCTTGTAGCTCAGCACCAGCTGGTGGTAGGCGAGGTTGCCGGCGAAGAAGTTCGCGGAAGTGGGCGCGATTTTGAACTCGTGCCCGCTCTCGAGATAGTTCGTATAGTTCGAGCGCCCGAAGATCACCGTCGGGCGCAGGCGATACTGGGTGGGCTCATAGATCAGGCCTTGCGTGCGCGGCGCCGCCGAGCGGAGCGAATCCTGGAAAATCTCGGCGTAAGAGAAGAGGCGGAAGGTTTCGCCCGTATGGTAGCCGACCAGCAACTGTTCCTGGGTGCGGAACCAGGTGAGCTCCCCGCTCTTGTTGCCTGCCTCGTTCTGCACAGTCACGGGAAATCCTGCTTTGGTGACCACGATCCCCAGCATCAGATCGGTGTCCATCACCCATTCCTGGTTCAGGCCCAGTTCATAGGCAGGGGTACCATCGAGATAGGAGATGCCGGCGTAGGCGGAGGTGAAGTAGCCGGTGATGTTCGAGTCGAAGACGCCGCCGCCCCAGGATTCGGATCCTCCGCCTCCGTTTGCGGAGGCATAAGGAAGGATGGTCCATTTGTCTTTCAGGTAGAGATCAATGGCCACGGTGGGCTGTGGCCCGCGCATCCGCTCATGAATCTCCGTATGGATTTCGTAGAGCGCGGTGGTGTTATAGAGTTTCTTGATTCCCTCCATCCATTGCTCGGCGGAGAAGTAGTCGCCTACCTTCACGCGCAGCAGCCAGCGCACGGCCCGTTCACTGGAGCGCTTCAGTCCGTGGATGTGGATCGCCTCGATTCTCGCCCCGTTATGGGGAAGCAGGGCCTCCGTCGAGAATACTTCGGCCTCGGAGCTTACATAGCTCGTCGTTTCGAGATCGAGATCGAGCGCGAGTGCGTCAGGGCAAAATGCCGTCAGCAGAAGGAGGAGAAACCGCATCTTCTTAGTCTAAATGCTCGGGAACTGCCGCGGAAGGATTGGCTGGCGTGTAGAGGGCTGCTAACATTTCCTCGTATCCTCAACCGTGAGGTTCTCATGAAGCTTTTCTTCCTCTTTCTGCTTTCGGCCACTGCTTCCGCCGCTTCAGTCGACGACGTTTTTCCGGTGGGCGGCCTGCTCGACTGCCGGCAGAAGCAGAACCCGAAATTTGGCCAGCTGCTGATGCGGGACCACGGCACGCGGGTGCGCATCTATGCGATTACCAATGGGGTGAACGAAGGGGAGAAAAGCCGGGTGGACGGACTGGTGATGGAGCCGCACTCGGGCTCGCGCCTCTTCGTGCAACATCACAGCCGCAGCGGCGACTACGGGAAGTACCTTGAGTTCGTAACCACTTTGCAGCCCGAGGGGGATCCGGCCCATTTCGACGGCTTTTCGCTCTTCACAGAGGCCTTCTATTCGCGGGATGAGTTGGGGCAGGAGAGGGAAGAGCTCAAACCCATGGCCCGAGTCGCGATCCGCTGCACCCCCTTATAGAGGGGTGGGGCGTATTGGGGTGCGGCCTGGCCCCGGGAGATTAATTTATCCCATTTTAAATCAATAGGTTATATACCTGAGTAAATTAAACAATTATCTGGACTCTGGGCATGAGGGTTGCTATTTAAACCCGGCAAAAGCCATGCAACTGAACCCTTGAATGAGGAGACCTCTGGATATGAAAACCCCAATGATTTTTTTGGCTGCCTTGATCCCCTTTCTCGCCGCCCCGGCCTTCGCCGCGCAGGAAGTGCGTCTCGGCGAAACCTACCTCGAAAACCGCAACGACCCCGACTTCATCCGCGTCGACAGCAATGAAGGCTGCGGCGTGACCAAATTCAAAATGGTGGTGAAAGGCGACGGCGCCCAGATCAACGATCTGAAAGTGGTCTTCGGCAATAACGAGATCCAAGACATCCAGGTGCGCGACCGCTTCGAAGCCGGCTCCGAAAGCCAGTGGAAAGATCTCAATGGCGGCTCTCGCTGCATCAAAGGGATCTATGTGAACGGCCGTTCGTTCCGCAACAGGCCGCGCGAATCGAAAGTGGTATTCGTGGGCTTGAAGCAAGCCACGGACGCCCGTCCCGTACTGGTGGGCGCCACGGCGCTTTCGAACCGTCCTGACGGCGATTTCATCAACCTGCGCCAGCCCGTTTGCGGCCTGACCAAGTTCATGGTCCGCGTGCGGAACGACGGCGCCCGCATCGAGTATCTGAGCGTGATCTTCGGCAACGGCCAGTCCCAGCAGATCCAGGTGCGTGAATTCTTCCAGCGCGGCTCCGGCAGCCAGTGGAAAGACCTCGACGGCAGCCGCCGCTGCATCGACAAGATCGTGATCTTCGGCCAGAGCGCCACGCGCCCGCAGCAGTCGGTCGTGGAGTTCTGGGGCCTGCGCCAGTAAACGCTGGATTCCGGAATTTTAGAAAAGAGCGAAGGGAACCCCTTCGCTCTTTTTATTTTCGTTTGAGCAGGCAGGGGGCTTCCCTCGGCCACCTCTCGTACCCAGGCATATCGTGGAAGTTCAATCCGCTGTAAATAAAGTCGGGTGCGGGCGGAGGAGGGACGTTGGGATTCGCGAACGCCAGGTTGCTGGGCGGCAGGAAAACGAAATCGAAGTCGAAGTAGCCCACGAGCGCATTCCTGTCGTGAAAGCCCACCACGGAATTCTGTGTTACACCGCTCCGGGCGAAGCAGCGCCGGGCCGAGAGCACATAGCCGCTTTCCCGGAAGCTCTCCTCGGTTTTGAATGCAATTTTCCACGGCTCCTGCTGCACCTGCGCGATCGACAGAATTGGCAGCAGGGCGAAGGGTGTCAGCAGGAAGGGCGGCAGCCGCCGGAACAGGAAGTAGAGAAGGAAGACATTTGCCAGCACCATCCCGCAGCCAAGAAAGCGCAGCTGCTGGGAGCCCAGCCACCAGAAAACGAAAGGAAAGAGCGCGAAGAGCCCGATCGCCTGCGCCTTGGGCTTGCGGAGCGCTTTTTTCGTGGCGGGAAAGCTTTCGGGAAATTTCCAAAGCAGGGCGGGCACCAGGGCCGCGAGCTGGGCGTAGAAAAGTCCGCCCACCTTGTAGACATAAAAACCGTTCGAGAGGGTCTTGGTGTCGAAGAGCTCGCGCACGAAGGTATTGGTGTAGAGAAGGTCATAGGGGAAAAGCAAAAGAGAAAGCGGATCGCGTCCGCGGCCCCAGCCCTCGAAGGCGTCCATGGGATGGCCGTGGAAGAGCCCGTTGAGGAGCGGAAATACGGGATTTCCGTTTACGATTCCGTTGCGAAGCAGGAAGGGCAAGGCGCCGAGAAAGGCGATCCCCGCATAGCGCCCGAGCTTCTTCCCTTGAGCGGGAGGTTTAGCCTTGCGGTCGAGCCAGAAAAGAGCGGCGAGCGCGCCTGGCGCCGCTCCCCAGATCGTATAGCGGGTCGCGAGCGCGGCCGCCAGCAGCAGGGCGGATGGAACAAGCTTCCGGCGTAGCAGGAAGTAAAGTGCGCCGAGCGCGAAGCAGGTGGCGATATTGTCTACCATCACGTGCCCAGCCTGCACCAAAATGGGCTGTAGCCCGAGCAGGCTGGCAAAGAGAAAGAAAAAGAGCGGCCTCCGCGATTTCGTTTCCTTCTCCGGCAGCAATTCAGTTCCAATCAGCGCGCCGAAGGCGGCGCAGCCGAAGTAGGCCGCGATCGGCACCAGGCGCGCGAACTCGTCTTTGATTGCGAAAAAGGGCAGCATCAGAAACTCCCCGAGCATCGGGTAGTCATCCACGAACGTCCAGCTCCAGCTGGGGTAGGCCCCGTGCCTGAGGATCCATTTCAGGATCGGCACGCGGTAGTCGAGGGCGTCGCCTTCCGCGGCGAGTCCGATCGGAACGAAGAGGGAGGGGAGGCAGGAGAGGAAAGCGAAGAAGATCGTCGTGAGCGCTGCCAGGAGGAGTGAGCGGTTCAGCAGGGTCTCGCGGTTTTTCATCGAGCTCCTTTCAGTCGCGTGACTCAAACTTCCCGAGGAAATGAAAAAGCGCGAAGATGCCGAGAAAAACGAGCAGGCTCAGCCCTGACCCCAATGCCAAAGGAAGCAGCTGGGTGAGGGCGGCGAGCGAAGTGATGAAGGCCGCAAGCAGGGCCAGCGCGCGCTGGGCGCGGGCGTGCTTTTTCGGGAGCAGGGCGATCGCCAGGGTGAGGGCGAGGATCAGGGCCAGGCAGCCCACGAGCAGGAACTTTTCCGGGGCCAGATCCGTGAGCTGTTCGTTCATTTCGACTCTCCTATGTTCACGAAGAGGGGAGAGCGCGCGGTGGCGTGCCGGAGTTTCCAGATCACGCCGTCGACGAAATAGTGGTGGATCGAGACTGTGGCGAGCACCACTACGGTCACGAACTCAATGCGGAACGGTCCGCCCGTGAGAAGCTTGGGCAGCAGAAAAAATACGAGCGCGCTCGCGAGGAGGTTTCCCGCCATCCACTTTCCCGAAGCCAGCCAGCGGCTGCGCTGTTTGTGAATCTCTACTGCCCAGGCCACCAGCAGGTATTGCAGGCCGTGAAAGAAGGGGAGGAGCAGCTGGAAAGAGAGGTCTTTCGCTCCGTGCACGAACCAGAGGTACTGCGTGAGCAGCGGCAGAAGGGCGATCCAGGGAATGATCCGGTTCTTCCGGAAAAGCGGAAAGAGCTGCCAGGCCAGCAGGGCCATGGCGAGATACATCACCGCCTTGCAGGCGAGCGGCGCCCAAGCGGGAAGAGCGAGCTGCGGATAGCTCACGCCAGACATCATGGCAGTGCCGAGGGCGATTTCGGATTCGGAGTACTGCACGAGAAAGCTGCTGGCGAAAAACGCGGCGAGGAAGTGGCGTGCCGTTTGTGGCAGCTGGAGATCCGCGCGCCGGAAATAGATCAGGGCGAGTCCGAATGTTTGCGAGCTGTAATGGTAGGGCGACCAGAGTGCGAACAGCTTGATGAAGGCGGGAGCAAAGCTCACGGGGAACACGAAGCAGGCGAGGCCCGCGAGCAGCACTACAACCGGCACGAGCACGGCGGTGAGAAAGTAGGCCTGGATGTTCTCCTTGGACTGATAAAGACGCCAGTTGGTGGCGGCGAAATGCGGCCAGCTGCCGAACCAACCCAGGGTGGTGGCGAGCAGGATGGCCGATTCCGAAATCTGGAGCTGGCTGTATTGTGAGGAAGCGTAGCGGTAGTAGAGAAAGCAGAGGATCGAAGCCAGTCCGACGAAGAAGGCATCCACGGGAGCGTTTACGAAGTAGAGGTCGCTGGGTGCGCGCTTGGCCACGTTCCCATTGTAGCGCAAAAACAAAGTCCCGGCATCCGTAGGAAGCCGGGACTATTCCCTTTCCTGGGAAATTCTAAATCGCTTTCGCTATCACGAGATCTTCGGTGGGGACGAGCAGAGCGCGTCCCTCGAGTACATCGGGAGCCATTCCGTCGTACACCCAGCCTTGGGCGTTCTCGGATTGTACTTCCACCCAAACTTCGAAACCATATACGGTGGAGACCTGCTTGGCGCTGAGCACTTTTACCCGGTCTCCCGTTTGGATCCAGCCGATCTTCTCGCCCTTCGTGCCGAAGGATGAGTCGGGGCTGGTGGCGCGTAGAGCGAGATGCCCGCTGGCTGCGAGTTTCTCGTTCTGCTTGGGCAGCTCGGCGCCGAATGCGGCCACCGAAGCGCAGAGAGTAGCGAAGACCAACAGAGCGATGAGTTGTTGCTTCATAGTACCTCCTTAGTGCTCGGAAGAGCCGGTTTCGGCCTTCCTTGGAGGATTAAGGAGCAGGAGGTATGCCACTGTAAGTGCCTAATTATAATACGTTAATTTAATGTGGCCGGTGTCATCGAAGCAAATCGGTCCATTATGACACCAGTCTCCGGTGTCGCTCTGTCCACACGGAGGAATGTGGGCGGAATCCAGGTGAAAAGAATCCTTGCCGCGGCCCCTCCTTCCATCAAACAATATTCACAGAGATTCACGGAGGAATCCTTCATGACCCCCATTCGCTCAGCCGCCACGGCTCTTTCCTTTCTTACAGTGCTGTCGTTTTCATCCACCGCGGAGGCGCAGATCGTTCGCCTCGGGAAAGGCGCCGGCAAATCGGTGCTGCGGGAAGAAACCTACAAAGAAGAAATCGCCAGCAAGGTGGTGAAGGTATCTTTCCAGCTGAAGAAAGCGCGGCTCGAAACCAGAGCCCGCGGCCCGGTGAAATATACCGAGCTTGCGGTATCGCATGTGCCCCTGACTTCCGAGCCGGGCCAGCCGGCCCTGCCGTTCCAGGCCGCAACGGTGGACGCCGCCGCATCCGACATCCGCGTGCGCGCGGAACTTGGCGAGCCCGTGACCCTCGATGTAGGACGCCTGATGCCGGCGCAGGAAGAGCTCTGCCGCTGCCCGGGGCTCGACAAACGCGCGCGGCTATTTCTGGACAAAGTGAGCGAATATAAAGCCACCGATTCGGGCTTCCGTATCGAAAGCCTGGGCGACTTCCGCGGCAAGCCGATCAGCCGCGTTCTGCTGTTCCCTCACAAATACGATCCCAAAAGCGGCAAGCTGCTGCTTTATCCCAATGCCCGCTTCGAGATCAGCTATCCTCCTCGGTCCAATTCCAATTCAACAAATAGCGTATACGACTACCTCGTGATCTCTCCCCGCAATCTGATGGGCGGCCTCGCCTCCTGGGTGGACTGGAAACGCTCCTCCCAGGGACTGCGTTTCAACGTGGTGGCCTACGAAGATCTCGGCCTCGCCGATTCCGAGGCGCTCAAGAACTGGATCCACAACGAGTACAACCGCGCCCAATTCAAGTACGCCCTGATTGTCGGCGCCCGTTCGCGCATCCCGCAGCAGGTCGTGCAGACCACTACGGACCAGAACACCCCTTCCGATCTTCCTTATTACACCATGGGTGGAGCCGACGACGTGGTGCCCGAGGTTTACGCCGGCCGCGTAGTGGCCGACAATGCCGACGCCGTGGCCCGCATCCTGAAAAAGTGGATAGACTACGAAAAAGACACGACCAGCGCCGCAGGCTGGAGCCGGGTGGTGGGCGTGGCCTCGAACGAGGGTTCGGGACCCTCCGATGCCGATTACATTCTCGCCATTCAGGATAAGTTCAAGTCGGTGTTCCGCTCCGATTCGATCTATCTTTTCCAGAACAATGCCGACTCCACCCCCGCGAACTTCAACAGCCAGCTTGGCACCGGCGCGGCCTGGGTGACCTACGTGGGCCACGGCAGCGGCAACAGCTGGCCGAGCTTCGGCCAGCCCTATACGGTGGCGAATATCCAGAACCTGAAGAACTCAGGGAGCGTGAAGCCAGTCTGGATCGACGTGGCCTGCCTCAACGGCGCTCTCGAATCTGAAAAGGCGGGAGCGCAGCTCGCGTCCGTGGCCGACTCCGCCGGCAACGGCGCCGGTGTGACGGCTTACTACGGGGGCACGGTGCTGGTCTCGTGGCATCCGCCGGCGATCTTCGCCCGTGGCGTGGCTTTCAAGGTGAGTGAGATGGTGCGTCCTGTTTTGGGTGAAGCGATCCAGGCGGGGCAGCGCTATCTCACGGAGAATACCTCAAACCTCCAGGACATCGCCTCCAACCAGCGCTGGTATCACCTCCAGGGCGATCCCTCGCTCCGCCTCAGGCTGAAATAGCAGCCGGCCGGCGGCAGTGCAGGCTTACGACATTCAGTAGCCTATCGAGGTCCACGGGCTTATCGATGAGCTCCGCAACGCCGGCGGCACGCTGGAGCGCCCTTGAGACCTCCGCCGATACCACGACCACGGGACTTCTTTTCAAGCCGGAATCGCTGCAGCCGCTGCGCGCTTCGAGGAACTCCTCGCCGTTCATCTGGGGCATCATCCAGTCGAGCAGGATGAGGCAGGGTGCGCGCTCCTGGCTGTGCAGGCCGATCATGGCTTCACGCCCGTTGGCGAATGCCAGCACCTCATAGCCTTCAAGCTGCAGCACCTCGGAGAAGGCGCTGCGGATCAGCTCGTCGTCTTCGACGAGAACAATCAGGCAGTTTTTAGCGCAAGAATTCATGGCGGAGTGTAGTGCCATGAGGGCCGCTTACCGTCAATGGTATGCGGCATTTTGGGTCAAGGCGTCTCAGTTGCTTTCGAAGAAGCTCACTATGGTTTTCAGGGCCTGGTCGCGGATCGCATCTCTCTCGGAGAGCACCGAGTGCTGGGCAGTAGGTAACTTGCTGATGCGGCAGTTACGAACAAAGCCGCAGATCTCGTCCTGGCCGGCATTGTCCACCACCGTGTCTTTACCGCCTTGGAGGATCAGCATAGGAAGCGCGATGCGGCCGGCGTTCAGGCTTTTGCGGATGCTCTGGTCGGCGGAAGCAGCCTCGTGCACCCAGCGCACGGTGGGCCCGCCTACTTGAGAGTCCGGGAATTTTTTCGCGATATACTTCATGAGATCGAAGCGCGCTTCGCTCGAGGTCAGGCCGTTGTTAGCGAAGGGCGCGTTCGGATCGTAGGGACCGGTGCCCGGCGCGAAGTCGCGGCAGGCGGGGCCGATGGGAGAGTGGCAGGCCATCCAGGTCTGGAAGATCACGCTGCTCTCGGTTTTTCCCTCGAAGGCGATCTTCATCATCGGCGTAACAAAGGCGGCGGACCGAAACGGGCTGGCGTTGCCCACCTTCTCCAGATAGGCCGTGGAGATCGCCCCGCCCATGGAATGCGCCATCAGATACATCTTATGGCCGCGGCAGGCGCTGTCGTTGAGCACGATGCGGTTCACGAAAATTTCGAGGTCGCGGGAGTAGTCGTAGAAATCTTCCACATGCTGCTTTCGCTTGTCGTCGAGCAGGCGGGCAGAGAGGCCCTGGCCGCGGTGGTCGATGGTGTAGATGGGAGAGAAGCCAAGAGCGTTAAGGTCGTGGGCGACCTCGACATAGCGTAGGGAGGACTCGCCCCGGCCGGGAGCAACCACCAGACAGCCGCGTGAGCCGGCTTCCTGGCCGTACTTCACATACGCCACTTTGGCGGAGGCCGTGCCGGTGAAGCTCTGGATGGTGTAGCGGCCGCGGGGCTGGTCGAGCAGCTCTTTCACCTGGGCTTGGTCGGCCTCAGGGATCGCGAAGGCGGAGAGAGCGGTGAACAGGAAAAGCGAGACGAATGGGATAACTTTCCAGGCGAACTTCTTCATAGGAACTCCATCAGAGTTGCGGGGTCTAACTGTTGCTAACTGGGGCTGTATAATAAGATAAATAACGCGGAGAGTAAATATAGTAGAGTAAAAAAGTCTAATAATAAATTTTCTATAAAATTGGTGAGTTACCAATGCGATCGGGGGTAGGAAGCTCGAACTGCGATTCGAGTAGGGCTGCTCCCTGGAGGGCCTGGGGAAAGGCCCAGGAGGGTAGCAGGGATAGGCGGTCGAGCGATCGCAAGGGGTCAGGCAGGTCCCAAAAGCGCAAGCGCCAGCCGAGACCCCAGGCGAGGTTGTCACGGAACTTCTGGTTCTGGTCCCGCCTCAGATTTTCCGCCAGTTCCCCCGTTCGCTTCACGAAGATCCCGCAGTCCACGAGCGCAGCGCCCTGGCCGCGGATCGCCCACATTCCTTTTTCCGGCCGGAGGGGCTCATGCCGCAGACAAGCCTTCGCGTTCTGGGAGAGGCTCTGCTGGAACGCATACCAGTCGGGAGAAAGCCGCGCATAGAGTTCGGGCTCCACGGTCCCGCCCGCCGAACCCTCCGCCACCCCTTCCCAGTAGCGGGTAGCTGTCTCGGGCGAAAAGATGTTTCCAAGCGAAAGCAGTGCGCTCGTTTTTTCGACAGAGGCTCCGGCGTAGAGGCCCAAGCCGTAGGCGAAGGTCGGATTTTCTCTGGGGTAGTGGTGGTCGAGACCATCGGAGAGCTGGTTACGGTCAAAGGGGTAGGAGCGTATATAGGCGACGCTGAGGTAGCGCTGGGTCTCCAATGGATAGGAATGCAGCCAATCCTGGAAGGCCACCAGACTATCTGGACCGGCGAAGCAGGCATTTGCGGCGCGGGCTCCGAGGTGGGCGTAGGAGTAGGGGCGGTATTGGAAGAGGCGCCCGGCGGGGTGGAGAAGATCGAGCGACAGGATTCCATAGAGAGAGGAGGTCACGAGCAAAGCGCGGAGCAGGCGGCTGTAGTTCCCCGCGGAAAGTGCGATGGAACCCAGTAGAAGCAGCAGGAACTGCGCCTGCTGCAGATAGCGGAAGGTCACGGCATCGCTCACGATTTTTCCGACGCTGAATCGGCCCAGAGCGAAGGCGGGAAGGAAGAGCAGAAAGTAAACTAACACGAAGGTGCGAACCGGCTTTGCGAGAGTGCGCCAGCGGAAACATACCAGGCCAAGAAGCAGGGAATAGACAATATACGCCAACGCCGGAGGAAAGGCCGAGGCGAGAGGAAGATCATGCGTGAGCAGGGACCACAGCTTGAGGGGGGCCTGGGAGAACTCCAGCGGGCTGCCTTCTTCGTTTGCCGACGTGAAAAACCCTAGAGCGGAAAAGTGCGTGAAGCATTCATGCAGGAGCAGGGGAAGGATTCCGAGTAGAAAACCAGTGACGAGAAGAAAGACTGATTTCCGGTTCGTCCAGAACGTTTCAGGAAGCAGAAAAAATGCCGACAGGATGCCGAGCGCATTGAGGGGCGAAAACCAGAAGGCGAAGCCGGCGACGGCCCCCAGCAGAAAGCGGCGGGTCTGGCTCGTTTCCCCGTTTTTCATGCTTCGCCTTTCCCGGAGAGCCAGTAGCAGAAGCCACATAAGGAACAGCACCGACTCCGTATGGTAGCCCATGGCCACTAGGCTCATGGACAGCAGCCCGGGCGAGCAGAAGGTATAAAGCAAGGCGAAGGCATCCGCTGCCGACTCGCCGATCTCTTCTCTCAAGAGAAGGTAGCCCAGGCAAAGCGTGCCCCAGGCGAACCAGAGTGCGCTCAATTTCAAAGAGAAGAGCGTGATCCCGAACACAAAGTAGTGCAGGGCCGTAAGGAGGGCCACCACGAGCGAACCGCCGAGATAGGAATCGGGCTGGTAGCACCAGAGCGGAAGGCGCAGGGGCTGCCCGGCCAGGGCGTTGCGGAACTCGAGGGCCATGGTGCCTCGGAGCACTTCCTCGAGCGCCCAGGAGTGCTCTACGAAAAAATAGAGGTAGAGCAGGCGGGAGAAGAGAAAGAAGATCGACCAAAGAGCCAGCTTCTTTTTCCAGGGGAGTGCCACTAGAGAATTTTAGGGCGGAACGGGAAAAAAAAGAAGCGCCGGGAAAACCCGGCGCTTCTGTTGGTCTGCGCGGTCCCTTACTTCTTGGGAGCCACGGGCGCGAACCAGATGTCCTCGATCGCGCTCTTCTTGGTTTTGCCGCCGTCCTTATACCAGAACTCGGAAACCTGGCGGGCTTCCGCGCCTTGGCCGTAGGTGATCAGCTTGGCCTTGTAACGCAGGGAGATTTTCACCACCCGTTTGTCCAGGGCCTCGAGCTCACCATCGTCAGACTCGCCATCGCCGTCCTTGTCCTGCCACAGCAGCAGCTTGCCGAACTCAGCGTCTTTGGCGTCAAGCACGCCATCTTTGTTGGAGTCGAGCTCTTTGAGGGGATCGAAACCGGTCAGGTTCGAATCCTGGTCCCCGAAGAGTTCCTCTTTGCCGTCGATTTTCCCGTTCCCGTTGCGGTCCATCGCCAGGAAGTAGCCGGGAGCGTTCTCTTCCACCCAGTAGGTGTCGCGGCCCGAGCTCAGCTTCAGCTCGCCGCTTCCGGTGAACTTAGGACGGTCCTTGTTGAAGAAGAGCATCAGAGGCGAGAAGTACCCGCCGCAGAAGCCCGTTTCCCCAGGGAAGGAAACCCGAAGCTCAGCCGAGGAGTTGTCCGCCGCGATGTTCGGCGCCTTCGCCACAGCCGTGAGGTCACCAGTATGGCCCATGTACTGGCCGCACTTATACGTCGCCTGGTGGGTCGAGTAACCCGCCGAGCCGTAGATCGCCTTCTGGTTGTTGCAGTTCTGAGCCGTCTGGTAGAACCTCATATTGACGATTCTGAGCTTCGGCAGATTGGCGGCCGCCTCTTTCTTGATGGAGCCGTCACCAAACACCGTATTGGCAGTTTCCAAGATGGGAAGGTTCATTTGGATCACGTTCCCGTACATGGCTACGCCCATTCCTTCAATTCCGCCGAAAAACGATTTGTCCACCGCCTTGTCCGGTTCTCCATCCGCCATACCCGCTTTGGTCACGATATCGCCGGGGAAGGTCACGAAGACCCCTTTGTGCACCTTATCCCCTTGGATTACATCGAAGCTCATTTTCACGAGCGATGTATTCGACAGCGGGTTCGGCGTATGCCGCAGGTTAACCGCATAGCAACTGGTCACAATGCGGACCTGCAGGCCATCCGAACCGCTTCGGCTTACGTTACCGGTCGCGGGAGCGCCCGGCCGGCTGTTCGCTTCCGGGTTCACCATCAGCGGCGTCCCGTCAGCGTAGGCATTCATGCCGAGCGGAGCTAGCAGCGCCACCGTGGCAATCAGTTTATTCAGTTTATTTCCTCTATTCATGGTTCCCCCCTTACATACATACTTACTTACTTAATTTCACTCTTGGAGATGTCGAACAGCACGGCCTTGCTGGTCACCGTATCGCGCTTGAACTGGACCGTCTTCAGATTCTCCGCAACGATGAAAGTGTTGGTAATCGTAGCTCCCTTTTTCGGATCCCATTGTCCGGTTGTGTAAACTTGCTTGTAAAGCCGCACCAGATCCTTCTTTTTCAGTTCCGCCGGATCCTTGGTGTCCGGCTTAATGTTCGGGTACATGGCCCGAATATAGTACTT
>DATBTF010000018.1:0-6552 GCA_036559405.1 Bdellovibrionota bacterium
TCTGCGCGAACAACTACCTGGGCCTATCCTCCCACCCCGAACTGATCCAAGCGGCGGAACAGGGGCTCAAAGAGTTCGGCTACGGACTCTCCTCGGTTCGCTTCATCTGCGGAACTCAGACCATTCACCGCGAGCTGGAACAGTCGATCGCCCGCTTCCTGGGCCTCGATGATTCCATTCTTTTCTCCAGCTGCTTCGATGCCAATGGAGGCGTGTTCGAAGCACTGCTGGGAGCGGAAGATGCGGTGATCTCGGATGAGCTCAACCACGCCTCAATCATCGATGGAGTACGCCTTTGCAAGGCCGTGCGCTACCGCTATAAGCATCGCGATATGTCGGATCTTGAAGCGCGGCTCGCTGAAGCGAAAACACAGCGCTTCCGCTTGATCGTCACCGACGGCGCGTTCTCCATGGACGGCACGATCGCCCCGCTGAAGGAAATCTGCGACCTCGCCGCCAAATACGATGCTCTCGTGATGGTCGACGACTCCCATAGTAGTGGTTTTCTTGGCGCCAACGGGCGTGGCACGCACGAACACCACCAGGTGATGGGCCGCGTGGACATCATCACTTCCACCTTAGGCAAAGCATTGGGCGGATCGGCGGGGGGATTCGTCTGCGCCCGCCAGGCAATTGTGGACATGCTCCGCCAGAGGGCCCGCCCTTATTTATTTTCCAATACCTTGACGCCCCCAGTGGTGAAGGCATCGCTCCGCGCACTCGAACTGGTGTCCGACCAGAGCGTGGGCGGCACCCTGCGAAAGCAGCTGTGGTCCAATACAAAACGCTTCCGCGAAGAGATGACGAAAGCAGGATTCACCATCAAGCCTGGCGAACATCCCGTGGTACCGGTAATGCTAGGCGACGCTCAGCTTTCCCAGGACTTCGCGCGTGCGCTCATGGACGAAGGCATTTACGTGGTGGGCTTCTTTTTTCCCGTGGTGCCCAAGGGGCAGGCACGCATCCGGGTGCAACTTTCGGCCGCCCACTCCGAGAGTGATGTATCTGCGGCACTCGCAGCCTTCCAGAAAGTGGGCAGGCGCCTCGGAATCGTGAAATGAATCCGGCCCGCCTGCATCGCGAAATCCTTGCCTGGTATGGCGAGGAAAAGCGCGATCTGCCCTGGAGAAGGAGCCGGGATCCTTATCGCATCTGGATCTCGGAGATCATGCTTCAGCAGACACGGGTCGAAGCCGTGCTCCCGTATTTCGAGCGCTTTCTCTCGAACTTCCCCACAGTCAACGACCTGGCCGAAGCCGAACTCGATCGAGTGCTCAACCTTTGGGCGGGACTCGGCTACTACTCCCGCGCCCGCAATCTGCATGCGGCAGCCAAGCAGGTGGTGCGCGACTTTCACGGAAAGTTCCCGCAGCACTACGACGAACTCCGCACGCTGAAAGGCATCGGCCCCTATACCGCCGCGGCAATCGCCAGCATGGCTTTCCACAAAGCCCATTGTTCGATCGACGGAAATCTGGAAAGGGTGTTTGCCAGGCTGCTTGCCCTCAAAAAAGATCCGAAGGCGGCTGGAAAATCTGATATCGCAGAATTAGGAAAGCTGGTGGTAGAGCGCGGGCAGGCCGGGGACGTGAACCAGGCGTTCATGGATCTCGCGTCGGCGATTTGTCTTCCCCGCAATCCGCTTTGCGAACTCTGCCCAATTCAATCGCATTGCGAAGCCAAACGACAAGGCGAGCAGGCCGATTTCCCGGTCAAAAAGCCCAAGGTGGAAAAAACTTCTTTGCGCGCCTCCGCCTGGGCGGTGATCTCAGGAAAAGAACTGCTGCTCGCTCGCCGCGCCAAAGGAGAATGGCTGGCCGGGATGTGGGATCTTCCCTGGGACCTCGTCGGCGATAAGGACGTGCGCAAGAGCGCTCCCTTCGGCCATGAGCTCGCGTCCTGCTCTCAAGCACGCAGCATCACTCGATACAAGGTGGAGTTCGAAGTGCGCGGCCTGGTCTGCCGGAAGAGACCAACCGCACTCGATCTTTCCAAGCTGTGCGCCAAAGCAGACGAATTCCGCTGGGTTAAACTGGAGGAATTGCATGGCATCAACTTGCCGCGTCCATCGGAAAAGGCTTTGGAGAAGCTTCTCCCCAAGCTAAACTGAAAAAAATTTTCCTGAATCCCTCGGAGGTCTCATGAAAAAAATATTCTTATCCAGTTTGCTTTTCGCGGCCATGACCACAAGCGCCCACGCCTATGAAGGCTCCTGGTTCGCAGCCGGACCCTCCTATGAAAACCTCGCCAGCGGCGGAACGGAAAGCGGCTTCGGTCTCGCCATGGAAGGCGGCTACTGGTATCTCGGAAACGTAGCTTACGGCGGCTACTTCAAATCGAACTTTTTTGGAGAATACCAGGGACGAGGTGGCTCGAATCTCAAGATTTATGATCTTGGTGTCTTTCTCAAAGCGGGAACGGAAGCGGGCCTATACGGCAAGCTGCTCATGGGCCTGGCATTCGTGAACGCGAACAATGCCGTGGGTTTTGGCGTAGGCGACGGAACGAGTTTTTCTTTTGGACTTGGTGGCGGCTTCTTATTCCCGGTGACCGACCGACTCCAGATTGGTCCGGAAGTGATCTATCGCCATCTGACTGCGGGAAACGGCGGAGACCAGGTCAGCATAGGCGGTCTCGTAGCTTACAGTTTTTGACCGCTTGAACACCTCGTCTCCTTGGATCACGGAGAGGTAAGGCAGGATCCGCGTCGCAAGCTCATTGGCTCCATTCGTGCGGATCCCTTCCTGTTCCAAGCTGGAAATAGCTCCTTCCGGCGCCTCGCTCTGATCGATCAGCCTGAAGCCGGGAACACAATCCTGGGTGATATTGAGAGAGAATCCGTGGAAGACGAAGCCGTCTTTCACGGTGATCCCCACCGAAGCCAGTTTTCCACGGCTTGTCCATAGTCCCGGAGAATCTGACTGAGATCGCGCTTCCACGCTCTTCACTCCCAGCACAGCCACGGCATGGGCCAGGCCGAGCAACAGTTCTTCCGAGAAGCGCTTCACAGCTCCCGCATCACCATAAAGCTTCTCCAGATTCGCCACAGGAAAGCCAACAAGCTGGCCAGGGCCGTGATAGATAGTGCCACCGCCGCGATCCGTGGATAGGAGGTGGATGTTTTGCTTGCGCAGGAAAGAAGGAGAAACCAGGATATCTTTGGGCTGCGAAAGACTCCCGAAGGTCATCGTTTCCGGCGGCTCAAATGCCAACAGTCCCGTATAGCCTTCGCTATTTAAAATGCCCTGGAAGCGCAGCGCTTCCTCATAGGAATAGTTCGGCCGAAAGGCGAAAAAGGTCGAATGCAAAGGAGCCCCCTCACAGCTTCTCTGACAGGCTCTGCTTTCCTTCAAGCGGCGCATCCTCTTTATAGTACGAGGATTCGAAGTAGCGCTCGGCGAGGTATCCACCTAATACCTTCACCATCGCCATGATGGGCAAAGCCAGCAGAATTCCTAGAAAACCTAACAGCTCGCCGCCCGCCAATAAAGCCAAAATGATCGTCAAGGGAGAGATTCCCATCTGCTTTCCGACGATGCGCGGCGTAAGCACGGTATTGTCCAAAAGGTTCGCCATGAGAAAAATTCCCAGGATTCCCATGCACTGTGTAAGCTGCCCGCCCCCTAACAAAGCGAGAAAGAGTGTAAGGGCAAGGGAGGAAAGCGGGCCCACGAAGGGAACGAGGTTCAAAAAACCGCTGAGGATACCCAGCAGAAGCGCCATTTCCACGCCCAAGCTCGTGAACGCTATCGTGTAACCCACCGCCAGAATCGTGCACACTAGAAACTGACCGCGAATCAGATTTCCCAGCACGATCGAAAGGCGGCGAAGAACTTCCTTCAGCTCGGAAACATAGCGGCGGGGCACAATGTTGAGCAGCTGTTCGTTCAGCACGTAATAGTCTTTGAGAATATAGAACGTGAGGATGGGAATCAGAAGCACGGTAAGCACGGCGCTGATGGCTTTAGCCGTTCCCGAAAGCACGCTCTCAAGAATTCCCGCTGCGGGAAAGTGCGCTGCTTCCGGAACCATCGTTGGTAAAACTTCTTTCCATTGCGTGAACAGGTCGTAACCGAGGTAGCGGAGCGAGATCGGCCCCAGCCGCCCCGAAAGAAAATCCATGAGCTGCGGCAGACGCGCGAACAGCTCCCGAAGCTGCACAAAAATTTTCGGAACCATCATCACCGCGAAAGCGATGAGCAGCGCGAACAACAATACAAGCATGAGAAAAATCGGACCCAGTCGCCCGAACCCACGCTTTTCGAACCAGCGGACTACCGGGTTCAAGAGAAACGCGAGGAAGTAAGAGATGAAGATCGGAATATAGATCGTACGCAGAAAATAAATGCTTACGAGAAAAAGGATCACGACCCCGATGATCACTTTCTGCTGCGTGGGATTCAAATGGCCGCGGCTCAGCATCGCTATCTCCTTCGCGCTCAGTAAAGCTGGATTGTATCGCCTTCTATGAAGTTCGCGCCGGAGTGTACGCGCGAGATCGCTCCGTCTTCGCCGAAGAACTCCACTACCTCCAGCGTACCTTTGAGATCGCCACCGGTGCGGCCCAGGAAAAGGCCCGTATCGGGATCGAAGATATCGGTGCCCTGGCTGCTAACTTTCAGAATATCGCCCACCTGTAGGCCGGTGGCCCGGCCGGCATTGACGTAAAGCTTCGCGCCCGTGATCTTGGCGATCCGGCCGCGCCACTGGATGCGGTCGATCTCCTTGGCCAGTGTGGGCAGGGCCTTTCTCACGGCTTCGCTCAGGGCCTCGCTTACCACCTCGTTACGATAGGCCTCGCTGTCTTCGGGGTTCTGCCCGAAAAGATTCATGCTGGAATTCTCGCTCAAGCCTGCGCCCTCGCCGAAAGCGATCTCCTTGGCCTGGGCCACATCGACAAGACGAAGCTCAACGCTGGCGGCTGCCTTGGCTGCGGTGGGACGGAACACGCCCACGTCGTCGTCTTTTCGGCGAAAGGCGATCTTTGTGATCCTTCCAAGGATCACCAATGAGACCCCCCATTTTTTTCCGTTATCGGCCACATGGCCGACATTGAGCTTCTCTGAGTCGAGATAAAAATCCTGGGAACGCAACGGGATGTCTTTTTCCTCGACAAGGTTGACTCTATTTCCCTCGAGCAGCGACTCCCGGAGGTAGTTCTTGGCCTGCACCTCGAATTTCCCTTTCACGGGAGTGTCGTTCCAGAACGGAAGCACCACCGCGCGCTTGCGCAGGGGTGCGAACTTCTGAGGTGCGTTCATCAGCTTGTCGCGCTCACGCTCACTCTGAGGGCGTCCGACATTGGATTGCTCGTTTCTGTAACCCGGCGAACGGGCGCAGGAAGAAATTCCAAGGGCTGCCACTAAAAACACGACTGTCGGATTAATGGTTCGCATTGGGTGCACCTCCCTCACTTTCCGTAGCCGGCGCTTCCTTGGGCGCCAGCTTCACCGAAACCGCGGCCGGATGGACGTCGGGTTCGTTGGAAATCGCCTGCAAGGTCGCAATCTGCAAATCGGGCGACTGCAGTCCCGTGATCGCTTTTGCCAAAGCGGCATCTGTCATCGCCGGCCGAACTGCGAAGTCGTAGGCGCCGCGACGGATGCTGAATTCGACTACAGAACGTACTCCGGGAATGGTCTCGAGGAGCGTCTTGAAACGGGACACGAGCCCGCTATTGGATGGATACTGCACGCGCACCACAGAAAACTCTGTGCGCCCTTCCGACTTCACCAGCCTTCGGCCGGCGTTGATGAATACGTCCTGGAGAAGATCGCGGCTTTCCGCCACGATCGCTTTCTGAAGATCAGAAATGTACGCCTCTTTGCGCGTCTTGGGGTTCACCACGTTCGCCGTGGAGCGGCCCAGTACATTTCCCGCCTTCACATCGACCATCGTGGCCGTTAGAACGAGACGCTCCTCTTTGTTGTGAGAGTTCTCGTTCTCAAAGGACTCAAACCGCCCGCTGATTCCGAGCGCGATTCGCGCTCCCGCCTTCGATCCAAGACCGCGCAGCAGCTCGGGACTGGCGACATCCTCGCCGGCACCGGCGGACTGGAGCTCGTCAGCGCCGACCATCGCTTCCGTGAATTCCCTGCGGACCAGCCGTTCGCGAGCCATTCCGGAAAGAGGCCCGAACGGATCACTTCCCGAGGCATTCGGTTTCATTCCTGCGGTAACCGAATCGGGAATCTTTGCTCCCTGAACGATCACCAGAGCCGTTGCTCCGCCCTGCTCCCCCAAGTTCTTCGGACGCAAGCTGAGCAGTCCCTGAATCAGATCAAGATCCACGTTGGCGCTCAGGCTCACCGCTCCCGACTTTCCTCCCTCGGTAATCTTATAGCTCTGAACAAAACTCGAGGCGTTGGGAAGGATTTCTTCTTTGAGCACAGCGCGGGTGATCGCAGCCGGATGCTCGCGGAAGTGGCGAGCCACCGTGGTTTTGAGAAGGTTTCCGATCGCCTCGGACGAATCGCGCCCGGTTCCTGCGGCGGTTACAATTCCTGTTTCCGCATAGGAAAACATCGGGAGAAAAAGAAAAGCCGCCAACAG
>DATBTF010000019.1:0-4532 GCA_036559405.1 Bdellovibrionota bacterium
CAACTTCCAGGCGTCGTTGCTCATCCGTCCGGCCTCCTGGTTTCCCCGGAAGTGAAGTTCCACACCATTGCCTGACATGTCCGGGCCTGAGTGCTCCACCTTTCCTTTGAACACCCGCGATACGTCTACCGTATGTTCGCCAGCCTCATAACGCTTGCCCAGGAAGGTAGTAGGCTTGGAAAATTTCAGTTTGACTTCTTTTTTGTGAACCAGCCCTTTGATTTCCCGGTTCTCAAAGAATTTCTGCTTTCGCTCGGCCGAGACGGTCTTAATCAATCTCCGCTGTACAGAATTATGGAGTTTGTCCCAGGAAAGCTGCGCTGGATCCCGGACAAGGGGCACCTTTTCCTTCACGAAGTCTACGAACCACTGCGGGGCCGGTTGTCCTTGCAGGAGCCCGCTCACCTTGCCATCGGTCGTGGTGATCAGTTTCATTACGTTAGGATTGGCCGCCAGCTCAAGCTCAACTGCCGTATCCGTCTGTGGGTTCACTATGCGGTGGAGCGCCTCCACCACCAGATCGGGGCAACGCCCGCCTCCGATACCTTCGGAGGGAGAGAGCAGCGCGAACACCATGAAGGCGAGGCGAGGCAGGCCCAGGCTCTGCCCCCAGGCCATCCGTCCCTTCATCCCACTCTCAGTGGCACTCGCTCCACGGAAGCAAGAAGGAGGTGTGCCTTCCATCGCCTCCCGGAGCATAGTGAGCTCGGCACTATCCGGATCATCCGCAATCGTCTTGAGCCTGTTGAGGAAGCGCTCCTGATCGGCTCCATCGAGACGGCTCACTCCGCGCAGCAGCTCTTCGCGTCTTTCGGATCCTAGAACCTTGTCGATTTTTCCTACCTGAGCAGTGAAACGCTTGTCGGCCGCGAGGTCCTCATACGCCCGTTGCTTGGCGAGCCTTCTTCCCAGCAGAGAGTCCACCCAGCCGCGCTGGGTATCGCCGCCCTCCAGGCGCGTATAAATCTCTTCAAGCGACTGCCTCGATTTCCAAAAGTCGGCGTCTTTCGGGAACATCTCGCGGTATTGTTCCTTGAGCCCGAGCTTTTCCCACATCTGCTCGGGTTTTCCGAAGTCGCCCCGCTTCATGATTTCGTAAATGCTGAGTTTGTTTCCAGCCCCTACGTCTTTCAGCTCCCGGGCGCTGCGCATGGGAGCCTGCAGCCCTTTCAGATTTTCCGCATAACTCTTCTTGGCCCACTCTTTTCCCCAGGCGGCACTCTTGGCCGCTTTGAAGCTCGAAATCTTTTCCGGGTCTGGACCGTCTGCGTTACGTCCGAGCTTGCCGAGTATTGCATCACCCGCCGTATTTCTTGCAACAGGGGCCTTCTCGTAGATACTCTTTGTTTCCGGATGTGCCCGTAAAAACCTGTCCAAAGTCAGACCGTCTTCCGGAATTTCCATTCCGTACCGTGCTTCGAGTGCCGACTTCACCTCCGGCATCTCTATCATTTTCAGTGCGCTCGGCAGACGGCTCGAGGTTTCATCGAGGTAGTCGGCGAGTTCATCCATTGCAGCGCCCACAACCTCTGGTTTATTTTTCAGCGCCTCGAATCCCGACTCCATCTCACCCAAAAGTCCCTCTGACCTGGCCTTATCAAGGTCCACGGCCAGGCTTCGCTTCACGGAATAAAGGAGTTTCGCGGATTGGAGGTCCGCGGGGGCCATCAGCCCCTCCTTCTCGATGAACTTGGTCAGGTCCTGCGCTTCTGATAGCGGGCTACCGGCAAGATAGGTGGCTAGGCTCCTGCTTGGAATCCCTTCCTGGCCTGCTTCGGCCATGGTTAATCCTTTGAGCTTCAGATCATCGAAAAGATAGCTGTGGAGCGCCTCGGGATCGGAACGAAGGGACTCAATCTTCTTTGCGATAGGCTTGTTCACGCCCGCGATCGAAAGGCCGTGATTTTTTCTCAGCTGGAGATCGGCATCCACGACATTCAGCCAATCTTTGAGTTTCCGGACTTTTTCCTGGTAGGTGGCTGCCGCAGCCTTGGGGAACTTCGAGAGCGGAAGCTCCTGGTCGAGCTTCGCCAGCTGGTGGTCCATAAATTTTCTTAAAAAGACTACTTCTTTTGTATCCTGAACAAAGCCGCCGCTACGATACTGCTTCATCAGAAGGTTGATCGACTGCTCCACATTGCCCATGCGGTTGGCCGTTCCCACCTGCGACTGGATGTGATCACCGAAAGAGACGTTGGGATTTTCTTTCAAAATAGGGGCGAAGAAATCCGCGGTGTTCACGCTATGTCCGTCAATCGTACCGACGGAATCCAGGCTTGGACTGCGGCTAGCCTTCATCTCGATATGCCAGCCGCCATGTTTCTCGATCGAGCGATCGACAGCGGCGCGAAGAGAAGTTCCGGGCTTATAGGTTTCCACCCTCACGCCAGGAGGAATTTTTTTATTGAATCCTTCCGGCACCACCGCGATCGCGCCTTCCGGAAGCGTGAAATCACCCAGAGTAAAGGTATCGTAAGTATTGAGGTTCACCAGCTGCTTCTTGAGGTCTCCAACGGGAAGCACGAACGCATAAGGATGCTTTTCCCAGGACGCCTGGTGCTCTCTCACGAGTTCTCCCAGAGCCCAATGCGTGGTGGGACGGAAGGAGGGCGGCTCCTCGGTCACGATCGCCTTGGCTCCCGATACATCGGAAGCCCCGGCTTTGATCACACCGTCTTCGGGAAAGAATTCCGTTGCGTGGACGGCAAAGATTCGTTGCTCCAGCGTTTTTGCATCGTAGGTCTTCTCGGGATCGAACCTCGGTGCCGGTGAATCCACCATGCTATTACGCACGGTTGTAGCCTCTGGGTCATCCGTGAAGTAATTCAATACATCATTGATCTTTCCACGCTGGGCATCGGTAAGCCGAGCGGGTTTCGGTTCTTTCCCGTCATGAATGGCTTTCACCATTCCATCGTGGATTTCGCCGATCTCCGCATAAATTTTGCGAATAGCCTGGTAACTCGACCTATCCCCGGCCTTAGCACCGTCCTTGAGCGCGTTCATCAGCACAACGGTCTGCAGGCGGCCCAAGTTCTTGCGCATCTCGTGGAAAGGCTCTTCCTCGAGCTTCTTCTCTTTAACGGTCTTGCGGATATCTTTGAGCGTATCGTCGATACGATCCGCCAGCTGCTTGCCCTTGAGAGCCTGCATCCCGGAGATTTCGTCATCGATCTTGCCCAGGTTCTTTTTACGCAGAAGTTCGCTCAGATCCGAGGCTTCGCGACGAATAGCTTGGCGTCCGTCCAGCGCAATTGCGTCACTCACGTGGCCCAGTACCACCGTGAGCTGGTCGAGCTTTTCGAGCTGCGCATTGTCCTTGCACACCGCTTCGCACAGGAAACGGATCGTTTTGGCGCGGCCGCGGATGTATTTCAGCTGCGTCTTGGTGGCGCCGTCCAGCTTGCCCGTTTGCGCTGCTTTTTCGATCGACTTGATGAAATCTTCAGAAGGACGGGCCTCCCGCCAAAGCTTACCCATCGAGGCGAAATGTAATTCGCTTTCGGGGCGTGTGGGAACATGTGCTTTGCCTACAAGGTTAGGTTCGACATTGAGATCAAAGTCGTCATCGATCGTCTTCGCCAGACGGCCGGCGAGACTGTCCTCATTCACCATCGCATTGCGGACGGTAGTGCCTTCGGGTGCATCCAGCGAAGCAATGGCTCTCGTGGGAGCATTTTCCGTCCCTCGGATCGCGGCGATCTCGTGCTCCTCCTCTGTGATCATGGTCGCCCTGGATTTTTCCAGGAAAACGCGCAGGCTGCCTGAGCCGGGAGCCTCCGATTCCGTAGGAGTAAATTCGATCTTCCTGCCGATCACGGTTTCACGATAGAGCTTCCCGTCGCCCCGCTTGACGATCAGCATCGGCTCTTCGTAGCCGTTGGGCGAACGGGTATAAACCTTAAGCCGTTCGTTTTCCTTCAGAGCATCTACATCGTCCCAGAAATCGCGGGTGCCCTTGCCCTTGAGCGCCTGCAGTTCAACGCTGGGGGGCGGGGTTTCCTGCACGGCCTTATTGGCAACCGCCGCTTTTTCCGCGCGGAAGGATTCGTCTCCGCTCTCCACAATCTCTTTGTAGTACTGCTGGCGGATTTCACGGGGCACAGCCGCGCGGGGATTGCCACGGGCGAAGTAGTCGGCTTGTTCCGTATACTTCGCTGGCGGATGGCCACTCTTCATCAGGGCCAGATCGCTCATCAACCGCGAGAGACGGCCGTTGCCGTCGGGGAAGGAGTCGAGGGCCGCGAGATTGTTGTGAATGATCTCAGCGAGCGCCACCGGATCTTTCCTGCCCATTACTTTTGCGGGTTCAGACTCCAGCCATTTGTAAAAGCGCTCAGGCTCTCCGGCTACGAACTCATCCGTTTGCTCCAGGGTACCACCTACCCGCGGGCCTGTGCGGAAGAGGTAGTTTCCACGCTCGTTTTCCGGAACCAGCCCTTTGGTAAGCATCCGGTTCAGCTTGATCGCGGTTTCACGGTTGAGCGGAAGAAGTTCGACATTGTTCGCCAGATACTCCGCCGTCTCGCGGA
>DATBTF010000020.1:0-4813 GCA_036559405.1 Bdellovibrionota bacterium
GAGATGAATCCGGCCTCCGGAATTCCCGTGATCCCCATTGACGCCACGATACAGGCGATGGCCGCCACGAGCATCTGGGTGTCACTAAGCGGAGTATTGGTGAACTTGGCTATGAAAAATACCGCCATAGCTTCATACAAAACAATGCCGTCGTTGTTGAGGTTGGTTGCCACCCCCGCTCCCAGAGAGGCCGAGCGGGACGACACACCCAGCTCCTTCAAGGCCTTCAAGGTCAGGGGCAAGGTGGCCAGGCTGGAGTTCACGCCGAAGGAATAGGAAAGGGGGCCTTTCACCACCTGGAAAAACTTCTTCACGGGAATCCGCGCCACCAGGCAAATCCATGTTCCATATACGAACACTACCTGCAGGAAGAATCCCAGCAGCACCACTCCTACGTACCGCAGAAGAGTGGCAAAGATGCCCAGGCCGTATTCCGACACACTTCCCGCTACCACGCTCAATACGGCTAATGGAATCAGCTGGATTATCCAGCGAAGGAAAACGCCTGGAAGGTCTCGCAGACGCAGGCAGAGCTGGGCGAGCTGGGCCATCTTCCTCTCTCCTTCCGCCGCGAACATGCTTCGCAAGGCAAGACCGGTGCAAACTCCGAGTAGACCGAGGAGCAGAATGTCGTTCTGCACGAAGGGCGCGAACAAACTCGTGGGCTGCAAGGTTTTTATCCAGGAGGAAAAACCCAAAGTGAATTCCGGTTGTTTCGGAGGAATGGCCAGGGAGAGATCCAGGTGAAGGTCGGAGAGAAAGAACGAGGCGAGTCCGATGCCGATGCAAATTGAAATTGCCGTATTAAAAAGAGCGATCGCCACCACACGCAGGGCGTGGCCCGCCGAAAGGCTCACTTCCACCACCGAGGCCACGATTGTCAGAAAGAGGAAGGGGCCGGCGATCAGCTTCACCCAATGAATCACGAGTTTGCCCAGCTCGGAGGCCGGCTTCAGCTGCCCCCCGGGGAAAATGGTCCCCAGCAATATCCCCAGGACGACAGCCAGAAGGATCTGTGCGGGAAGTGAATCCCTCAGGAGCCGCCATGTACGCTGATGTAAAGCCAGTGGCATTCCCGTACCCGGCGTCTACTGGTAATCGGAATCGGAATCAGAGGGAGGCGCGCTGCTGGGCGCGGCCTTTGCCGAGCGCTCTTTCGCCTTTTTCAAGGCGTCTTCAGGCACATCAATGGGCTTGGCAATCACCTTGCCGAACTTTCCTCCCACTCCGCCCCATTGCCCCTTCTTCACAAGCTGCTCGCTGCTGGCCAACTTCGACTGCAGAAGCACTTCTCCGTCGAAAACGATGATCTCGGTCTCACCGGAATCTTTGCGATTTTGAACCTCGAAATCAGTTCCGCGCACGCCGAGCGCCGCTGATTTGGTATGCACATGGCTCCCCTTCAGCTGATTGGATTTCATGGAGCTGATCCATCGGCAAAGGCCGTTGGTAAGCTCATATCGCTTGGGATTCTTATCTTTAGGTGAGGTGAGATCGAGCTTCATCTGCGTTTCAGGACCGATCACGATGGAGCTGTTCCAGATCGGCATCGCCAGGCGAATGAAAGCGCGCTTCTTGGTTTCGATCGTGCCGTTCACATCCAGAACTTGTCCCTCTTTGATTTCCTTGCCATTGAAAACGGCTGAGCCAACGAGCTTTTCCACCTTGGCTGAGGGCGCGGGCGAAGTTTCCGCGAAAGCGGAAAATGAAAGAAAGGCGAGTGCGTAAATAAAAGTGCGCATAGTAACTCTCCAAAAAGAATGTGCACTTATTATTATGTCACTCGCCCATAAGAGCAAGCTATCTCGGCCGTGCGATATAGGCCTCGAGCTTGTCGAAAGATCCAGTCCAGCCTTGCGTCATGCCGCTTCTGGCCTGCACGAAGGCTTCGATTTCCTCACGGCTCGATTTTCCGTAGGGCTCCCAGATAACGGTGACTCGGGTGCGATCGGCACCCTCTTCCTCCAGCCTCACCGTGGTGAGCATGGTCTCGGGCCAGGTGGGCGCCATGGGATGGCGGGCCACCCCTCCTCTCTCATCCGCAAACTGCTGCGTATAGACGAGGCGCGAGGGCTTCTCGATCTCGAGATACTTGACGTGTCCATACATCGTGCCATGAGCGCCCTTCATGCAGTAAAAGATGCTGCTGCCTGGCTTCATCTCGCCCTTGAGGATTTCCATGGTTGCGCCGGTGGGAGGCAGCCACTGGGCGAAATGCTTGGGATTGGTCCACATCTCGAACAACACCTCGAGAGGCGCGTCGAACGAGCGGTTGATCACGAACTGCTCTTTTCCGCTGCTCTCCTTCTCCAGATATTCGGCCAAACGATCCCAAGTGGAGTAGCCGTTCGCGTTCTTGATGAACTTTTGCATTTCTTCCGCCACTTCTGGCGTGGCAAACCCCATGCTCATATCCATTTTAGTCTTGCCCTTCACTTCCTTGAAGGTCACGGTGACGCGAAAGAGGGGCGGGCGGTCGTCGTAACCGCCATGGTCGTAGACCATGCGCGAATACTTTTCGACCTCGTGATAGACGGTCTTGTTCGGATAGTCGGTGCCGTCGGGTCCGTGCATGGTGTAGTGCCAGATGCCGCCGGGTTTCAGCTCTTTACTATGGGAAGTGAGGGTGAAGCCGCGCGGCCCCCACCATTGCTTCACTTGCTCAATATCGGTCCAGGCGTCCCAGACCGCTTTCAAGGGAGCGTCGTAGATGCGGGAAATGCGGATTTCATTGGATTTATTTTTTGCGGCCATGCTTCTTTCCTTTCAGATTCTTTTTACCCGTAACTGTTTTCAGATACGCCTCCAGGCGATCGAAGCTCTCCTCCCAGAAAACCCGGTACTGCTCCATCCATTCAGACACGTCCCTGAAGCGTTCGCCATTGAGCCGACAGGGCCGCCACTGGGCCTCGCGGGTTTTGGTGATGAGACCAGCAGTTTCGAGCACCTTGAGATGCTTGGTGACGGCGGGCAGGCTCATATCCTTCAAAAAGGGCTTCGCAAGGTCCGACACATTGGCCTCGCCCCTAGAGAGACGGGCCAGCATGGCCCGGCGGGTGGGATCGGCCAGGGCGGCGAAGGTTTGGCTGAGATGGTCCATTAATTCACCTATCGGTTAATTAACCTATAAGTTAAATATAAAACGGAAAAAAGCCCGCGTCAAGCGGGCCAGGTTCCCTAGTGTTTACACTTCACTTCATCACAATGCATTTCATGGTAGCGCTTGGCGCATTTCTTTTTGGCTTTCTCGCTCGCTTCCAGCTCGGATGAGCCCCAGGCGGAGAAGGTCTCCGTGAACGCCTTCACTTCGCAGAGGTATTTTTTGCTGGAAGAGCCACCGTCGCCCCCGCCACCGATATTCACATTGATCTGGGTTTCCGGAACCTCTTCCCGTTTGCTGGCCAGGCCATCTTTATAACCGTTGCGGTAACCCCGCATGGCGGCCTCGGTCGTGGGCGGATCACAGACCTGCGTGAGGCTCATTGCGTTCATCGGCTTCCCTTCGCGGGCGTCGTTCATGCCGAGCTCGTACCCGCCACCCTCATTACAGACCATCGCCTTATGCTGTTCCTTCATCTCCGCAAAACTCGCGCAGCCGAGGGAGCCCAGAAGCGCCAATGTAACCGAAATATGAAATAGATTTTTCATGACTCTCCTACTTGTAGGCGATAGCGGCACTGCAGGGGCCGGCCAGGTGCAGTTTCTCGAACTTCTTGAATCCCACCTTCTGGCACCAGCCTTTGAAGTCAGCAAATGTATAGTCGAAGGCGTCTCCGAATTCGATCAGCATATTGAGCGACATCATGAGGCCGAAGACGTTTTCTTTCCGTTCGTCGTCGATCAAATTCTCGATTGCCACGAGAGCACCGCCCTCGGGAAGCGCTTCGTAGGCGGCGCGGATGAGCTTCATCTTATTCTCGAGGTTCCAGTCGTGCAGAATCAGGCCCATGGTGATGAGGTCCGCCTTCGGCAGCTTGTCCTTGAAAAAGTCGCCGGAAACGGCTTTTACCCGCGAAGACATCCCATCCTTCTCGATCAATCGTTTGGCGATCGGCTCAACCACCGGGAGATCAAATGACTGGCACTGGAGGTGCGAGTGTTTGCGCGCCGCCAGTACGGAAAGAATTCCCGTGGCTCCGCCCACGTCGCAAAGCGTTTTGAACTTGGAGAAGTCGAACTTCTCGGCAAAGGCCGCGAAATTGCCCATCGAAATCCCGCGCATCGCCATCATGAACTGCTCAAGACGCGAGGGGTCGCTATAGAGCTCTTCGAACATCGGCTTCATCCCGCGGCTCGCCTCGTTCTGAGGCTTGCCCGTCTTCAGCGCTGTATCGAGATCGCCCCAGTAGCGGAAAAGCCGGTCGTTGGCCATCTCGAGAATGCCGCCGATGTAGGACGGCTTGTTCTTATCAAGGAAGGTGGCCGTTTCCGGAGTATTCGCATACTTTCCCGACGCTCCAGTGCCGTCGCGATTCAGCATCTTCATGGCAACTAGCGCATCCAGAAAATCAAACGTGGCGCGGGGGTGAAGTCCCAAACGTGTTTGCAGCTCCTCACCCGTTAGCGGCTTTGCCGCCAGCACAGTGAAAACTTCCGCGCGCACCGCGCTCAGCAGAACTTTCGCGGGAAAAAAAGCGAAGCCAGTTTGCATGATATTAGTCGGGTCCATGGGCGCTCCTTTGTTTGGGCTCTATTTGTATCTTTATTGCCTCAATTAGAAAACCCCCCACTCAAACTGACGCACCCCGTCCCCCTCTCCCCTCTGCTACGCTAGACAGATGAAAAAAATCTCTCCCTGTCTGTGGTTCGAAGG
>DATBTF010000021.1:0-3695 GCA_036559405.1 Bdellovibrionota bacterium
CAGCCCTGGATTTCCGCGACTCCCATTCGCTTTAGTTCATCTGCACATCTTTGAGGTGCAGGATGTCCATGGCGTTGAGGTCGAGGTTTTTCACCTCTGGAGATACCAATACATTGAGCGCGTCCACGAAGAGCGGCATGATCACGGCATCCGTTTCCGTGAGCAGCACCTGGGCTTTTTTGTAGAGAGCCACCCGCTTGGGCATCGAGGATTCCCCGGCAGCCAGCTCCACCAGCTTGTCGTACTCCTTGCTCTTCCACTGCGTATAGTTGTTGCCGCTATAAGAGGTGAAGAGGGCCAGGAAGTTATCCGGATCCGGATAGTCTGCGCCCCAGCCCAGGCGAAACATCGGGGGCACATCCGCCTTGAGGCGGTTGAGGTATACCTTCCAGTCTTCATTCTGTGCCTTGAGATCGACGCCCAGGTTTTTCTTCCACATCGCCTGCAGCCGTTCGGCGATCATCTTGTGGTCGTCGCGGGTGTCGAACATGAAGGTTATGGCAGGAAAGCCTTTCCCGTCCGGATAGCCCGCCTCAGCCAGCAGTTTCTTCGCTTTCGAAACGTCGAAGTCCAGGCCCACCTTCGGCTCGTAGCCCGGCATGCCCTTGGGTACCCAGGAGGTGGTGGGGATCTGCCCGCCTTTCAGGAGGGAGGTGATCTGGGAGCGGTCGATGGCGTGGGCAAAAGCGCGGCGCACGCGTACGTCGTCGAAAGGCTTCTTGCTGATGTTGAAGCCGTAATAATAGCCGCGCAGGAAGGGGCCGTTGCGGTAGGCGGGACTCGCCTTCAGGCGCTCGATTTCCACGGGAGGAAGGCGGGAGACGTAATGGAGCTTCCCGCTCTCGAACATATTGATCGCCGTGGTGTCCTCGTTCACGATGTAGGCGTTGATCGCCTCGAGCTTCGGCTGGCCGCCGTAGTAGTGGGGGTTGGCCGCCAGGCTTACACGGGAGTCGTGTTTCCAGTCCGTAAGCGTGAACGGGCCCACGACAACCATATTTTTGGGATCCGTCCACTTCCTGCCATGCTTCTCGATCAGGTCTTTGCGGATCGGAAAGGTCACCGTGAAGGTAGGGATGGTGGGAAAGTAGGAGGCGCGCTTGTTAAGCGTGACGACAAATGTTTTAGGATCCACGGCTTTGAAGCCAAGCTTTAGCGGATCCTTTAGCTTGCCTTCGTTGTAATCCTTCGCGCCCTCCACATCGAAAAGGAAGTAGGCATACTCCGATGCGGTCTTCGGATTGAGGAGGCGTTCCCAGGAGTCCCAGAAGTGCTGGGCGGTGAGAGGGGTGCCGTCGCTCCACTTCACGTCTTTCTTCAAGGTATAGGTGTAAGTCTTCCCATCTTTAGAGACTTCCCATTTCGTCGCCAGGGCCGGTTTGGGCTGCAGCTTCTTATCGTAGTTGGCCAGCCCTTCCATCAGATTCTGCAGAAGCGTGATGGAGACGTTGTCGGTGGCCAGGTTCCAGTCGAGCGTGGGCGGCTCGCTCTGGATTCGCATATTGAATTCCTGCTTGGCCGCGAAGGCTCCGATTGAGGCGGTGAAGGAGAGAAGGAGAAAGAGTGCTTTCATGGAATTTCCTCAAAGTAAGACACGGAAAAAGGGGCTGGAGGCAGTCTGCGCCCATCGACATTGGAATGGAATAGATCAGGCAAAAAGGCTTGCAAAGGGAAAAATATTTTGTACGCTTACTCATGTAAGGGGATGTCAGCTGTTTGCACCTGTGGTGGTGCTATACGCGAACCAAGATGGAACGGTTTGTTGTAGATCAGACAGCCAGTGGTGGTGAGGGTTGGTGGATGGGGAATAAGTTGTTCGCGCAGGTGACGGGTCTGACCGGTCTTCCCGAGGAATTGATCGGGGAAGAGCTGAAAACACTTCTGGAGCGCAAGGGCGTGGCTCCGGAGCAGGTGACGATGGAAAGCCTTCGTGAAGCCCTCGAAGACTATCTCAACCAGATGGCGGCCGAGTTCGCCGAAGAGGGTGCTGACACCCTGGATGAGCTGCCGGCGGCTACCGCCGGATCTTTAAAGAATAAGCTGAGCTGAGCCGGCTTCCTCTAAAACGGAAGCTTCCGCCGGAGCGGTTTCCGCCTCCGGCCAATACTCCTTAAACCAATTCCTTAAACCGCGGATCTCTTCGAACGTGAACACGGTGGCCCGCCCTTTGGCCGAGCCCTTCACGCCCGCGATATACCAGGCCAAGTGTTTCTTCGCCTGCACGAGGGCGAAGCGTTCCGGCATATGGGTTTCGATCAGGTCGAGATGGCGCTCGATCACTTTAAATTTGTAAGCATGCTGCGCGCTTGCGGAGAGTTGCTCAAACTCCGGATCAAATACCCAGGGCTTACCGAGTGCACCGCGGCCGATCATCACGGTCTTGCAGCCGGTCTCTTCCATCATCCTTCGCGCGTCGGCGAAGTTCTTTACATCCCCGTTACCGGTCACGGGGATCTTCACGGTGTCCACTACGAGCTTGATGATCTCCCAGGGAGCTTTGCCCGTGTACTGCTGCGAACGGGTGCGCGGGTGCACGGCGATAGCGTTCACGCCTTCGTTCTCCGCGATTTTCGCGATCACCGGAGCATTTACGGTATGGTCGTCCCAGCCCCCGCGGATCTTGATGGTGAAGGGGATCTGGATCGCGGAGCGGATCGCCTTGAACACTTCCGCTGCCACCTTCTCATCCCGCATCAGGGCCGAACCAGCACCCGTTTTCGTAATCTTAGGGACGGGGCAGCCCATATTCAGGTCGATGATATCGGCGCCGTTCGCTTCTAGAATCTTGGCGGCCTCGGCGAGCACTTCTGCCTCACCCCCAAAAATCTGCATTGCGATAGGCTTCTCCTCAGGGAGATAGCCGGCCAGGTCGCGGGTTTTCTGGTTACCGTGTACAAGGGCCTTGGCGCTGATCTCCTCGGAAGTGGTAAGCGAGGACCCCAGCTCCTTACATATGAGGCGAAAGGGAATATTCGAAACCCCGGCCATCGGTGCTAGGCGGCAGGGTCCCCAAAGGGAGATGTTTCCAATCGACATTAGGGGGGTCATCAGGTGCGGTAAACTAAACCAGATTTTTGCTTGGTGTCAAATTTTGGGCGTGGACTATAATGAAAAATGGCTTTAGTGGATGGTAGAGGTTTCCGATAGGAAAACAAGACCTTGAGCCAGCGAGAGGAGTTCCAGTGAGCGAACACAGCAGCGAAAAACCCTCGATGTACATTCCTAACCCCATCGTGATCGAGCAGACCCCGCGGGGAGAGCGGCAGTACGACATCTACTCTCGGTTAATGTTGGACCGAATCATCTTCCTCGGCACCGAGGTGAACGATACGGTGGCGAACCTTCTGATCGCCCAGATGCTTTTCCTCGAGAGCAACGATCCGGAAAAAGATATCCATTTTTACATCAATAGCCCGGGCGGCTCGGTGAGCGCCGGACTCGCGATCTATGACGTGATGAAGTTCGTGAAATGCGATGTGAACACTTATTGTTTGGGTTTGGCGGCTTCGATGGGAGCATTCCTGCTCTCTGCCGGCACCAAGGGCAAGCGCTTCGCTCTGCCCAACGCAAGAATTATGATCCACCAGCCTTTGGGCGGAGCCCGAGGGCAAGCCACGGATATCGAGATCCAAGCCAAAGAAATTCTTTACCTAAAGCGGCGCCTCAATGAGATGCTGGCCGAACATACGGGCCAG
>DATBTF010000022.1:0-11034 GCA_036559405.1 Bdellovibrionota bacterium
ACCTTAATGCTGAGGCGCGTTCCGGGAGCGGCGAGCTCCTTTTTCACGTAGCCAATGGCAATCGGATAGCCGAGGGAGGGCGACGGAGTGCCGCTCGTCACCTGGCCCACCACGCTACGCTGGTCGTTGTCATAAATTTCATAGCCTTGGCGGGCGATGCCTTTGTCGAGCACCTTGATGCCCACGAGGGAGCGGGTCGTTCCGGCTGCTTTGATCTTTTGCAGTGCCGCCTTGCCCGTGAAGTCGGCAGGCTTGTCGAGCTTCACCACCCAACCCAGCCCCGCTTCCAGCGGATTGGTGGCCTTATCGATCTCGTGCCCGTAAAGCGGGAACTTCATTTCAGTGCGCAGGGTGTCGCGTGCGCCCAAGCCTGCGGGGATCAGGCCAAGCGGCGCTCCCGTTTCCATGATTTTTTTCCAGAGTGTGGGGCCGTGCGCCGCCGGGGCGTAGATCTCGAAGCCGTCTTCGCCGGTATAGCCGGTGCGGCTCAGGATCACGGGCTGGCCCACGAGCTCGGTCTCAAGGAAGTGATAGTACTTGATGGAATCGAGATCAGCCTTGGTGAGCTTTTTGAGAATTTCAGTGGATAGGGGGCCCTGGAGCGCGATCTGCGAAAACTCGTCGGAAACGTTCTTCGCCTTCGCGCTGGGGAACTTCTCCGCGAGCTTGCGGATCCATTCCCAGTCTTTGTCGATATTGCCGGCATTGATGCAGAGGAGATACTTGCCGGGGCCGCGTTTATAGACCAGCAGATCGTCCACGACGCCGCCGTCTTCGTAGCACATCACGGTGTACTGGGCCTGCCCCTGCGTGAGTTTGGAAACATTGTTGGTGACGAGGTGATTGAGGAATTCTTCTGCGCCCTCGCCCTCTACTGTCACTTCGCCCATATGGCTCACGTCGAAGAGACCCGCCTTGGTGCGCACGGCCTGATGCTCCTGGCTGAGGCCGCTGTACTGCACCGGCATATGCCAGCCGCCAAAGTCGACCATGCGCGCGCCACTGTCGATATGGGTCTGGTTGAGGGGCGTCTTTTTCATGAAGGGATATTCATACCTTGGGCCCCAAGGCGGCTGCAAGAGTAGGGATAGGAGAAGGGACTTATTGCTGAGCGTTACGATTTAGTGCGGCGCGGACCGTATTGCGGATCAGGATGGCGATCGTCATGGGGCCTACGCCATTGGGCACGGGAGTCAGAAAGCCGGCCACCCCTGTAACGGATTCGGCATCCACATCGCCCACCACCTTGGATTTGCCGTCTTTGAGCTCGCGGTTGATGCCAACGTCGACGACAGCTGCCCCGGGCTTCACGAACTCCCGGGTCACGAACTTCGCCTTGCCGATTGCGGCAACGAGCACATCGGCTCTGCGGCAGGTTTCCTTGAGGTCGGGGGTTTTCGAGTGACAGATGGTGACCGTGGCATCCGATGCCAACAACATCTGCGCCATCGGCTTTCCAACGATATTGGAGCGGCCGACCACCACGGCATGTTTGCCGGCGAGCGGAATCTTCGCTTCCTTGAGAATTTCCATCACGCCGGCAGGTGTGCAGGAGGGCAGGCCATGATCGAGAAATTGTTTCGCATGGATCGAAAGTGCGCCCACGTTCGCGGGGTGGAATCCGTCCACGTCTTTTTCGGGAGCGGTGAGCGCCTGAATGATCTCCTGATCCCAGCCCTTGGGCAGCGGGCTCTGCACGAGAATTCCGTCGACATCCGCGCGTTTGTTGAGGTCCTGCACAAGCTTCACGAGTTTCTCGAATCCCTCTTCGGGCTTTATGTGGAAATCGAGCGCATCGAGCCCATGGGCTTTGCAGGTTTCCCCTTTTTTTCCCACGTAGATCTCGCTGGCGGGGTCGCTGCCCACCAGCACCACGGCGAGCGTGGGCTTGCGGCCGGCTTTTTTCAGGAAAGCTTCGGCTTCTTGCTTGGCTTTTTGCAGAACCTTTTCGGCCAGGGCCTGGGTCTTGAAGATGGTGGTTTCCACGCGCTCAATCTAGCGTAGCGAAGGGTTGAGTGGCAATGCGTGACGCGCATAGCCCGTCAGGGAGTTGACGGGAAAGGGGGGCACCGTCAAAAACCCGATTCCTGCGCCTGGCCAAGAGAGACGAAACACCGTTTTCCTGTATGGAGTGCGAGAGAGAAGTGCGCGGGAAAGCTAGTGATTCTGCTTTAGGGCGGGGCGAGGTGAAGGCTGGCATGGCGGCCCGGCCGTGGTATGGGCTTTGCTCTTTCCTTGGATGGAGTAGTGGATCTCAGGGATCCGCATGTCTTCGGAGGATGGGATGAGCAAGGGACTTTGGCCAGCCGTTTCGGGCAGCCTCGCGCAGAGCGAGCGTCTCGATTCCGTGGCCAACAACCTGGCGAACGCCGATACCAACGGCTTCAAGCGCGACCAAGTGGCATTTAAGGCCGCGATGAGCAGCGCGCTTTCCGCGTCCCAGAAGGAAGAGATCCCGTACAAAGCTCCCACCGAAAAAGATTTTCACAAGCTCGATGGTGCCCAGTCCGCCTACGCAATGGTGGAAGGCACCTATACCGACTTTGCCCAGGGAAGGGCGAAGCTCACGGGAAACCCACTGGATGTGGCGTTGGAAGGGAAAGGATTTCTCGAAGTTTTAGGCCCGCAAGGAGTGCGGTTTACGAGGCACGGAAGCCTCAAGCTGAGCCCGGATGGAACGTTGGTGACCACGGAAGGTTTCCCCGTTCTCAATCCGGGCGAGCAGCAGGAAGCTGGGAAGGTCACGCCAAGAGAGGAGCTTTTGGCGCGGGCGATCCGCCTCGACGTGAGCAAGCCAGGAGGGCAGCTCACGATCACTAAGGACGGAAAAATTTTTCAGGAGCGCCTGCAGATCGGGCAGCTCGCGGTCACGGAGTTCGTGGATCCGCGCCTGCTGCAGAAAGAGGGCAGCTCCCTCTACCGCAACGATGTGGCAGCCAACGTCTCGCAGGAGGCGAAGGGCACCACTGTCGAGCAGGGCATGGTGGAAACTTCCAATGTGAACGCAGTTTCGGAGATGGTGGAATTGCTCAAGGCAACCCGCATGTTCGAAGCCAACGAGAAGGTAATCAGGACTTACGGCGACCTGGAGGGCAGGGCCGTGAACGATTTAGGGAAACTATAATCAGCTCCCCGGAGCGATCTGAATCCATGGAGGGATGAAGATGCTGAGAGCCGTACACACCGCTGCAACAGGCATGGAAGCCATGCAGACAAACGTCGACAACGTGGCCAACAACATGGCCAACGTGAATACCACCGCCTACAAAAAGAGCGCGGCGGAATTCCAGGATCTCTATTACCAGACAGTGCGCGCGCCTGGCACCCAGGTGAGCTCGGACACGAACCTGCCCACCGGAGTGCAGGTGGGAGTGGGCGTGAAAACGTCGAGCATCCACAAGGAATTCACGATGGGTGCGGCCAAGCCCACCGGCAACCCTTACGACCTGATGATTCAGGGCGAAGGCTTCTTCGCGGTGCAAAAGGAGAACGGCGAGGTGGTTTACACCCGCGACGGCTCTTTCAAGATCGACGCCAGCGGGCGTCTCATGACGAGCGGAGGCCATCTCATGCAGCCGCCGATCACGATCCCCGCGGGAACTGCGAGCGTGGGTGTCTCCGCCACGGGCATCGTCACCGCGAAAGATTCCCAGGGCAAAGAGAGCCAGATCGGGCAGATCGAGATCGTGTCCTTCACGAATGCCGCCGGACTCAACTCGACGGGCAGCAACGAGTATCAGGTGAGCGAAAGCTCCGGCGCCCCCGTGCAGGGACAACCCGGCACCAATAGCCTGGGCACGATCATGCAGGGCAACCTAGAAGCCTCGAACGTGAACCTCGTGAACGAGATGGTGAACTTGATCCAGGCCCAGCGCGCCTACGAGATGAACTCGAAGGTTATGCAGGCTGCCGACCAGATGCTGCAGGTTTCTACGAATGTCATTAAGTAACGGCTTCCACAGATTGATCCTGGCCATCGTCCTGGCTCTGTTTCCCTCGGAGGTCTGGGCGGCGCCTTCGCTCATTCCCACTGAGGAGGTGGAGATCCAGGTGGAGTCGGAAGTTAAGGTGGGCGGCGAGCAGCTGATCCTCGGCGACGTAGCCACGATCTACGCCAAAAGTATGCGCGACTTCAAGTCGCTCTCGGGCCTCGTGCTCTCGCGCATTCCCGACGACAAACAGGAAGTGCGTTTGCCCGCGAGCTACCTTCATGCCCGCATACAAGCGCTACTTCCCGCGGGGATGAAGTTCGCGCTGCGCGCTCCCCGGGAAATCGTCTTCAAGCTGCAGCGGCTCGGCCTCAACAACCAGGACTTCGCTTCGGAGATCAGCCGTCAGGCAACCATGCTTGGCAAGATTCCGAATGGTGTGGAGCTTGAAGTGCTCGCGCTTTCCGGAATCGAGCAGCTCAAGGGGTATAATCTGAATATCGCGCGCATCGAGCCGCAGGCGGAATTGGAAAGATGGAGGGGCGAACTCACCTTCAAGGTGACCCGCACCGATGCTCCCGCCACACCTCCCGTATGGGTGCGCACGAAGCTGCGTTGGTTCCAAAAAGCCTGGATCGCTTCGCGCCAGATCGGCTATTCGGAAACGCTGGGCCCCGAGTTGTTTACGGAAGGCCGGATCGAGACCACGAATCTGCGCGAAGATCCGGTTCGTATTTCTGCAGAAGAGCTGCCGGCACTACTCAAGAGTTCCAAGGTGAAGCGCATGATCATGGCTAATGGCCCTTTGTTGCCGAGCACGATCGAGCGCCGGCCTGATGCCTCGGCGGGTTCCCTCCTGCGGGTGGTATTCGTATCCGAAAGCGGAGTGCGCGTGAGCGCCGACGGCTCGCTCGTAGGGCCCGGCCTCATCGGGTCGGATGTGAAGGCGCGCCTGCGTGCCTCGCGGAAAATTGTGATCGGCAAAATGGTTTCGCCTGGCGTGGTGGAGGTTAGCTTATGAGGTTCGGTTTCACGGTGACCATCGTTTTTAGCCTGTGGGTGCTCTTCGCCTTCTCCGGCTGCAGCGACATGATCCGTTCGCTCCGCGCAGACAGCGCCGAAGCCGATGAGCAGGAGGAACGCGACCGCGACATCGCCGAGGGCACCGCCGACCGCTACCGCCCGCGCACTTTGAACGGAGTGAGCGCCAACAACGTCTCCGAATTCGAGCCCCCCGCCGCACGCGCCTACCGCAAGACCTACGCGCAAAAAGGCGCTTTGGCCTACGACACGGCCGCCGATCCGGGGCCCGACGGCTATCATCGCGTTACCCGTGACGACTTCGTGGACAAAGTGGCCCGCGAGAACAGCCTTTGGGACGGCCAAGGGCAGAGCAACTATCTCTTCGCCAACAACCGCCGCCGCGAGCCCGGCGACATGATCACCGCCGACGTGGAAAAGGATCTGCGGCGCGAGATCCAGTACCAGCTTTGGATGACTTTGCCGCCTGAGCAGCGCAAGACGAAGAAACCCATCACGGCGGGCAATGCCGCGGATACGCTCACGAGCGTCGCGGGGGCCACGGCGAAGGACGCAGCGAACGCTGCTCTTTCGGGCGATAACAAATCCGCGACCGATAAAGCCAAAGACGCCGCTGAAGAGGCCGCCAAGTCCAACATGGGCGCTTCGGGCAAGGACGACGACTTGATCCGCATGGAAGTGGTGGAGAACCTCGGCAACGGCATGATCCGCATGCTCGGCCAGAAGCGGGTGATTTACAAAGGCGTGTCGCGCATCGTGGAGGTGGCGGCGCTGGTAAACGGCAAAGACGTGGACGACGCCAACCACGCCAAGAGCTCGAACTTTCTCGACGTGAAAGCACAGGTGATCCAATGAAGAACACGTATTCCTTCCGCCTCGCGGTTTTCCTCATCGTACTGCTAGCGGCCTTGTGTTCAGCGGATGTCTTCGCCGCCCGCATTAAAGATGTGGTGCGCATCAAGGGCGTGCGCGACAACCTCCTGATCGGCTACGGCCTCGTAGTCGGCCTCAAGGGAACGGGCGATTCGGGTGCCGACGTCACTGGAAAATCCCTCTTACGGATGTTCAACAATATGGGCATCAAGATGGACACCGAGGTGAAGAGCAAGAACGTGGCCTCAGTGGTGGTCACAGCAAACCTTCCCGCCTTCGCCCGTGCCGGCCAGAAGATCGACCTCACCGTCTCGTCCGTAGGGGATGCCGGAAGCCTCGAGGGAGGCACGCTCCTGATCACTCCGCTGCGCGCGGGGGACCAGCAGATCTACGCCGTGGGCCAGGGGCCGCTCAGCCTGGGCACGATCGCGGACGGCAGCGCGAAGTTCGTAACCTCCGGCCGCATTCCGGCCGGCGCCATCGTGGAAAAGGAGCTTCCGGGCGAATTCGGCAATAAAAAGGCCCTACGCTTGAGCCTGGACGAGCCAGATTTCACCACCGTAGCCCGTGTGGCCAGGACGATTAACACGGAACTGGGAGGAAAATATGCCAGTGCCATCGACCAGGCGACGATTGATCTCATTGTTCCGTTTTCTTACGACGGGAACGCCGTCGAATTAATGGCGGTGCTGGAAAATTTGACGGTCAATACCGACACAAGAGCTCGTGTGGTGATCAACGAAAAATCGGGAACCGTGGTGGCAGGGGGCAAAGTAAGGATCAAAAACGTGGCCCTTTCCCACGGCGACCTCGCCATTTCCGTGGGCGGTGCAAAGACCGGTGCCAAAGGCGGCGGCAAGAAACTGGTGGAAATTCAAAATACTACCAGCGTGACCGATCTCGTGAATGTTCTCAACGAGCTGGGAGTTGCGCCCAAGGACCTCACCGCCATTTTCCAGGCGCTCAAAGCCGCGGGAGCCCTCGAGGGCGACCTGCAGGTCAACTAACACTCTCCCCGGCTTGGCAAGGAGCGTGCAATAGGTTTCGTAGATGCGGGATCCAAGGATTGGATCGGCTGAAGCTCTCGCAGGAAACGGGAAGGCTTGTTTGCCATGGATGGCGTTCAAAGATTTCTGGTTTTGAGCTTTCATCGCAAGGACGCGAAACGCATCACGGGGCAGGGAAGCTCCGGAAGAATGAGCTTCCCTGCCTTCTTTTTTTGGGGCTGCTGAAGGAGTCGGCAGAATGAGGATTGAAAAACCTACCGTTCTTCCTCCGAACCCTCTTCCCGAGGATCGTTCTTCGCCGCTCTGGCAGGCAGCCCAGGGAATGGAAGCGAACTTCCTCAAGGAAATGATGAGGAGTATGCGCAAGACGGTGCCCGAGAACCCCGACCTGGCCAACAGCAAGGGCTATCAGGTGTTTCGCGGAATGCTCGACGACCACTATGCCGAGGCAGCCGCGAAAACCAAGGGTATCGGTCTGGCGGAAATCATCGTGAAACAGGTGATGGAAATGCAGGAAGCGGCCCGTACGCGCGGGCAGCCCACTCCGGTGAGGGAACTAAATAAAAGTGATATCATCGGGAAATAATCGCCTCTGTGATATTTGTCGGGATGTGTTAAAATTTTTGAAGGACTTCCGGGTAAACGGAAGGGAATGTTCAGGAAGGACATGCCATGAAAGTAAGTAATAACAAAGACTCCGTAGATCTATCGCAGGTCTCTCACTCCAAAAAAGGCGGCAAGGCAGGCAAAGCGCGTCCCACGGAAGAATCCGCTGGGTCGGCTGGCGCATCCGCTTTTGGCGGAACCGCCAACGTGGAACTTTCCAGCGAAGCCAAAGCCATGGCAGCCGCTAACGGAATTGCCAAGACCGAGGAGACCGACGAAGCCAAGATCGCGCGCGTGAAAGCGATGATCGGCAACGGAACTTATAAGCCTGATTACGGCAAAGTGGCCGACAAGATGATCAATGAACAGCTGCTGCAGGAGACTTCCTGATCTAGGAAAGAATCTGCCGCTCTCGTCACGGATGATGGGGGATGACCATGGATGGACAGTCGCCGAATCTCGATGAACTCCAGAAAAATCTGAAACAGCAGCTCACGCTCTATCGCCAGCTCGTCGACGTTCTCCGCGACGAGCGCGAACATCTCGTGGGTGTGCGCTTCAAGGAGATCCGCGAAGCCACTTACGCCAAAGAGGCGATCTTCGATGAGATCCAGCGCGAGGAGTTCCGCCGGAAAAAGTGGACGCAACAGGCCGCGACCGTGCTCGGAGTACCGGAGAAAGACGTTACCATGGAGCTGGTGGCCTCTAAGCTCTTTTCCGAGCACTTCGAGGCGCTGATCAGCCTGAAGAACACCCTGCTGCACATGGTGCGCAAGGCGAAAGAAATGAACGCCGACAATAAGCGTCTCGTGGAGAGCGCCCTCAAGGATGCCGACGTGCTCAAGCGCAACATCCTCGGCCTCTCTTCCGATAAGCCGCAAGTTTACGGGCCCAAAGGAAACATGGGGGGCTCCGGCCGCGACCACAGCGCCCGCTTCCTCAACAAAGATCTGTAGGAGAACATGGCCGCTACCGTAAACATGTTCAATATCGGCAAGAGTGGCTTGATGGTCAGCAAGCAGAGCATGACCACGACCGGCCACAACATCGCCAATGTGAACACGGAAGGCTATTCCCGCCAGGACGTGCAGCAGACCGCCGCGCCCGTGATCCCCAATGCCCGCCTTACGTTTGGTAACGGCGCCTGGGCCAAGAGCGTGACCCGCGTGAGCGACGAGTATCTAGAAAAGCGGATCCAGGGCGAGCACAAGAACTTCGCCAATGCCGAGGAGAAGGACCTTTACCTTCACCAGGCCGAGCAGATCTTCAACGAGAGCAATAACGACGGCCTGAACCGCATCGCCACCCGCTTTTTCAACGAGTTCCGCAAGCTCTCATCGGATCCCGCGAACACGGCCATCCGCTCGAGCGTGCGCGAGGCCAGCGGCCAGCTTACGTCGGAGATCCGCCGGATGGACAACGAGCTGCGGGAAGTTTCCAAGAACATCGACGACCGTCTCACCGGCTACGTGCGCGAGCTGAACGCCTATTCCAAAGAGATCGCGGATTTGAACCTGGCGATCGATAAAGCGGAGCTGGGCGGCGGTTCCGCCCCCGACTTGCACGATAAGCGCGATCTTGCGCTGAAAAAACTGGGCGCCATGGCCGACATCTCCACCAGCAGGGACAATAACGGCCGGGTGACCGTAACCCTGGCCGGACAGGTGGCGATCGTGAACGGGGAGAGCGTGACCGAGCTAGAGGTGATGCGTTCTCCCGCCGATCCGAAAACCGGAAAAAAAGAAGACCACGTGGACCTCTATGTGAAGGATGGCCGTGAGATCCCGCAGAAGCTCACGCAGATCCTCAAGACCGGCCGCCTGGGCGCTCTGCTCGAGGTGCGTGACAAAGACCTTGCCACCGCCCGCGACCAGATCAACAAAGTGGCCTTCATGATGGCCAAAGAAGTGAACTTCCTCCACGAGCAGGGCTACGGTCTTGATGGGTTCAAAGGACGCAACTTCTTCAACCAGATCAATTCCGTGGAAAATGCGGCGCAGAACCTGCGCATGACGGAAACCATCGAAAACCATCTCGAAGCGATCGCCGCCGCCAAAGAGCCGGGCAGCGAAGGCGACAACCGCATGGCGATCGCCATCTCCGGCGTGGGCGACCTCAAGGGAACAGGGGGCGATGCTTCTTCCTCCATCCTCGACATTTACAATGCCATGGTGAGTGGATTGGCCGTGAAGACGCAGGCTTCGCAGAAAGAACTCGTATTCCAGAAGGACGTGCTCTCCCAGCTCGAGAACGTGCGCGAATCGCTGGTGGGCGTGAACCTCGACGAGGAGACGGCAAACCTGGTGAAGCTCCAGCATGCTTATGCCGCGAGCGCCAAGGTGCTTCAGGTGGCCGACGAGACGACGCAAGAGATTCTGAATAACTTCAGGTAGAGGATTAGACGATGCGGGTGGGTGAAAATACAACTCTGAATACGGTGAGAGACAGCCTCAACCGTTCGCGCTTGAAGATGAACAATCTGCAGAAAGAGAACTCCACTTTGAAACGCGTGAACTCTCCCGCCGACGATCCTGTGGGCAACGCCAAGCTGATGACCATCCGGAACGAGACTTTGGATAACGAGCAGTTTGAACGCAACGCGAGTTTGGCGAAGGCGTTCCTGAACTATTCAGATTCTTCGCTGGAAGAGATTACCAATCTCGTGGGCCGAGCCAAGGAGCTTGCGCTCGGGCAGGCGAGCTCCGCCGCCAATGGCGAAGACAGCCGGGCGATGGTGGCCCAGGAGATCCGCAACATCCAGGCCGAGGTGAACTCGATCGCCAACCGCCGCCTCGGCGCGCGCTATATTTTCTCCGGCTATAAAACGAATACGCAGCCCTTCGATTCTGAAGGCAACGGTACGTATACGGGCGACGACGGCAAGATCATGGTCGAGGTGCAGAAGGACGTTTTCATCGGCATGAACGTTCCCGGCCATGACGTTTTCCTGGGCACCCAGAAGAACGATGTCGCCGCTCGCGAACGAGGCCTCGCCGCCGCCCGCACGGGCAATGATCCTGGGCAGCCAGAATTGGCTATGAAGCAGGATACGGCCAATGCCGGTGAGGATATTTTCCGCACTCTTGAGTCGCTCCGCGTAGGTCTGATGACCAACGATGTGGACATGATCCGCTCGACCTTCGATCCTCTCGATAAGATCCGTGATCGCGTGATCACCACGCGCGCTCAGATCGGCGCCCGCATGGGAGGAATCGACTCTGCCCTGGCGAATATGGGCAAGAAGAACGTGTTTAACGCGGAGCTGCAGTCGGGGATCGAAGACGCTGATGTAATCCAAGTTGTCTCTGATATGGCCCGCGAAGAGAGCGTGCTGCGCGCCAGCTTGCAGGCGTCCAACAAACTTATCCAGCCCACCCTTCTGGAATTTTTGCGCTAGTCCATTGCTAGACCCTGGGAAATCGGGTAGTACAAGCAAGCTTATACGGACCGGTAGCCTTCATAAGGACGTGAGGAGTTTTAGTTATGCTCGTTTTGACCAGGAAACTCGGCGAATCGATTGCGATCGACGACCACATCAAGATCATGGTTGTCCAGATCAAGGGTAAGCAAGTCCGCCT
>DATBTF010000023.1:0-6963 GCA_036559405.1 Bdellovibrionota bacterium
GGTCGCGGTGCATTACTCCCCTTCCCCTACCCCAAAGTACTTCGCCGCCGGGTGATGCACCACGAGCGCGGAAACCGAAGCCTCCGGATCCATCATAAATCCATCCGTCAGCTGCACGCCGATCTCCTCGGGCTTGAGCAGCTTCCACAACAACGCCTGGTCATCCAGACGCGGGCAGGCCGGGTAGCCAAAGGAATAGCGGCAGCCGCGATATTTTGCCTGGAAACGTTCCATCATCGTCATCTCGGGCGCGTCCGGGAAGCCCCACTGCGCGCGCAGCTTGGCATGCAGCAGTTCCGCGTAGGCTTCCGCCGTTTCCACGGCGAGCGCCGCCAGCGCATGTGCCTTCAGATAATCGCCTCGTTTTTTGAGCTCTTCCGTGCGCGCACGAATCCCCTTGCCCGCCGTCACGCAGAAGAGCGCCATCGTATCAGCCACCGCGCCTTTGGGATTCACATAATCAGAAATACACAACCCATTGGCTTTCGCCTGACGAGGAAATTCAAACGTTGCCACCGGCGCGCCACCGCCCTCCCCGAACAAACGCAGAAAATTCCCCTCGCTCTCCGCCTTGAAGAACTTGAACACCGCCGAAGGGGCCATCAGCCCGGTACGCTTGACCTCCTCTTTCAAATCCACAAGCATCGCCGCCAGCTCACGCACCTTCGCGCCTGAAGGGTGAGCATCGAGGGCGCTCTTATCGCCCTTCTCCCAAAGCTTCACGGCCTCGCCGGGAACACCGAGGTGCCGGTAAAACAGCACCAGGTTGTTCACATACTTCCAGATCAGATCGAGGCTCTCGCCCCGAACCACGCGGCGCTCGAATTCCGGAGCCGCCGGCACCTGATCGAGCACAGCCACTTCCGTGGAACGCGAAGTCCCGCGTACTCCAGCAGGAGCAGCCGCCTCCCCAGCACTCTCCTGCAGCTTCTTCTGCCGTTCGCGGGTTTCCTTCTCCATCGCCGGCCGGCGCTCCTTATCGACGATCTGCTTGGCGAGATCCAAACCACCCATCGCCTCGCGCGCAAAAGCCACGAGTCCGGAACCGTAGGCCTTGGCGATCCGCTTATCCGTGAAGTTTTGCGACAAGGCAGCTCCACCCACGAGAATGGGCACATTGATCCCCGCCTGGGCCAGGTCGCCCGCGGAAATCTCCATTTGCATCGCGCTCTTCACGAGCAATCCCGACAATCCCAAAATGTCCGGCTTATGTTCCTTCACCGCTTTGATCAGCTGCTCAGAGGGAATCTTGATCCCGAGGTTGATCACGCGGAAGCCGTTGTTCGAGAGAATAATGTCCACGAGGTTCTTGCCGATATCGTGCACATCGCCCTTCACGGTGGCGAGCACCACCGTGCCCCGCAGGGCCATGTCGAGCTTCTCCATGAAGGGTTCGAGATGGGTTACCGCCGCCTTCATGGCTTCCGCGCTCTGGAGCACCTCCGCCACGATCATCTCGTTTTTGTTGAAGAGCCGGCCCACCGTGTCCATGCCCTTCATCAGCGGGCCATTGATGATGTCGAGAGGTTTGGCCTCTTTCATTTTCAGATCGAGATCGGCGAACAGGCCCTCTTTCGTGCCTTCCACGATATAGCTGGCGAGACGGTCGTCGAGCGGTAGCTCGGTTTTCACTTCCTTCACGCGCGGCTTGGCAGCGCGGAAGAAGGCGGCAAAGGCGGCCACCGGGTCAGAGCCACGATTCCATAACAGGTCCTCGCAGACCTTCACCTCTTCGGCCGAAAGCGAACCGAAGCGTGGGATCTTCTCCGAGTTCACGATCGCGAGATCGAGGCCCGACTTCACGCAATGGTGCAAGAAAACGCAGTTGAGAGCTTCCCGTCCCACCGCAGGCAGCCCGAAGCTTACGTTCGAGATGCCCAGCACGGTTTTGGTGCCGGGGAAGTTCTCTTTCAAGAGCTTCACGCCCTCGATTGTCTCCACTGCCGAGCCGACGTACTGGGTATCGCCCGTGCCGCAGGGGAATACGAGGGCGTCCCAGTAGATATCCTCGGGAGCGATGCCGTATTTCTTCGTCATCAACTCATATTCCCGGCGAGCAATCTCGAGTTTCCGTTGGCGCGTAACCCCCATCCCCTGGTTCGGATCGTCGTCAATACAGCCCACAACGAGGCCTGCGCCGAACTTCTTCGCCAGCGGCAGCACATGCTCGAAACGTTCTTCGCCATCCTCGAGGTTCACCGAGTTGATGATGGCTTTCCCTTGCACCAGCTTGAGGGCCTCCTCGATCACTTTGTGATCGGTGGAGTCGATCATGATCGGAACGCGTACCTTTTTGAGCACCTCCGGCATGAACTTCATGAGATCTTCGAGCTCGTTGCGGTCGGGGTTCGAGAGGCAGACATCGACGATCTGGCCGCCCTTCTTCACCTGGGCGCGGCCCACCTCGGCCGCCTCTTCCCATTTTCCGGCCACGATCAGGTCGCGGAATTTTTTGGAGCCGATCACGTTGGTGCGCTCTCCCACCAATACGGGGCGCATTTCGTCGGTGATCTCCAGGCATTCCACACCCGAGAGACGCGAAGCACGCGGAGGAGCCACCACACGCGGCTTGGCTTTGTCGGCGATTTCGCGCAGCTTTTTCACGTGGCCTCGGTGGGTGCCGCAGCAGCCGCCGAGCACATTGATCCAGCCCCGCTCGATGAAGCGCGAGAGCACATTGCCCACGAGCTCGGGCGTCTCGAGGTATTTGCCGTTTTCGTCGGGTAGGCCGGCGTTCGGCACGCAGGCCACCGGGAAGGGCGCCATGCCGGCGAGGGTACGGATGTGGTCGGTCATGAACTCGGGGCCGGTGGCGCAGTTCAGGCCGATGTAGAGAAGATCGCGGTGCGCGAGCGAGGTGCAGAGCGCATCCACGGCCTGGCCGGCGAGCATGGTGCCCATGGGTTCGATGGTGCCGGAGACGGCGATCGGCAGAGGTACCTTGACTTCCGCATGCAACTTATCAATCCCCGCCAGACAGGCCTTGATGTTCATGGTGTCGTTGCAGGTCTCGATCAGGAAATAATCGGCTCCGCCATCGTAAAGACCGCGAACCTGTTCGTAATAGTGCGCCGCCAGCTCGTCGAAAGTGATGCCGCCCGTTACGGAAATGGCTTTGGTGGTGGGGCCGATGGAGCCCGCCACGAAGCGGGGCCAGTCGGGGGTAGAGAATTCGCGGCAGGCCTCCCGCGCCAGCTCGCAGGCGATCTTGTTCACCTCGTAGGCTTTGTGGGAGAGGTCGTACTCGCCCAGCACCAAAGGGGTGGCGCCGAAGGTGTTCGTCTCCACAATGTCCGCTCCGGCTTCCAGGTATTTCTGGCTGATGCGTTTCACCACGTCAGGACGGGTGAACACAAGATTCTCATTGCAGCCCTCAAGGGCCTCGCCTCCGAAGTCGGCGGCGGTCAGCTTTTCGTCTTGGAGGGCGGTTCCCGTGGCCCCGTCGAGCACCAGCACCCGCTCGCGAAGGCGCTTCCTGAGCAGGCCTACGCGCTCCTGCCTTGTTTCGGGTACCGGATTCATCGGTTCAATTTAGTTCAGCAGAAGGGGGGGTGCAAAGGGAAAACTTCCTGTTTATACTAGTACATAGAGCGAGCACTCCATGATTGAATTCAAAGTCATTGCCTCTCCCGACAAAAGCCAGCAGGCAACGTACCAGCATTTGGGCTCGGAGCTCATTTTCGGCCAGTCCGAGGGGGAAATGATCATCGACGACCCCGCTTTTGGCCCCACCCAGCTGAAGGTGAAGATCGATGGCGAAGGAAAAGCATCCATTGAAAACCTGAACACCAATATTGAAGTGCGCCTGAACGGAAAGGCCATCACCGGGGAGATGCCACTGAAGGAGAAGGACAACGTGACCGTGGCGCGTACCACGATCAACTTCGCCCGCCTGGACGGGGGCCCGCCCCCCCTTCCCGAGGCCTACGAAAACCCTCTCGTGAAGGACCGCGTGGTTCCTGGCTCCAAGGAAAGGGCCCTGCTCGATGCCCTGGAATTCCTGGAGAAGCGGGCCCCAGAATCGGGAGCCACTCCCCTTTCGGAGAATACCGCCGGCGGGCCCGTGATCCCACCTCCTGTGCCCCTGAATGGAATGCCGCCACTTCCGCCACCACTCCCCGCCGGAGCTCCCAAACCACCCCTTCCCCCCTTGCCCAAGAAGTCCTGAGAGGAACCATGAGCCCACAGCCCACAGAACACGGATACTTCCGCACCCGCGACGGCGTCCGGCTATTCTACTCGGCGGAAGGACCCAAAACTGCGCCGCCTCTCGTGTTCTGCTACGGACTCGTCTGTTCCAAGCTCCAGTGGAAATACCAAATGGAACACTTCCGCTCTACCCACCGCGTGATCTTCCTCGACTACCGCGGTCACGGCCAAAGTGAGAAGCCCGATGACCATACCAGCGTCACCATCGAGAACTGCGCCCGCGACATTCTCGATCTTTTCGATGAGCTCCAGCTACCCCAGGCCGCGGTTCTCGGCCACTCCCTGGGAGTGAACATTATCCTCGATCTCTACCGGCTTGCGCCCGAACGTGTCAGCGCCCTGGTGCTGGCCAACGGCACTCCCAAAGATCCCTTCGAGACCATGTTCCACCACAACTTCATCCAGGTTTTCTTCCCCTGGGTGCACAAAGCCCAGTCACTTTTTCCCGACCTCCTGCAGAAACTTTGGGCCACGCAAGGCACGAACCTCATCAACCAGGAGTTCGTGGCCCGCGCGGGTTTCAATTCCAAATACGCCAAGCGCGAGGACATCAACGAATACCTGCGCCTCACAAGCACCGTCGACTTGAACGTCTTCCTGCATCTGTTGAGCGATTTTATGAAGTACGACGCCACGCCCTGGCTGCAGGAGGTGAAGGCGCCAACGCTGATTATTGCTGGGGAGAAAGATCTGATCACTCCGCCGAAAAACCAGCGAATCTTCGCCGAGCTGATTCCGTACAGCGAGCTCTGCGTGGTGGCCGAGGGTTCCCACTGCTCGCAGATGGAGAAGCCCGAGTTCGTGAACGGGGTAATCCGCAACTTCCTGGAGAGCCTGGGGAAGGCGCCGAAAGCCACTGCCCCGAAAAAGAAGAAAAAGGCAGCCCGAGGCGCGCGCGCAGCGGAAGCCTGAGCGGTCACCTCACCTCGTCCAGATACACCTGTGCCAAGGGGTTCACGAAGAACCCCTTCCATTTTTTCTGCACCAGGGCCACCTGGTCGCGACGGTAAATGGGAATAATGAAGCCATCGCGCTCCAAAATCTTCTCAGCCTCCGAAAATTTTTCTTTCTCCACGGCTTTGTCGTAAGCGGCCGAGCTCCAGCCCGTCCAGTTGGCGCTGCTTGTAGTGAGAAACTCCTGCATCAGGGCCCGCTGGTGCCCGAAAGGCGCCGTGACTCCGCCGAAAAAAATCGGCGCGGCCTGCACCTGGATTTCCTTCCAGTATACCTTGCTCTCCTGCACCTCGATCGGGATGCGCACGCCCAGCTTCTTTTCCCACTGCCCCTGCGCCCATTCCGCCAGCATTTTGTGAGGAGTCTTATTGTAGGTGCGCAGCACCAGATCAAGCTTCCCTTTCGCCTGAAGAGCCTGCAGCTGTTCCCTTACTTTTGGGCTCAGCTCCTTTGCCACCGCCTTCAATCCCGCCTGCAGCTGTGGCAGCAGCCACACCTCCGTGCCCACGCACTCCTTCCCCAACACTTTTTGGATCTCGCTGCGATCCAGCGCGGCCGATAAAGCCTCCCGCACCTTGGGATCCTTGAGCAGTTCCGTCTTCCCTGCATTCAATCCGAAGTAGTAAACGATGAGCGAGGGAAAAATATGGAACTCCGCGCTCTGCTCGAGCTCCGGGCTGCGCATCAGCCGCGGCACGTCCTTCACCCAGTCTACTTCTCCCCTTTCGAAAAGAGTTTTCGCCGTGCTGTCCTCGGCGATGAAACGGAATTCGATTTTGTCCAAGGCGGGTTTGGCTCCCCTGTAGTTCGGATTGCGTTCCAGCACGAGCAGGGCGTTGCGCTTCCACTCGGAAACTTTAAAGGGGCCGTTCACGGCGAGAGAAACGCCTTCGGTGAACGCTTTGGGGGATTTCTCCAGAACGTCGAGCCGGATCGGCAGGAACACAAAGTTCGCGAAGAGCGCGGGCGCCTCGGGAGCCGGCCGCTGGAAGGTGACCTTCAGCTCATGGCAGCCCTTGGCCTTGAACTCCTTCAGCACCGTGGCGTAGTGCGCGAAGGGCGAGGCGAACTTTTTGTCGCCCAGGCGGGTCCAGGAGTCCACAAACTGCTGGGCGCAGAGCGGCTGGCCGTCGCTCCATGCCCGGTCTTTGCGAAGCGTGATGGAAAGCTCCGACTTATCGCCATTCCACTGAAAAGATTTTGCGGCTGCGGGTTTGGGGCGGCCCTGGTGGTCGGAGCGGAAGAGACCCTCCATCATCTGGTAGACGATTTCGGTATTCACCTCCCCGTAGTTCCAATCCAGGGTGCCGAGATCCTCGATCAGGCGGGCACGGAACACCTTGGGTTCGGCGGAAGCGGCGGCGGTGAAAAGAAGAAGCCAAAGGACAATGCAAGTTTTCATGCGCCGAAAATTTATCATAGCCACAGGAGACGAAGCTAATCTTCCGGCTTCTGCGCAAACCAAAAGTCGACGACGTCGCGCGGCATTCCTCTTGCTTCGAAATAGTTCTTTTCAAAGTAAATGCTCAGATTCGCCCAATCCCTTCCCCATTCGACAACACGAGAACAGGCCAGGCCGTCCCAAAAACGGCCCACCGCGAACCCTTTCCGGGTTTTGGTGACAAAAAAAACAATAGCCTGGGGAAGAACGCGCAAAAAATTCTGAAAATCCCTTCGGGTTCTCGCCTGAACGCCCAGATGCAGGTGATTTCCCACATTCTGCAGACGATATACGCGGATCTGAAATCGGTCAGCAACACCTCGCACGCACCGATCAACTCCTTCCGCATGTCGAAGCAA
>DATBTF010000024.1:0-21570 GCA_036559405.1 Bdellovibrionota bacterium
TAGGCTAAGACCGAAAGTAATAAGTCCTTCTAAAATCGGGGCAGAAGTAGGTACGGCTGTTTGCGTTTTATTTTTTGTACCCGTGGTGCACAGGTAGCCTTTAGTCCTTGGAGCCCTTGGTTTTATTTTTTATCCCTCCCGGGCAACCACACCCGAAAGTTCTTCACGCTGGAGAGAATATATTTGATTTATAAATATGTTCTGAGAAGCGTAGAAAAGACGTTAGGACAAGCCAGCCAAATTTGGGAAGGCGTCGAAGAAAATTTTTTCTTCCCCTGAAATTCACGGCGCGTTAGCGCAGGCGCATACACGGCAGCGCAAATGAATGGGGGCGCAATAGCCAAAGTCGGCCAGTGTCAAAACAGGTCGCTGATATTCCTAAAAAATTCTCTAACGTGCTTTTCGCGCATAGATCGTTCTATGGTTCTAGAGCAATTCCTCGACGACAAACGCCAGATCACATTAATTTCCACTGAGGCAAAGCACCGCGTTTTCTTCCTGAGATTTGACTATAAACTCCACTGTCAAAACTATGACTCCCACACCTCTCTTGAAGAAAATCCCCTCTTGGCCAATACTAGGAACTCACGATTTTTCCGCGCAGGCACAGGGAGGTGCTGGAGTGTTCACGAAGAACTTCTTTTATAAGAAATTCCCCGATCTCATGCTTTCTTTTTTCGCCCGCTACTTGCGGATAGAAGTAGAAGGTATCGAAAATCTCCCCAAGACCGGCCCGCTCATCCTCCTGCCCAACCACTCGGGCTTCATGGGCTTCGATGCCCTATTGATGAGCTACTGCATCCGCCGCCAGTACCGCCGCATCCCGCGCATTCTCATTCACAAGCTTTGGTTCACCGGACGCGTGCTCGAAAAGGCCGCCCACGGCTGGGGCTTCCTCGAAGCTACGTATAAGGCCGGCATCTCGGCGCTGAAGAAAAACAATGTGGTGATGCTCTTCCCCGAAGCGGAGGAAGGCAACTTCAAGCCGATCAATGAGCGGTATAAGCTGCGCGAATTCCGCCAAGGCTTTGTGCGCATGGCGGTGAACTCAAAGGCGCCCGTGGTGCCCGTGCTCGTGATCGGCGCCGAAGAGACGCATATTACGATCGGTCAGGTGAAGATCCTCAATCAGCTCCTGCCCCTGCCGGTGAATGCCTTTCCGTTGCCCGCGAAATGGAAGATCAAGTTCCTGAAGCCCATCCAGCTCGACGATGGCCTCGATCTCGAAGATCCCGATCAGGTGCGCGTGGTCGCCACTCAGGTGCGCGAGCAGATGCAGACGGAGCTGAACAGCGAGCTCGCTGAGCGTAAGTACATTTATATGGATAATGTGCTGTAGCGGATTCGGCCTGCACTTGTACGAATACCAGTCACCGCTTCATTTCCCCTCTTTAATTCTGCTGAATTAAGTTTCACAGCTTGGATCCACGTCTGCATCCTCCTTCGCCAGGAGGTCTCCATGAGCAAACGTGAACTTTATATCCAGTCTTTGGTAGATGCGGGTATGCCCCAGAAGCAGGCCGAGGCCCTCGTAGATGTGGGCTACGACATTAGGCAGTCCAGAACGCCTGCGCCCCCTGGTAATGCTGATCAAGTCCGTAAAGTCCGCGATGCCTTAGCCAAATTCCAGAAAGAGATGGATTATCTCCTCTCTGGCTTCAGCCAATAGCCTGTAATCCCTAATTTTTATTTATGGTATATACCGTATTTAGCTGGGATTTAGATAAGGCCGAGGCTAATTGGCTCAAGCATGGAGTGTCCTTTGACGATGTCGTACTGGCCTTTGATGATCCCCATGCTATATTCGAAAAGGATGAAGCTCATTCCACCCCATGGGAACTACGCGAGGTTCTCCTGGGAAAAGCGGGATCGAGATTGCTATTTGTGATTTTTACTGTTCGCGAAGAAAACGGGCGAGAGTGCCGTATCATCAGTGCCAGATGCGCTAGTAGAAGGGAGAGGGTATTTCATGAAGAAACCAAAAGACTGCGAAGAATTCAGTTTTAAAAACTACCGCCACTTCACTCCCGAAGAGTTGGAGCGCAATCGTCGCGGGATTGAAGTAAAGCTGGGCATCAAGCGAAGAAAGAGAAGGGCTGGCCGTCCTCTAAAGGGCAAAGAGGAAAAATACGTCACGGTTTCGATCCGCCTGCATCCTCTGGCTTTGGAACGGGTAAAGAAAGAGGCCAAGAAACTTGGGATTGGCTACCAAACAGTGATCAATCAGATACTACTGAAAAGCGCCTAGCCTACTCCAGCTCGCTCAGAATCTCGCGCATATAGGCCACGCCCCCGTCGGCGCTACGAGCGCCTTTTTCGGAGAGCGCCACAAAGATCGTATCTTCGCCCGCGATCGTGCCGAGGAATTCCGGCGGCCGGCGCATGTCGATATGGCGGGCCACCATGGAAGCCAGCCCCGGGATGGTGCGGATCACGAGTACGGAACCGTTCGATTGCACCGTGCGCACCACCACTTCGGGAGAGGCGGTCACGGCCATAGAGGCCACGTTATCGGTGGCGGAACCGTCCGGCAGCCTGTAAACAGTATTGCCCTTGCCGTCCACGGCCCGCACCGCGCCGATGCGGCGCAGATCGCGTGAGATGGTCGATTGGGTCACGCGAAACTTCTGCTTCTCGAGCTTCATGCGCAATTCGTCCTGCGTGGAGAGTCTCCCCTCCAGCAAAAGTGAGCGTAAAACTTCGAGCCGATCGTTCATTTGGTCCCCAGCATCCTGGCCAGCAGCGCCTTCTGGGCGTGCAGACGGTTTTCACTTTGTTTGAAGATGATCGAGCGCGGATGGTCGGCCATATCGTCGGTGATCTCTTTCCCGCGCACCATCGGCAGGCAGTGCATGATGGCCGCATCTTTGTTGGCGAGAGCGTGCAATTTCGCATTCAGCTGAAAGCCCTGGAAGGCGCTATCCCGGCTCTTGCCCTGCTCCTCGAAACCCATACTCGTCCATACGTCGGTATAGATCGCATCGGCTCCCTTCACCGCTTTCTGCGGATCGGTAGTGGCCTCGATCTTGGCGCCCGTTTCCCGGGCAATATGCCTGGCTTGTTTCAGGACGAGCGCCAGCGGCTCATAACCTTGGGGACAGGCATAGCTCACGCTCATCCCCGCCATCGGCGCGAGCAGAAGGAGCGAGTGCAGGATATTGTTCCCGTCCCCGATATAGGAAAGCTTGAGGCCGTCAAATTTGCCAAACGTCTGCTTGATCGCCTGGAGATCCGCCAGGATCTGGCAGGGATGGTGGGCGTCGGAAAGTCCGTTGATCACCGGGATCTTCGTTTTGGAAACGAATCTTTCCAAAATACTGTGCTCATGAGTGCGGATCATCACGCCATGGCAGTAGCCGGAAACCACCTGCGCCACGTCTTCGGGCTCTTCTTTTTTGCGGTTGGCGGAGAAGCTATCGACCACCTGGCCGCCCAGCTCCTGCATCGCCACCGAAAAGCTCAAATGCGTGCGCAGCGAAGGTTTCTCGAACATCATCGCCAAGGTTTTCCCCTTGAGCTCGTTCGAGAGCTTGCCCTTCTCTCTGTCTTTCTTCAGCTGCTCGGCAGAATCGAGCAAAGCCAGGAGATCTCCCCGCTGCAGCTCGGTGCCTGTGAGAAAATGCATCATGGCTTAGGCCTCGCCTCTGACTTCTTTGGGCTCGGTAGCCGGGCGCGAGCGCAGGCGGCAAACCGTGCCGACCCCGCCATCCGTGAACAGCTCTTCGATCAAAGAGTGCGCACGTCGGGCGTTGAGGATGTGCACGTCGCTCACGCCATTGCGGAGCGCATGGATCACCGTCTGAACTTTGGCAAGCATTCCGCCATGGACGATGCCCTTCTCGGCGATCTGCTCCAGTTCCGCAGCGTCCAGTTCCGGGATCACCTTGCCGCGCACATCGAGGATGCCGTCCTGGTCGGTGAGGAAGAGCACCTTCTTGATTCCTAAGGCTTGAGCGATCCGCGAAGCGGCCCAGTCGGCGTTCACGTTGAAAGCCTGGCCGTCTTTGCCCATGCCCACAGGAGCGATCACAGGAACGGTGTCGTTGGCGAGGATGGAGTCGATCAATTTGGTGTCTACGTGGTCGATCTTGCCCACCTGGCCCAGTTTCGGCGAGGCCTGTTGGCAAAGGAGGGTACCGGCATCGGCTCCAGACAACCCAATAGCAGGAACGCCCGAGCCGTTAAGTTGTCTGACAACTCTTTGGTTCACGAGACCGCAGAGCACCATCTCGATCACTTCCATCATCGCGGGCGTGGTCACGCGCTGGCCGTCGATGAACTCCCACTGGATGCCGCGGGCCTTGAGCTCCTGGTTGATCGAGGGGCCACCGCCGTGCACGAGCACCACCTTCACACCCACCGAGCGGATGCGCTTCACGTCGTCCCAGATCGTGGAAACCACGTTCGGATCTTCGAGGGCAGCGCCGCCGAGCTTGATCAGCAAGGTCTGGCCTGAGAATTTGTTCACGTATTTGAGGGTCGCGATTACGTCTTGGGTCGTGTTCATTTCTGCTCCTAAAAAATCAAATCGAAAATCTAGTTATAATCTACGTTGATATCCACGTAGCGCTTGGAGAGGTCACAGCCCCAGGCGGTGGCCTCGGCCGTTCCCGACTTCAAATCCACTTCGAGACGTACGGTCTCTGCCTTGAGCAGATTGCGCACAGCTTCGCGATCAAAGGGCACCGGAGCTCCGTCGACGAAAACCTTCACGCCTTGCATCTCGAGGGTAAGCTTGTCCAAGGCGGCGGCCGGCACCTGCTCGGCTCCAAGCCGGGCGAGGATGCGTCCCCAGTTGGGATCGAAGCCGTGCATAGCCGTCTTGATGAGCGGGCTCACCGTAACGCCGCGGGCAGCGCGCTCGGCCATGGCCTGATTCGGGGCGTTCTTCACGCAAACCTCGATCAGGCGGTCGGCGCCTTCGCCGTCGCGGGCAATGGCTTTCGCCAGAGCCTGGGCCACTTCGGTGAGTGCCTTTTTGAACTTCTTGAAATCGGCATCCGTGGCAAGACCCACGCCGCTCGCACCGTTCGCAAGGAAAAAGGCGCAGTCGTTCGTGGAGGTATCGCCATCCACCGAGATCATATTGAAGCTCTTCTGGTTGACGTCTTTGAGCAGGCCACGCGCGAGCTCGGCGGGCACGGCGCAGTCCGTGAGAATATAGCCCAGCATCGTGGCCATATTCGGATGGATCATGCCCGAGCCTTTGGAGATCCCCGTGATGCGGATCTCGCCACCCGACAATTTTACGGTGCTCGTAAGGGTTTTCGGCACAAGGTCCGTGGTCAAAATGGAAAGCGCGAAGGGCTCGGCATTCGTGCCCAGGCTGGCGGCGAGGATCGGCATCCCCGCCTCGATTTTTTCAATCTCCAGCTGGTGGCCGATCACGCCCGTGGAAGCCACCAGTACCTGGCCGGGTTTGAGTCCCAAAGAATCCGCGGTGGCCTTTACCAGGCGCAGATTGTTTCTTTCGCCCTCTTCGCCGGTGGCGGCGTTGGCCTGGCCGGAGTTGGTCACGATGGCGCGGATATTCGTATTGGGCAGGATCTCCATGCAATAGCGCACGGGAGCGGCCTTGCACTCGTTGGTGGTGAATACGCCGGCCGCCACACAGTCGCGGTCGGATACGATCACGCCCAAGTCAGGACGGTATTTGCGCACACCAGAATTCACGCCTCCGGCCGTAAAGCCTTGGGGAAGAGGAGTTCGTGCGATTCCAGGACCAGGTGTCATAACGTTCCTTCCATAGCATCCAGGCCAAGATTGGCCGGGAAATCGTACAGTTGGTTGAAATTCTCCACGGCCTGCGAGGCCGCACCCTTCATCAGATTGTCGATGAGGGAGAAGAGGTAGAGCTTCTTGCCCACCACTTGGTAAGAGAGATGCACCCGCGCCGTGCCCACCGCTCTTTTCAAGGAGAGCGAAAGGGCGGGGCTCAGGCCATTCTGACTTTGCTCCTTGGCATCGATCCGGGTGATCTTGGCCAGGGGATAATCTTTGTAAGCGGCTTGGAAAGCCTGCTCCACGTCTTTAGCGGTTTGATTGGGGGCCAGCTCCGCATAGATCGAAGCGATGATTCCTCTCCGCACCGGCAGAAGATGGGTCGTAAAAAACGGATCGATGGCGGTGCCGCTATAGGCCTCCGCCCATTCCATGACCTCCGGCAGATGCTGGTGCTTCCCTACGCGATACGGAAGGCATTCGCCCTCCACCTCTGTAAAGAGCTGGGCCTCATTGGCTTTGCGGCCGGCCCCCGAGGTGCCGCTCTTCGCGTCCACCACCAGAGTGTTGGCTTGAATCGCCTTGGCCTTGAGCAGAGGGATGATGCCCATCAGCACGGCCGTGGCGTAGCAGCCGGGGTTCGAAACCAGAGCCTTTTCGGCCTTGGGCGGTTTTACGAAAGGAACCAGACCATAGGTGGCATTCAGATTTGCGGCAGTGTGTTTGGTCTTGTACCAGGCCTCAAATTTGGCCTCGCGCTCGGCCTGGCTGCCCGCCTGGAAACGGAAAGCGCCGCTCAGGTCGATCACGGAAGTACTCGCATTCTTCGCAGAGAGGATCTTGGGAGCCAGCTCCAGCGAAGCCTCCGTGGGGGTGGCGAGGAAAATCACGTCCAACTTAGGAAGGGTGGCTTCCACATCTTTCAAAGAGAGCATGGCCACGCCTTTGGCGGCGGGCTCGGGAAGATAGTCGCTCAGCTGGAAGGTGCCTTCGTGGCCGAAGCAGGCGGTAAGCTCCGCCTCGGGGTGGTTCAGCAGAAGACGCGCCAAATCCAGGCCGGAGTAGCCCCGGGCCCCGATGATGGCCACCTTTTTACCGTTCTTTTTTTGCGTTCCTGCCGTCAAATTTACCTTCTCCGGGGTGTTTCATATTTATGCACCCTTTCTGCATAAATATGGCATAAATTTTCTTATGGGAAGCTTTTTTTTCCATTTTAATTCTGTTATGCAGGTTTTATTGCATATTTATGCAAACGAAAAGGTAGGAAAAAAGTGATGAAAAACAACCCCTCAGCAACCCCCAAATCCGGCAAAACGGTCGTCCTTGTATATTCCGGCGGCCTGGACACCTCGATCTGCATCCCGATGATGCGCGAAGAGTACGGCTACGAGAAGGTAGTGACCGTAACGGTGGATGTCGGCCAGAGCCGCGACGATATTGCCCAGGCTGCGGAGAAGGCAAAAATCCTCGGCACCGAGCACTACACAGTGGATGCCCGTGAGGAATTTGTCCGCGACTACTGCTTTGCCGCATTGAAAGCCAATGGCGACTACCAGGGCTACCCCATCTCCACCTCCATCGCCCGCCCTCTGATCGGCGTGAAGGCCGCGGAAATGGCCATTAAATTAGGCGCAAAAGATTTCGCCCACGGCTGCACCGGCAAAGGCAACGACCAGTTCCGGATCGAGTTCGCCATCCGTGCCCTGATTCCGGACGCCGTGATCCACGCTCCGATCCGCGAGCGGAACCTGACCCGTTCGTGGGAGATCGAATACGCCCAGAAGAAGAATATCCCTGTGCAGGCCTCGCTCACCAAAATCTGGTCGATCGATGAAAACCTCTGGGGCCGCAGCATTGAAGGCGGACGCCTCGAAGAGCCGGACTTTGCTCCGCCCGAAGAAATTTTCCTTTGGACCAAGAGCCCTCTGAACGCCCTCAACGAGCCCACGGAAGTGGAGATTGCCTTTAAAGGAGGCGTACCCGTCTCCATCAATGGCAAGACCTTCTCTCCTGCGGAATTGGTTTCGGCCGCGAATAAAATCGCGGGCGACAATGGCGTGGGCCGGATCGATGTGATGGAAGACCGCATGCTCGGACTCAAGGTTCGCGAGAACTATGAGTGCCCGGGAGCCGTGCTTCTCCTGAAAGCCCACGGCGCTCTTGAGGCGCTCGTGATGACCCAGCAGGAGCAGCGCTTCAAGAAAATGGTCGATGCCGAATGGGCCCAGCTCGCCTACCAAGGCCTCTGGTTCGATCCCTTGAAGGACAACCTCGAAGCCTTTATCAATAATGTGCAGAAGCGCGTAGAGGGCAAAGTGAAGCTGCGCCTCTTCAAAGGTGGCATGCAGGTGATCGGCCGCTCGTCTCCCTGGGCTTTGTACTCGGAAGAGCTGGCCTCTTTCGACACCAAAACCTTCGACCAGCGCGAGAGCACGGGCATGTGCAAGAACTTCGGCCTGCAGAGCCGGATGTTCCTCTCGCTCCAACAAGCGCAAAAGAACGGACAGAAGTAATGGCAAAACTCTGGGGCGGACGCTTCGAGAAAGAAACCCATCCTGAGGTGGAAGCCTTCTCGAACTCCCTCGCCCTGGACTCGCGCCTTTGCGCTTCTGACCTGACCGGCAGCATCGCCCATGCGGAGATGCTGGCCGAGCAGGGGATTTTGTCGGCGGAAGAGGGCAAAACCATTACCAATGGCCTCCGCGGAATGCTGGAAGAGCAGAAGGCGGGGAAGCTATCGCTTTCTCCCTCTGCCGAAGACATTCATTCCGCGATTGAATCCGAGCTGACGAAACGAATCGGCGCCGTTGCGGGGAAATTGCATACGGCTCGTTCCCGCAACGACCAAGTGGCCACGGCCTGCCGTATTTATATGATCGAGCAGACCAGGGAGCTGCAGTGCGAGCTCGCCGGCCTGCAATCGCAACTCTTAAAACAGGCGGAATCCCATTTTACGACGGTGCTGCCGGGTTTTACGCACCTCCAGCATGCGCAGCCGGTGAGTCTGGCGCACCATCTGTTGGCCTATTTCTGGATGTTTCAGCGGGACAGAGAGCGTCTCAGGGACATGATGCCCCGCTTAAGCAGCCTGCCTCTGGGCTCTGCCGCTTTGGCGGGCACCACCCTGCCTACGAAACGCGAATCTGTGCAGAAAAAATTGGGCTTTGCCTCGCTTTGTGAAAACAGCCTCGACGCAGTCTCCGACCGCGACTTCCAGGTGGAGTTTCTGTCGGCGGCGGCATTGATTGGTTCCCATCTTTCCCGGATCTGCGAAGAGCTCATTCTTTGGAGCACACCTGAATTTGGTTTTGTACAGATGGCCGACGAAGTGACCACCGGCTCGAGCCTGATGCCGCAGAAGAAGAATCCCGACGTGGCCGAACTCATCCGCGGCAAAACGGGGCGTTTGACTGGCTCTCTGATGGGTGCCTTGACTCTACTGAAGGGCCTGCCGCTCTCTTATAACCGGGACCTGCAGGAAGATAAGTTTCATCTCTTCACGGGGCTCGATACGGCGAGAGCTTGTGTGCGTCTGGCAACGGTGATGCTGGAAGCTTGTGCGTGGAATGCAAAGCGCATGAAGGCCGCCTGCGAGGGCGATCAGAGTAATGCGACGGATCTGGCAGATTATCTTGTGAAGAAAGGCATGCCCTTCCGCGAGACCCACGAGGTGGCGGGCAAAGCCGTGCGGATCGCTTTGGAAAAGGGCATCGGCATCGAGAAGCTTCCTCTTGCTGAGCTCAAGAAGCTCAGCGGCTTGTTTGAGCAGGATGTCTACGCCCTGCTCGACCCCCAGGTGGTGATGAGCACCCGCAACTCGCGGGGCGGCACCGGAGTGGAAGCCGTGAAGCAGCAGTTTGGATTTGCCAAAACTGCCCGGGAGAAGGCCAAAGAATGGAAATGAGTTCGCAAAAAGCCATGGAGCTCGAGCAGAAGTACGGCTCCTTCAACTACACTCCCCTGCCTTTCGTGTTCTCACGCGGCGAGGGCATCTATCTTTGGGATCCCGAAGGCAAGCGCTATATGGACTTCGTCTCCGGCTTCTCGGCCGTGAGCCAGGGCCACTGCCATCCGCGGATCGTGAAGGCAATCCAGGAGCAGGCGGCGAAGCTGACGTTGCTCTCTCGCGTTTTATACAGCGATCAGTTCGGCCCCTTCGCCGAATACGCCACCAAGCTCTTTGGCTACGACCGCATCCTGACGATGAATACCGGCGCTGAGGCCTTCGAAACCTCGCTGAAACTCGTGCGCAAATGGGCCTATACGGTGAAGAAGGTTCCCGCGGGCCAGGCGAAGATCATCGTCTGCCGCGAAAACTTCCACGGCCGCACCATTGCTGCTGCTTCTGCGGCCTCGAAGGAAGAGGCCCACCAGATTTTCGGCCCCGTGGTACCGGGCTTTGTGCACATTCCGTTCGATGATCTGACTGCCTTGGAAGAAGCGCTCAGGGATCCGAATGTCGCTGCCTTTCTCGTGGAGCCCATCCAGGGCGAGGGCGGAGTGGTAGTTCCTCAGGACGGCTACCTCAAAAAGGCTTTTGCCCTTTGTGAAAAGCACAACGCGCTGATGGTCGCCGACGAGGTGCAGACCGGGATCGCGCGCACGGGCAAACTGCTCGCCTGCCAGCATGAGGGAGTGAAGCCGCACATTACAACTCTCGGTAAAGCTTTGTCGGGCGGGACGATTCCTGTTTCCGCCGTTTTGGCGGACGAGACTTTGATGAAGGTGCTCCAGCCGGGCGACCATGGGTCAACCTTCGGTGGCAGCCCCTTTGCTTGCCATGTGGCTTTGGAGTCCCTGAAGGTAATCGTGGACGAGAAGCTCGCCGAGAAGGCGGAGAAGCTCGGGCAGATCTTCAGAGCCGCGCTTCGTGATCTTGGCAGTCCTTGGATTAAAGAGGTAAGGGGCAAAGGCCTCCTGAACGCGGTTGTCTTCGACTTCGGGGGCGATGCCGCCAAAGACCAGGCTCTGAGTCTGGCCCTGAAGGAAAACGGGCTGGTCGTGAAGGCGGCGCGTACGGGAGTGTTCCGGTTTGCGCCTCCGCTGGTGATTACCGAGCAAGAACTGAAAGATGCCGTTGGCATTATCGGCAAGACGCTTGCAGCATGGCGAAGCTGAAGGCACACAGGTTACTACCACTTCGGTACTAAGCAGCCGCGTTAACGCTTCTGCAGCGCCTTCCGTTCCTGCACCAAAAACACCAGCAGTCCCACGAAGCAGGCGAGCACGAAGATCTTGTTGATGAACCAGTTCGTGCGCCAGATCGTCCATTCGGGGGCGCGCAGGAAGAGGGTGAACTTGGTGGCGATGATCGCGATCTCGACCACGGAGGTCACGAGAGCGAAGAGATAGGTATAGCTCTTCCAGTGGGCGAACTGCCACGCCAGGAACAGATGCGCCACCCACCAGAAGTCCCACATCACGTAAGTGAGCAGGGGTTCGGACTGATTCAGCGCCATCGCCGCGGGAAAGGCGAATTTGATCACGAGTGTCCAGGCGGCCAGAAACACCAAAAAGTGGCTATAGAAGTTCAGGCAGGCGTCGGTTTTCTTCATAGATTCCAGAGTAACCAATCTATCATAAAAATACTTGCATGTTTTATATAATTGTAATAAAAGATTTTTATGATTAGCCCACAAGAGATTACGTACTTTCTGGAATGCGCCCGCACCGAGAACCTTTCCCGGGCCGCGGAACGCCTCGGCATCACCCAGCCGGCCCTCACCATGGCCTTGAAACGCCTCGAGGAGAGCCTGTCCGTGGAGCTCTTCCACCGCTCCAAAAAAGGTGTGCGCCTCACCAAGGCCGGCGAGCTCTTCCAGACAGAAGCCAAAAGCCTTGCTGACCAGTGGGACCGGCTCACGAAAGTTTTGGGCCGCTCCGTGGATGAGCTGCGCGGCAGCTATACCATCGGCTGCCACCATGCCGTGGCCCTCTACTCCCTGCCCCAGACCCTCCCCCAGGTGCTGCAGGATTTCCCGAACCTCACTCTCGAGCTGCACCACGATCTTTCGCGCAAGATCATGGAACGCGTGATCAAGGGCGAGCTCGATATCGCCCTCGTGGTGAATCCCGTCCGGCATCCGGATTTGGTCATTAAACCCGTGGCCAAAGACGAGTTCGGCTTCTGGACGGCGAAAGAAGCCAACGACCTCAACCGCACGGACGGGAAACATCCCGTGCTGATCTGCGAGCCGGAGCTCCTCCAGGCCCAGCATCTGCTGAGAAAATTGCGCTCGAAATTCCCCCGCACCGTGCATTCCGGCAGCCTCGAGGTGATCGCCTCCCTGGCCAACAGCGGAGCCGGGATCGGGCTCTTGCCCGGCCGCGTGGCCCAGCAGTGGAAGAATCTCAAGCACCTGCCCGAGCTGCCTGTATTCCAAGACGAAATCGCCCTGCTCTACCGGGCGGAAAACCGGCGCGTGGCGGCCTTCCGCGAGCTTGCGCAGCGCCTCGAAAAAGGTATGCTCTAGGGCAAATATGACCGCCCATTTCCAGCAGGACCTCGGCATCGTTCTGCGCTCCCAGCCCTACCAGGAGCGTGACCGCCTTGTGACCGTACTCACCGAAAACCATGGCAAGATCGGCGGCATCGCCAAGGGCGCCATCCATTCGCGCCGCTTTGGGGGCTCCTTGGACTTGTTCGCCTGCAGCCAAATGCGCTGGAAGGAAAGCCAGGGCGGCCTCGTGCGGATCGAAGAGGCCGATACCCGCCGGGATTTTTTGCGTCTGCGCGATAAGCTCGAGAACATCAGCGCCGCCGGGCATTTCACGGACCTCTGCCTGCGTCTCACCGAAGACCGCCAGCCGGTGCGGGATGTTTTCCTGCTGCTGGCCCACTACCTCAAGCTGCTCGAGGAGAACGACGCCACCTTCGAAATCGTGCGCTCCTTCGAGATCAAGCTGCTCGAGCGCCTCGGCTGGGCGCCGGTGCTCGAGGAATGCGTGAGCTGCGAAGCCGCCTTGTTTGAAAAGGAGCTGCCGCCGGAACAGAGCTATGTTTCTCTCGCCGTGGAAAAGGGCGGCTTCCTCTGCTACGGCTGCTCCCCCGCCGGGGGACGCCACTTCCCGCTCGCCTCCGTGCTCTGGATGATCCAGGCGCGCGAGACCTTGATCCAGCACACCCCTACCCTGAGATTCCCCCTCGACCCCATGCTCGAAGCAGCGGCGGCGCTCCAGCATTTCCTGCGCTGGCACTGCCCGGGCTTAGGCAACTACCACTTCCGGGCGCACGAGATGCTCGAGGGCTTTCTCTTAGGGGCCAGGAATGAATCAGTGACTCAGCCGGCTACTTAGCCTTGCAGTTCGCACCGGGCTTGCCGTCGGTATGGAAGCGCGCCTTGGCGGAATCGCGCTCCTGCTTGGCCTTCACGGCCTCGCGGGCGAGTTGTAAATTCTCTTGTACCAGCGGGTTCTTTTCGGCATTCACGGCGCCCCAGACCAGGTGGGCCTCGCCGCCGAGTTTGGAGGCCTCCTGCTTGAGCCATTCGAATTTTACTTTTTTCGGAGCGCTCACAAGCGGGTAGCCGCCGAAGCTTCCCTCAAGCCCGACGGTGGAGCCCTTGGCGATATCAAATAATTTTAATTTAATATCGTGCACATGCGCATCGTGGAGCGCGCCGAGCATCTTGCGGTTCTCGTCGAAGGTGGCGGCCACCTTGGTGGTGTAACGGTCGAGCAGACCCACAACGGCGGCGCCGGCGCAGGCCGAGTCGGTGTATTTGGCGGGGGCGGCCTTGATGTCCTCGGCGAGCTTGAGGCGGTCGGCGCAGAACTCGGCGCGCTTATCGAGGATCTTCTGGTCGAGGAATGCTTTGGCTTTGGAGCGGGCGGTGGACTGCAGGGCGCGGGCAAAGCCCTGGCGCTGGTGTTCTTTGAGGTTGTCGTTGAAGTAGGAGTCGAGGGTCGCGAGCACGGCCATCTCATCGCGTGCCTTGCAGACCTCTGGGCTGGAATCGGCGGCGAGCGAAGGCCCCGGAAAAAATAAGGCCCAGAGCGCCGCCGGGAGGGCGGCTGAAATTCCAAGAAAACCCATAGTTAAGTAGAACTGTATCGAACAATTGACTAAAATAGTTTAGTGGAAAACGTGTAAAGAATCCGGACCCTGTCTCCGAGCGGATACAGGGCTTACTTATTAAGGTTTTTCAGCACCCAGGCGATGGCGGCGCCCAGATCGTCGGCCACATGGTCGGGATTGGGCTGGTCGGCCTCGGCGATCCGGCCTTCTTCCTCTTTTCCGTCTCCTGTACGCACCAGCACGGTCAGGCCCACGGGAGCGCTCTTTCCCGTGCGGATGTCGGTAAGCCGGTCGCCGATCAGGGCAGAACGGGCGAGGTCGATCCCCAGATGCGCCTGGGCTTCATAGACCAGGCGGGGCAATGGTTTCCGGCAATGGCATTCGTCCTCGGGACGGTGGGTGCAGCAGGCGAAATAATCGATGCGGGCACCAGCCTGCATCTGCAGGAGCTCGTTCAGCCGCTCGTGGATTTTGCCCAGCATCTCGGGGGCGATCAGGCCACGCCCCACCCCGCTCTGGTTCGAGACGACCGCAATCAGATAGCCTTGATCGCGGGCCTTGCGGATGGCGGCGGCGGCCCCCGGCAGGAGCTCGAGCAGCTCGGGGCGGCTGATGTAACCCGGATCGATATTGATGGTGCCGTCACGGTCGAGGAAGAGAGCCTTTTTGAGCGGCTCAGCCATGATTCGTCTGGTCCCCCCGGCCCACATGCTTCTTCAGCAGCTTCTTCACTTCCTCGCTGCAGCCGGCGCAGCCCGTGGAGGCGTAGGTCTCGCGGCGGATATCCATGAGGCTGGTGCAGCCGGCGCGGATGGCGTCGACGATCACCTGCTCGGGCACGTTGTAGCAGAAGCAGACCACTCGATCGCCTTCTCTGCCTTTGCGCTGCTGGTTCATATACTCCAAGGATACCCGAGATGGGGCCCCCCGAGTAGACATCGCGCGCCTCCTGTGATGACATTTTCTATAGGAGAAACCCAGTGCAGGAAGCAGGTAAACAAGCCACTGACGCGCGTCTTTCTTTGTGCTTTGGCAATGCCGAAGTAACCAGCCTGCTCACCTTTGCGCTCGACAGCCATTTCCTTTGCCAAATCACCTCCCACGCCAACGTGGGAAATGCCACGGCCGCGCTCCAGAAGGGGGCGCCCCAGCTGCTCGTGCTGGACGGCTCCCTGGAGGGAGCCGAAGGTCTACTGGAAGCGGCAAAGGCCGCCAAATGCAAGGTGGGCCTCTACCACCAGAAAAAGCAGGCCCCGAAAACCCAGGGTGTCGACCTTGCGGGCCCTTTCAACGAGGACGAACTCCTCCCTGGTCTTACCGAGCTGCTCAAGAAAATGGGCGTGGCCGAAAGAGGCGGTCCGCATGAGGTGCCCGCGATCCCCTTCGTACGCGTGGGCGTACCCCTGCTCCTGCGCACCAGCCCACTCGTCTCGGATATCTTCATCCGCCTCTCCGAGCTCAAGTACGTGAAGCTCTTCCACAAGGCCGCCTCCTTCACCAAGGAAGACGTCGACAAATACCACGACACCAAGAAGGTGGAATTCTTCTATGTGAAGCGCGAGGAGGCGGAATCGACGAGCGCCAAGCTCAACGATGCCCTGGAAGACCTGCTGAAGCAGCAGAAAGTCCCGCCGGAAGTTTCCACCCAGGTTTCGATCGCGACCATCGAGACTGTGCACTCGCTCGTGAACCAGGTGGGCTTCACGCCAGAGGTGCAGCGCCTAGTGAAGAACAACGTGGATGTGGTGATGAAGGAACTCTATGCCTCGCCCTCACTCGGCAGCATCCTTAAGAACATGCAGATCAATAAGGACAAATACATCGCCAGCCACAGCCATATGCTTTCGGAGGTGAGCTGCGCCCTCTCGATCGCGATGAAATGGGATTCCGACACCAGCTTCAAGAAGCTCACGATGGCGTCCGTGCTCCACGACATGAGCCTCAGCAACCACCGCCTCGCCTCCATCAAGGATATGAAAGAGCTCGAAAAGCGGAGGAGCGAATTCACGCCGGGCGAGATCGAGGAATACAAGAACCACACCAAGCGCGCCGCCACTCTCGTGAAGGGGATGAAGGAGGTGCCCGCGGACGTGGACAAAATCATCATGCAGCACCACGAGCACCCGATGGGCACGGGCTTTCCCGACGCTCTCAACAACACCCACATCCACCCGCTCGCGGCGATCATGATGGTGGCGCACGACCTCGTGGACTGGGTGATCGACCACCCGAGCGCGCAGCCCGATATCAACGGCTTCCTCGAAGCCTATATCGACAAGTACAAGGTGGGGAACTTCAAGAAGATCCTGAAGGGACTGGACTCGCTACAGGTCTAAGTCAGCAAGCCTTGATGGCGCGCCCAGCGGTCGAACTCCATCTCAAGCTGGTCGAAGCTCTCGATCACATACAGCTCTTCCTGCATATGCCAGATGTCGTAGGGCTTGGCGGCGATCTCCACGATGTCGAACGGATGCTTCGTGGGCTTCTCGCTCAGCGAATAGAGCACCTCGTTGGGCGAGGAGACGATGCCCGAACCGTAGATGCGCAGGCCTTCGGGATTCTGGATCAGGCCGAACTCCACCGTATACCAGTAGATGCGCGGGAGCATCTTGGTGCCCGGATGGCCGAGCTGGAAGGCCTTCACACCGGCCTTCCCGAACTTTTCGAAAAAAGCCGTGAAGCGGGGGTTGAGCAGCAGGGGTACGTGTCCCAGAAGATCATGGAACATATCGGGCGCGGGAGTGTAGCCCAGCTCCGAACGCTCGCGGATGAAATCGGTGGAAGGGAAAATCTTCTCCTCGAGGAGATGGAAAAATTCTTTGTCGGGCACGAGGCCGTCCACGCGCATCAGCTTCCAGCCGGTATGGCCTTCGATGATGTCAGAAACCGAGGCGAGCGAGGGGATGCGGTCCTTGGGGAAGTTGATCTGCTTCATCCCTTCCACGAACTCATTGCAGGCGCGGTTGGGCAGCACCTTGCTCTGGTTTTCCACCAGCAGCGCCCAGGTGCCGTGCTGTTCTTCGGTATAGTGGGGAACGGGAACGTCGTGGATGTCGCGGTAGTCGGGCATGCATTCCTGCAGGCCCTTGGGGATCGGTTTTCCGCTCGATTTGATGTCGGCGTAACTCATGAGGTTTCTATACCTCAATTCTAACACCTTGAATAGATTTTGCCGCGGGACAAATAGTCCTACGAACGGAAGCTTTCCTGCAGAGATAGGGCCCGGGCATAGGCCCCGCCCTTGGCGAGCAGGCCCTCGTGGGTGCCCTCTTCCACAACCTGTCCCTGCTCAAGCACCAGGATACGATCGGCCTTGCGAATGGTAGAGAGGCGATGTGCCACCACCAGAGCCGTGCGTCCCACCATCAAGCGGTCGAGCGCGGCCTGCACCAGGCGTTCATTTTCGCTGTCGAGCGCGGAGGTGGCTTCGTCCAGCAACAAAATAGGTGCGTCTTTCAACAGCGCGCGGGCGATCGAGAGGCGCTGGCGTTCTCCGCCCGAAAGCTTCTGCCCGCGGTCGCCGATCACAGTGTCGAGGCCTTCCGGCAGCCGCTCGATGAAGCCCCATGCCTGGGCAGCCTCGGCGGCGGCGCGTACCTGCGTATCATTCAGATCGTGGCGGCCGGCCTGGATGTTGGCGCGCACGGTATCGTGAAACAAGAAGACGTCCTGGGTCACAAGTGCCACCTGCCCGCGCAGGGATTCCAAGCTGAGGTTGCGCAGGTCCACTCCGTCAATGCAGACCGAGCCCTCCTGCGGGTCGAAGAAGCGCGGGATCAGGCTGAGTACAGTACTCTTACCCGCCCCGCTCGGTCCCACGAGCGCCACCACCTCGCCTTTGTTCACCTTCAGATCAAAGCGCCTAAGCACGCCCTTGGAATCGCCCTTGTAGCGGAAGCTCACGCCGCGGAACTCGATCTCGCGGGTGAAACGCTTCATCTCCTGGGCGCCGGCCCGCTCTTTTACTTCTGGTTCGAGATCAAGGATGCCGAAGACGCTGTCGATGGCAGCGGAGGTCTGGGAGAGCGAGACGTTGAGCTCGCTGATCTTCCGGAGCGGCTGAAGCATCATCCCGATGCAGGTGAAGAGCGAGATCACGGCACCGCCCGTCATGCGTCCGTAGAAAAATTCGCGCCCCACGTACCAGATCAGCCCGGCGAGCGCGAGGCCGTACACGAACTCGATGGCGGGGCGGCTGAGTTCCTCCACGCGAATGGCTTTGAGCGAGGTGCGGGTGAAGTCGCGGTTCAGCTGCTGGAACTGGTTCTTGAGGGTCTTCTCAAGATTGAAGGCCTGGATCACGCGCATCCCGCTGATGCTCTCGGCGAGCAGCGAGCTCATTTCGCCGAGCTTGTCGAGGATGCGGCCCGAATAGCGCTTGGAGTGCTTGCCGGCGTTCGCCAGCAGCAGGCCGCAGGCGGGCACGATGATCATGATCAATCCCGTGATCTTCCAGTTGAGGTAGAAGGCCCAGGCGAGCAGGCCGAAGAAGGTGAGCGGCTCTTTCACCACGTCGACCAAACTCGAGACGGCGCGCACGATCACCTGTACGTCGTTGATCACGCGCGAGAGCAGCACCCCGCCCTGGGCTTCATTGAAGTAGCCGAGCGAAAGGCGCATCAGCTGCTGGTAGAGATCGTTGCGCAGGGTCTGGATCATGCGGTTGGCGGCCGAGCGCATGAGGTAGTTGTTCAAAAAACGGAAGACGAAGTTGGCGAGGAAGGCGGCGGGGATCGCCATCACGAGGAACTGCAGCGCCTGGCGGTCCTGCTTGATCAGCACCTCGTCGGAAAGGTATTTGATCGCCGGGGCCGGGCCGAAGTTGATCGCGGCCATGGGAAAGGAGAATAGCGTAGAGGCGGCCACCTTGCCCATATGCGGCTTGAGGTAGGGCCAGAGCTTCTTGAGGCGGCGGGTGCGGCGGAGCTGGAGCATCAGGAGGCCGCTCCCAGTCCGCGGAGCGCCTTCACGCGCTTCGTATTTTTTACTTCGTCGAGCAGCGACTCATTGGCGGGAGTGAAGGCGCGGGGCTCGTGCCAGAGGTGGAACTGCAGGCAGAGGTTCTTGGCCGAGCGGATCTTGAGGCCCAGGTTCTGCAAGCGCAGCTCCACATCGGTGTCTTCCCGCCCGTAGCCTTCGTAGCTCTGGTCGAAGCCGTCGATGGCGAGCATCGCCTCGCGGGAGACGGAAAAGTTGCAGCCTTTCATGTCGTCTACTTTGTCGAGACCGCAGAGCCTGCGGATCGCGGAGTTGTGCACCATATAGGCGCGATGGAAAGGTTTGGATCCGTCCCTGCGCAGGCTATCGAGCCAAAGGTCGAAGATCCCGCTATCGAAGCCTCCGCTGAGCGCGCCCATCTCTACCCGGGTGGGATTGAGGGTTTCCGTGAATTTTTTCGAGAGATCCACGCGCCGGCCGGCCACGTAATGGCCTTTGCTCTGGAGCGCGAGATGCTGGGCGACGTATTCGCAGTGGGGCACGCAGTCGCCGTCGAGAAAGATCAGAGTGTCGCCTTGGGCGGCGCGGATCGCCTCGTTCAGGATGCGGCTTTTGCGGAAGCCTTTGTTCTCCTGCCAGAAGTGGCGGATGGGGAAGGATACCCGCTGCTGATAGAGGCGGATCGTTTCCTTGGTGCGGGCATCGGAGCCGTCGTCGGCGATCAGCAGCTCGAACTGCTTTTCGCTCTGGATCACGAGCCCGCTCAGTACGAGCGCGAGGGCCTCGGGCCACTGGTAGGTGGCGAGTACAAGGCTGGCTTTGGGACGGGATGTCATTGGGGAATTTATATCACTTTCCCCGGTCCACTACCACGTAGTTGCGGTACTGGAAGGGCAGCCAGCCGGTGAGTTTTTCGATGGTCCGGTTGACCACTTTTCTCGCGTCCTTCCATTCCCAGACAAGAGGAGCGGCCATCAGATCCACCTTCCAGCGCTTCTCCTCCACGCGTTTGGCCATGACGGCCGGGTGGCTGCCGGTGAAGCGCTCGAGCCCGTAGATCCGCTTGTAGCGGTAGTTTTCGCCAGTGCCGGCCCCGTCCCCATGGTAGAGCCGGTCCATCGCCACCGTCTTTTGCTTCATCACCTCGGGCGGGCGCACCCAGCCGTAGTGGAAGATGCGGGCACTGGTTTTCAGCACGCGCAGCTTTTCAAAATGCTCGTGGTCGTCGTGCGGAAGCTGGCGGCGGAATCCCTGCGCGTCTTTCCACGACACCACGTTGCGGTTCAGGCGCACGGCTCTGATCTCGTGGCGATAGGCTGAGGGGCTGCGGTTCACGACGAAGAAATCGCCGTAGAAGTGCACGTAATCGAAGAGCAGACCGTCGACATTTTCCTGAGCGTGGGCATCGACGATCGCTTGCTTGATCTTGGCGTAGTCTTCTTCATGCAAGACTTCATCGGCTTGGAGATAAATGCCCCAATCACCGCGGCAGTGGGAGAGCGCGATATTGGTTTGCTGGGAGAGGATGAGCCCTTCTTTTTGGACCTTGGGGTCCCAGATGGATTCGAAAATTTTTAACTTATTGCTTTCGGAGGCGAGCGCTTGGATTTTTTGAAGCGTTTCGTCTTCCCCCTTCCCCACCACGATCACGAGTTCGTCTACCAAGGGCAGAAGCGAGCGCAAGGATTCCATGAAGGGATAATCGAACTTCACGCCGTTGCGAACGATCGTGAAGCCCGAGATTTTGGGGGTTGTGGTCACGGGTCCAATATAGCTGTGCCGCAGCGCAAGCTCAACACGGCATCCATGCCTGAGCTCGCAGCGCGTTAGAGGCCTAAGGTCTTCTTCACTTCCGCAAACGCATCCACCGGATCCAGATCCACCATGCAGCGATGCTTCTGCTCATTGCAGACTTCAAGCCCGCACCAGCGGCCTTCATCTTCGCGCCGGCAGTTCAGTCCAGGCGTAAAGAAAACCGGATGCGTTTCCCGCGCATACGGATGCCATTCGACCGGATCTTCCGGGCCGAAAAAGGTAAAGGTGGGGATGCCTAAGGCCGCCGCCACATGCTTGGGACCGGAATCATTGCCCACATAGGCGCGCACGGCGGAGAGCGCGCAGGCAAGGTCGCGCGTGCTCAGGCCGTCGGCGTGAATAAAATCGCCCTTATCGGCGCCCACATAGGCGCGCAGAGCTTTCGCGCGGAACTGGTCGAGCACCTCGCCACCGAAGGTCGCCTCGGTGCTTCCCGGGCCCACGATGATCGCGGGCACGAGATCGGTGCGATCGCGGAGCAGCTCTGCGAAGCGGGCGAAGTGCGCTGCCGGCCAGCGCTTGGTGGATCGGCTCGCACCCAATCCGAGAAAAACCACGCGGCGCCCGTCGATGCCCCGGTTCTTCCAGAACTCGCGGCCCTTTTCTTTTTCCGACTGCGACAGATAAATTTTCGGCGCGGGCCCCGGCACCGAAATCTTCTCGCCAAACATGCTACGCAGGAAAAATCCGTCCCACTCAAGCGCGTTCGGATGCTTGCCGTAGGCTACTTCCGTCTCGTTATTCTGCACGGAAAAATTCACGGCCTTCGCTCCCGAAAGGTAGGCCATCCAGCGCCGCCCCGAAGAAGAGTGCAGCTGGATGTACTGATCGAGGGCCAGCGCGCGGATTTTTTTCAGCAGGCTCACCCAGCCTTCGTCGTAGCTGAGCAGAGTCTTGATTTTGGGATGCCCCTCGAGCAAGGGTAGGAAGGCGCCCGGCGCCAGCACATGGATCTCAGACCCCGGAAGCGCGGCGGATAGATTCTCCACTGTCGACGACAAAAAGACCGTATCACCCATCGCACGCCGCTTGGCGAGCAGGATTTTCACTTTTCCTCCGCGGCTCTTGCTTCGAGCGCG